>NZ_CP127407.1:2216153-2523846 GCF_030291075.1 Stenotrophomonas sp. 57
CGAAGCCGACCGTGCCCTGGCCCTTGCCGATGATCAGCAGCTTGCCGAAACGGGCGCTGCGGATGCTGTCGCTGTGGATGGCATCGAAACGCAGCGTCCACCCTTGGTCGCTGCGCGGGGGTGGCGGAATGGCCTCTTCAACACGGCTGATCTCGGCCGATACGCCCGTGGCCTGCAGGCGCGGAACCCGTACTTCGCGCCGGAACAGCGGCAGGACTGCCAGCCTGGCGCTTGCCCGATCGGCGTGCAGCACGTAGACGGTGTGGTTGACGTGGCCGCGCATGTGCACGTTCCAGGCGATCACGTGGCCGGGGAGTAGCGTGATGGCCGGGCCCGTGGTCATCACGAACTTGTGCGGCTTGCGGTTGGTGACCTGGTCGAACAGTGGTGTGTTGAGGAAGATGTTGCCGGCCAGGAGGTACAGCGCGTACAGGCCCAGTGCAATGTAGCCAGCCACGCGCCATCGGTGGAACCGGTGTCGAATGCGCGCGGGCGTAGGGGACATGTATTGCTCTAGGGACTGGGATGAACTCAACTATTGCTGAGCGCGCTGCGGCGCCGCGTGAAGCATCCATGTGGCCCAGGCTGGATTCTGGTAGTGTCCGGCCAGGTCATTCGCTGAGATCTGCAGGAGCCGCGTGGAGATTCGACCTGCCAACGCCGGCGATTTCGACGTCATGTGGGGCCTGTTCAAGGCCGCCATTGCGCCGCAGGACGCACTGCCGTTTGCCGGCTCGTACGAGGCAGGTACGTTCCGGAGTCACTGGTTCCAGGCCCAGATGCCGCATGTGGCCGTACTGGAGGGCCAGGTTGTCGGGATGTACAAGATGGGCGCGAATTTTCCCGACCTGGGCTCTCATGTGGCCAGCGCGACCTATCTGGTGGATGCGTCGTTACAAGGGCGTGGGGTAGGCCGTGCGCTGGTTGAACACAGCCTGGAGCAGGCGAGGGCGCAAGGGTTCCTGGCCATGCAGTTCAATTACGTGGTCAGCACCAATGCTCCAGCCGTAGCGCTGTACCGGAAGTTGGGGTTCGAGGTGGTGGGCACGCTGCCGAAGGCGTTCCAGCATGGGAAGTTGGGTCTGGTGGATGTCTTTGTGATGCACAGGTTTCTGTAGGCTGGCGCGGGCACCCGGTTTCGTGCGGGTTGCCTGTCCGATTGATTTCGGAGGACCAGTAATGACCACGTCCACCGGATCTCCCTCCGCTGCACCCTTCCGGCAACGCACGCTCTTTCGATGGATCGTCCTCCTTACCTTGCTGGCCTGGGTGTTTACTGCCGTCGTCCTTGCCATTGGCGGTCGGCCTGTTCCAGCCAGGCTCCGCGCTGTTGCGCCCCTGATCGACGGTCCGTGGAAATTCCACGTTGGTGACGATTCGCGCTGGGCGGGCATCCCGGTCGATGACGCGTCCTGGGAAACACTCGACCTCAGTGCGCCGGCCAGCAGCATCGACGGAGACGTGGGGCTGCCCAACTATGTAAGCGGGTGGATGGCGCATGACCACTATGGTTACCAGGGATATGCCTGGTATCGACGCACACTTTCGATTCCAGAGGGAGACCGCGCATGGGACATCCTGGGGCCTACCGCCGTGGAAGATGGCTACGAACTCTTCTGGAACGGTGATCGCCTGGGAGGATCGGGCAGGCTAGGGGACGCGCCTCGCGTGGTGGGCACGCGGCCGATGATCTTTCCGCTTCCAGCAGATGCAGCAGGAACGCAGGAAGTTATCGCCGTAAGAGTGTTCATGCAGCCCGGCAGCGCTGTTGGCCCTGCAAGCGGCGGTATCCATATGGCGCCGACACTCGCCCCACGACCGGAGAGCCAGGCGCTGTTCCACATTCAATGGTGGCGTACCGTTGCAGGCTATATCGTGGAGGTGGTCGAGCCATTGGCCATGATCATGGTAATCGTGCTGGCATCGGCGCTTCGCCAGCGCAGCAGCCATCAATCGTTCATTGCCGTCGTCTGTGCATTGCGCTCCTGCTTTCCGCCGTCAAGCGGCTCGACAACGCGATCGTCTCCTGGACGGATCTGCTCAGTCTTCCGACGTATACATGGTTGAACAACGCGCTTTGGATGCCGCTCAGCCTTGTTGCCTGGGCACTGGCGTGGAATCGCTGGGTACTTCCTCCCTCGCGGACGATCGATGCCAGCGCGCTGACACTTGCAGCGCTGGGGATTGTGGTAGGTGCCATAGGGGCCGCCTCACTCACGCAGGTCTTCCGACTGGGTACGCTCGGGTTGCTGCTGGCCATCGCCGTGCGAATCTTCCGTCAAGGGCCTATGCGTGGCTTTGCGCTTATCGTGATGCTGGTGATCGCCATATCGCAGTACACGAGCGAACTCGGCGCGCTGGGTGTTCCGACGATCTGGTTCCCGTTTGGCATCGGGGTCACGCTGACGCAGTACGTGTACGGGATTGCCATTCCGTTGCTGGCGGTGTTGATCGGGCAGAGTCTGACAGTTGGAGAGTTGCCGCCACAGGCAGGGGTTTCAGGTACAGGGGGGGTTATGGGTCTGTGGGGAGGTTGTCGGTCTGCGCTCGATGGGCGGCGTGAACATAATATACATTATGCGCAATGCTGTATCGGGCTGGCGCAGCCCTTGTCGGCTCCGCATGGCACTGGCTGGGCCTCTGGCTTGGCTCCTGCCTGCGCCCTCAGACCCCGGCCAAGGATGAGATCGCGGCATGATTGAGTTCGACCCGCACCACCGTATCGAGTTGACCGGCCCTTGGGCCGGTTTTTCTTTCCTCGGTGATCGGCTGATCACCCCCGAAGGCCGCGAACTGCTCCCGGAAGATCTGGCCTGGCTGTCGCTCACCGCGTGCCAAGCGCAGGAATGGCGCCGGATGATGGAAGCTGCCCGTTCGGCGCCGTCGATCAACAGTCCCAGAAATGTGCACAATCGAGACGCCGGCATTCGCCATCATCCTGCCACTGTCGTCAATCTGCGGGATGTTGTCAGCCGACGCAAAGAGCGTTCGGCGATAGCGATGGCTGGACCCGACGCCGAGCCGCCCGCAGCCGTCCTGCCGGTGCCGGGGCCGAAACGCCGCCAGCGCGTGTGAGGCGCTTCCGTAGGGGCGCTGCCCCTACACCCCGTCACTTACCACTCCCCCTGCTATCAGTTTCGACGCCAGGCGCTTGAGGGGCGGCGCTTGAATCTTGTCCTTCCGGAATGCCAATTAGCTCAAAGTCAAGAAATTTCTGCTTAGGGAATCGCTTGCGCAGCACCACATGAAACTGAGCCTTAGCCTTTTGCAGTGAAGCAAGCGTGTCGTCCACATCTTTGATGATGAACTCTGTAGTTCTTACAAGCTCATCAACCACACGCGGTCCGACTTCAGTACGCAATTCCTGCAGAGTAATTCCTCCCCGCTGATGAAGACCTTTAGCTTCAGCTACCGGTTGGTACTGGTCCAGATGAACCTTGGACCGGCGGTCGATCGCCTTCATAAGGTTATGGAAGCGTCGCTCCTCTAACCACAGGTCAGCGACTGCCTGCTGGCCCTCTTTGTCAGAAAGAAAGCTGAGGCCGTCGAAGTTGAAGCGCTCCCGATCCACATCCTCGGGAAGGCTGGGCGCCAGCATTACTCCGGCGGCCCGCCCCATTCCGCGAATCGGATTCACGTAATTCGCCTTGTAGCCCCCAACCGTATTCGCCATTCGGAATAGGCACTGAAGGGCGGCGCCTGCTTGCGCAATTTCCTGCTGCCGCCTCTCCCTATCCTTCTCCTTTTGCTGCAGCCGGAATGCAAACATGGCGCCAAAGAAGGAGGCCGCGATCGTGGCTATCGCCGAAAGGTAATCCTTCTCCAAAATGCTTGAAATCACATGACCAGCGGCCTCCTGTGTCTGGCGTAGAAGATCGTACACGTTCTCCATTTCATTGCTCCATTCTTTGGGAGACTGCCTCCGGCTTGCGCGAGGCCGATCAGAAGTAGAAGCCGATATTGAGGTTCAGCCGCGAATGCCAGCTGGAAAGGCCTCCTTCGTCGATGCCGATACCATCACCACCGGCAAACCACATGTTGCGGCCAGCGATCCAGTCGACATAGGTGAGCATGATGCCTTTCTGCAGGCTGCAACCGGTCACGTTCTGCCACGAATCACGAAGGCCAGCGCGGTGCCCGACCGGGCGGGTCATGCTGAGGTTGTTATAGCAGGTGATGTCATCCAGCCAGCCCTTCTGGCCGAACGAATAGGCGATGTTGGCGCTTGGCACATCCGCCTGCGCTGCAACCTGGAAGGGGGATTGGAACGCCGACATTGCGATGCGATCTCCGGGCACGTCATACCGGTACCGCGCCCACTGCAACTGAGCGGTCCAACCATCGCGCTGCCACTGTGCGTGGAGTGCCGCGCCCTGATGACCGTAGTGACGCCGTGTCTGAGTGTTCTGCACCTTGCCAGCAAACGCTGATGCGCCTAGCAACAGTTGGCCGCCACCCCAGTCGCGCGCGCTCTCCACGCGTGCATGCAGTCGTTGCCGCTCGCGATACGGCAACGCCTCGGTCTGCGCGACATCAAAGGAGTAGCGATCGTAGCGAGCCCCGGACCCGTATTCGTCTCCAGAGAACCAGCCAAGATGCCAGGTTGTGCTGCCGCTGCGGTGAATCACCACAAGGCCCGGATCGTAATCATCCTCGATGCCCAGGTAGTAGCCGGAGCCGAACCAGAAACTCTGCGAAACGGTGGGGAGCAGCCCGAACGGGACTTGCTGGATACCTGCCTTGAGCTGGGTAGCATCGGAGAACTGCCAGCCCGCGTAGGCGTGATGCACGGCGTCGAAGCCATCGTACCAGCGGTATTGGGCAGAGAAGGAAAACGGTCCGGTTCCAGCGTCAAGGTCTGCACGCATCAGTTCAAGCTGAAGGCGGCTGGTCGGCCCGTAGTCGAGCCAGCCGTAATTGAACCTTACCGCACCACCAAGCTTGAAGTAGGAATCGCCGTTCCGATCAGGTTCGGATGCCTCTGTGGGTAAGGAAACGCTGGCGAGCAAGGCAATGGCAATAGAGGAAATTACTCTCACGATCGGGCTATCTGCCTCCGAGTTCCACATGCGAAAGCGCGCCAGTGTAACGTTGCATGTTGTGAAGAACGCGTCGGCCGACGGCCGACGCAGTGCAGTCCCGTGTCATCAGGGGTGGAAAGTGTTCCCAGCGAACGAGGCGATCTTTCCGTCAGATGTCGGCAACGATCATGACGTCAGCGATTGACGTGGACCACGACGCGTTAGGTTGGCTCAGCAATCGGTGCCGCAGCTCGCCGTGTTTTTGCCGTGTCGCTTGGCGTCATACAGGGCCTGGTCCGCTCTAGCGAGCCACTCTTCGGCACTGGTCGTCGTGGGCGCTGCGGCAATGCCGATGCTCACGCTCAGGTCCAGCATTGCGGCATCACTGCCCGTATCAACGTGGAGCAGGCTCCTGATCTTCTCTGCCAGCAGCATGGCCTCAGCCGGCGTCTGCCCGGCGAGCAGCAGCGCGAACTCATCTCCGCCCAGGCGCCCCGGTGTGTCGCCGGGGCGTGACACGCTGCGCAGGACCGCAGCGATACGACGCAGTGCTTCATCGCCGGTGCGATGGCCCAAGGTATCGTTGATGCGCTTGAAATCGTCCACGTCCAGCATCAGCAGGCAATCCGTCCGGCCCAGGGCGCGCCCCGCTTCGATCATCTGCTGGGCGCGGTGCATGAGGTAGCCGCGATTGGCCAGTTCCACCAGTGGATCCATTCGGCTGAGTCGCTGCAACTGCCGATTCTGTGACCTGACCCGGCGCGCAAGACGCCAACTCAGTGCACTCAATCCGATCCCGTAGACAAACAGGAACGGAAGGCTGAGCAGGAATGTTCGGGAAGAAGTGGCCGGCTGCCATGGCGTGCCCATGGCAAGCCATGCAGCAAGGAAACCGAGCAGAAGCGCAGCCGTGGCCTTCAGCGCCAGCCGTGTACCGCCGGCCGCGATCTTGTCTGCCACCAGCAGGGCAGCGAAGAGCGCGCTGGGCACAGCGCTGACAGCCATGAAGGCGATCCATGCCCCGCCCAGCAGCGAGTCGACAACCATGCAACGGAATTGCACGACAGCTGGCCGGGCGGCGCGCCTTGTCAGCAGCTGTGCAATGACCGGCCAGACCAGCGCGTTGACCAGTAGAAACACGAATGCCAGCCTGCCCATGCCGCGCTCCAGGCCCACCGATGCAATGGGGAGTGCAGCCAGCAAGGCGCCCACGAAGCGCATCCACCCAATCCGGCGGGCAGCCCCCAAGCCCTCAACCGCAACCTCGTCCGAATCAGTGAAGAATGGCATCGCGTCCCCCACCCGTATCCATGATGTCCCCAGGCGCCTTCTGCTCCTGCGCAGTCTGTCGCTTTGCTGTCAACGGCAGGTCAACGCACGTTGCGGCGGCTAGTATCGCTCCCGCCTGAGATGGCGGTGGCAGTCGTCAGTGACCGATCCCGCTCGCCGATGCGACGCGATAGGGCCATGCTGCGACGCTCCTCCAGCCAGGCGTGAAGCATGGGCGGCGGCATCGGTTGCGCGAAGAAATAGCCCTGAAAATACTCGCAGCCCAGCGAGATCAACAGGTCGCGTTGCTCCGCCGTCTCGACCCCTTCCGCCAGCGCACTCATGTCCATCACCTGGGAGATCTCAACAATCTTGCCCAGCAGGCGTTGAGCACTCTCCTGGGTGGTGACCTCCTGCGCGAACTGCCTGTCGATCTTCAGCTTGCGAATGGGTAAGGTCCGCAGTGTGGACAGGGACGAATAGCCCGTGCCGAAATCATCCAGTGCCCACGTCACGCCCAGTGCCTCAAGATCAAGCATTCGGTCGATCATCTCTGCCGTATCGGTGGATAGTGCGGATTCCGTGAGTTCCAGTTCCAGCAAGGCGGGGTTGATTCCGCTTTGATTGACCAGCTTGGCTACCGAGGGGACGAACGCCTCATCCAAGAGTTGAACCGGACTGATGTTCACGGCCACTCGCATGCCACGCGTATGGACATGACCGGACCATCCAGCGAGCAGTTCGCAGGCCTGTCGAAGTACTTCCAGCCCTATCTCGTTGATCAATGCACTTTCTTCGGCCAGCGGTATGAACGAGTCTGGCGATAACAGGCCCGCCGACGGATGCCGCCAGCGAACCAGTGCCTCAACGCCGATCACGTCGGCGTCGACATGCACCTGTGGCTGGTAGTGAACCTCTATCTCACCGTTGCGCACTGCGCGTCCGAGCTCACGCTCCAGGCGCAGGCGCTTGCCGATATCCAGTCGGTAGATGCCGAAGATCGCCGCCAGAAGCACCATGGAGATCGCCGTGTTGAAGCGCGCGCCCCAGTGGCGAACCTCTACTGGCGGTGAGATGCCTGGCGCAATTCGATCGAGTGCCCCGAGCGCAAACGCTGCAAACATTGCCAGGCAAAGCAACGGAAACACCAGGGAGCCATAGCGTTCGCGCGCTTCGAATGTGAAAGCAGCACCTGCGGCCAAGGGCAGAAGGAACAGGTGAACCGAACGTGGCACGCCTGCAATGGGCGCATCAATGGCCGCAATCGCACAGACAGCTGCCAGCACTCCGTGGGCGACGATCAGAATGGACGCACCGTCACTGCGCTTGCTTCGAAGGAGCGCGAGGATACCTACGGCGATCAAGCCGACAAATACAATGGATAGCTCGGCCCGTCCGAAATACAGGTAACAGGATGTCCAGGCCAGGCCCAGGCAGATGCAGGAGATGCCCGCGAGTGACAGTATGGCGGACACCTTCTCGCGGCGAGCAGCGCCTCTGAATTTCAGAGCGCCACGCCCAGCGTCTACCGCGCGATCCGTCATCACCAGTGCCTCCTCCGACGACCCTTCCACTGCGCTGAATCCGCCCATGCCCGGCAATGGCAGTTAAGCCGTTGGAAAGCATCACGCGCTGGAGCGAGCTGGCACGCCTGAGAATATCAAAGCAACGCAGGACATCCAAATGTCGGTTTTTTGGCGCATGCCGCAGCATGTAGGGCAGCAGTGCAGTACACCTGACGGCCCTGCCAGGCGCGGTCACCTGGCAATCAGCTGTCAGTGGCGCCTTGATACGCCGAGCCTGCTGGCCAGCTCACCTTCACCTCAAGCCCGCCCAGCTTCTGAGAGGTGCCCAGCGTCACGCCCGCGCCGTGGGAATCGGCCACCTCCCTGACAATGGACAGCCCCAACCCGCTGCCCTGCACCCGGCTCCCCAGCGTTCGGTAGAAGCGGTCAAAGACGCGATCGCGCTCTTCCTCGGCGATGCCCGGACCGCTGTCGGCGACGATGAGAAACACCCTGCCCTCCTCCTGCATCACGCAGACATTCAGGCGACCGCCGACGGGGGTGTAGCGCACGGCGTTCTCCAGCAGGTTGCGAACCAGCGCGCTCAGCGCGGCCTCGTCACCCCTGATCTCCGCGCTGTCCAGCTTCAGTTCGATGTACTGTCGATTTACGGAAAGGATGGGACGCAGCGCATCCACCTCCATGCCGACCAGGCCATCCAGGCTCAGGCGCACCGAAGTGAATCGGGATACGGCTTCTGCGCGGTTGAGTGTGAGCAGCTGCGAAGCAAGGCGCTCCAGCCGCGCCACTGAGTCGCTGACCATCTCCTGTGCGCGTACCCTTCCTGCATCATCCGGCGCCATGCGTGCGTTGTCTGCATGCACTTTCAGCGCACTGATTGGTGTGCGCAACTCGTGTGCGGCATCGGCTACAAACCGCCGCTCGCGCGCCAGTGCCTCGTTCAGTCGCCCAAGCAGACCGTTCACTGCCTGCACCAGTCCTCGCGCCTCGCGCGGCACGTCAGCCGCGTCCAGTGGCGACATGCGCCCGGGATCACGCCTGCCGATCTGGTCCGAGACGCTCTGCAGCGAGCGGGTCACGTAATTGACGCTCCACCAGATCACCAGCGCCATCAGTGGCAGCGCCAGCAGCAACGGCAGCAGGGTGCCTTCTGCAATATCTTCGGCCAGCTCTTCGCGGATGTCCGACCGCTCGCCAGACTGGAACCATCGGCCCCCCCGGGTCTGCAGCGTAAAGGTGCGCCATTGTTCGCCGTCGATTACGGGACTGGCGTAGCCAGCCACCAATGCAGCCAGTGGCCGGGTGGGAGCACTGTCCGAGCGGAGCAACAGGCGCTGCTTCGCGTCCCATACCTGGAAGGCAAGCTTGCTCTCATAGGCATGTCCATCGCTGAACGCCAGCGCGTCGCCCACGCCTTCAGCGTGCCCGTGCCAACCGCGCAGCACAATGGGATCGCCTGGAAACGCAGTCAGATCACCTAGCGGCTCATCTACCAGGCCCATCAGTACCCGCGTGGACTGCACCAGCCGGGCATCGAACATTTCCCCCGCTTCCTGTAGACCGGCGCGATAGCTGAAGAATCCGGCCACGGCCATCAGAACCGCCAAGGTGCTCAGCAGGGTCAGCAGCAGGGTGCGTCGCATCGACCTCATGCATCCGGCTCCGGCGACTGCCCCAGCGCATACCCGATACCCCGCACGGTACGCACGATCGCAGGGTCGACCTTGCGCCGCAGCTGATGCACATGAACATCCACTGCGTTGCTGGCGACGTCCTCATCCCAGCCGTAGAGGTGCTTCTGGATCGTTTCTCGCGCCATTGGCCGACCGTTCTGCTCCATCAACAATCTCAGCAGCGAGAACTCGCGGCGGGTCAGATCCAGCGTCCGTCCTTTCCATCGCGCCTCCAGCGTCGCCGGATCAAGATGGAGGTCACCGGCGTCAAGCGTAGGATGCGAACGTCCGCTGCTGCGCCTGACGAGCGCGCGGACGCGCGCCAGCAGCTCGGCGGTATCGAAGGGCTTCCCGAGGTAGTCATCTGCTCCAACGTCCAGCCCGAGCGTGCGGTCGGCCGGGCGTTCACGGGCACTGAGGACCAGAATCGGCACCGGGTTTGCCGCCGCCCGAAGTCGGCGGATCACTTCGATGCCGTCTACCCGTGGCAGACCCAGATCGAGCACCACCAGATCAAAATCCCCATCCTGCGCAGCCAGGAGCGCGGCCGTGCCGTCTTCCACCCAGTCCACGGCGAAGGCGCCTCGTCGAAGTGCGGTCCGGATGCCTTCACCCAGGGAGCGGTCGTCTTCGGCGAGGAGGATGCGCATGAGGGCAGTGTCCAGTCGCGGACTTCACTTTGCAAGATGGCCCATCACATCGTGCAGCTTGGCCTCGATCTCATGCCGGCGGCCGGCATCGGCCACATCCCTTCCTGGCCGGGCTGGTGCTGCCAGTGCCTTCTGCAGCGCCGCCTGCGCCGGGCCCCACTCCTTCTGATCGCGCAGGAAATCGCCGTAGAAATAGTTGGCATCGATACCATTGGGGTCGATATCCAGACCCTTCTTCAGCATCTGCCGCGCCTGATCGTCATCCCCGAAGCCCAGCGGCCACCCCGGAACCTGGTAGTAGAGCGCGCCCAGACTGGTATACGCCGCACCATCCAAGGCCCGGGGATCCAGTTTCAGCGCGGCCTCGAAATCGGCGCGGGCCTGCTTGACCAGGCTGAGTGCGCCCATGCCACCTTTTTCGCCCGCAAGGCTGGACAGCACGATGCCCTCCCAGATCAGCGCACCGGCATCCCTGGGGGCCGCTTGCCGGGCTTGCGCGGCCTGCTTGGACAGGGCCATGAACGCCGCCTCGCGCTGCGGCTTGGGCGTCTGGTAGTTGATCTGGGCCCAGCGGTCACGGATCTGCGCCACCGGCACTGATGGTTCGGCAGCCACAGCGACCCCGACCAATACGGCGGCGGCAATAAGAATGAGATAGAACATGGTCTTACCCTGCGTGCGCTTCATGGGAGGTGTCCTTGCTGGGAGGGGATGCGGAAGAACTCGCTGCGGTGGTGCCACTGCTGGCGTGGCGCCTGACGATGGGTAACTGTTTGCGGAGGCTACGGTCCACCAGCTCGGGCAGCAGGCCGTTCAACCGCGCGAACAGCCGCTCTGGCCAGCCAATCTGCAAGCGCGGATTGCCAGAGCGCAGTGCCTGCAACAAGGCCGTCGCGACCTTCTCGGCCGAGTCGTGGGAAACGCCCAGTTCAGCGTTCATGGCATCCACGGCGCCGCTATTGAAATCGGTGCGGGTGGCGCGTGGTGAGAGGTACTGGAACTTGACTGTGCTGCCGGCATACTCGCGGCCCAGTCCTTCGACCAGGCCGCGCAATCCGAACTTGCTGGCGCTGTAAGCGGCAAAACCCGGGAAGGCCAGGCTGCCGAACGTCGAGCCGAGAACGGCCACGCTGGCGTGCGACTGCCGCTCCAACAAGGGTAACAAGGCGCGGATCAGCAGCATGGAGCCAACCAGGTTGGTCTGCATCAGCTGCTCCAACGCCTGTTCGGTCTGCGCGCCGAACAGTCCGAAGGCGGCGCTGGCATGGCCTACGACCAGCACCGAAGGCGGCCTGGATAGCGCATCGATTTTCGCCAGCAACGTGCCGCGGCCCGCCGCCGTGCCGATATCGGCAACGACCGGTATGACAGCCCCTTCCGGCAACGTGTCGGTGAGCGCCTGCAGCCGATCGTGGCCCCGCCCCACCGCCACGACCTGCGCGCCCTCGCCCACCAGGCCGCTGCAGACCAACCTTCCGATGCCGCCGCTGGCTCCGGTCAGAACGACCGTACGTCCACGCAGGTCCATCAGGCCGCCTCCGCCATACGCGCGCCGCCACTGCGCAGGGTGCGGAAGATATCGCCGTACAGCACGTAGAAGCGGCGTGCCGCGTGGATAACGGCCTGCTGGTCGCCGGGATCATCCAGCCTGTCCATCAGCGATTTGAAGAAGCCGACATGCTCGATGTCCAGATCGCCATGCGAGAGCAGATAGCTGAAGGCGTTGCGCGGAAGATCCAACGACGTCTGCAGGGTGTTTGCAGCCTGCGTTGCCAGCGCCACACTGGTGCCCTCCAGCACCAGTACCATGCCAAAGAAGCCCACAGGGTTCCCGCGCTGGATGGTGTCGTAGGCGTAGCTGACCATGAGTTCGGTGGCCAGTGCGGGTTCGGATGTTGCAGCAGCGGACCGATCACCACCGGCGCCTGCAATATCGTCCAGTACCCATTCCTGGTGGCCCATCTCTTCTTCGATGTACTCACCGATCGCGGTCCGCAGCCATTCCAGGCGCGCAGGCAGGCGCGAGCCACAGGCCATCAGCAGCGGTACCGTGTGGCGCACGTGGTGGTACGCCTGCTGCAGGAACGCCAAATAGTCGCCGCGGTCGATGCGGCCCGTCAGTGCGTCGCCGATGATGGGAATCTCCAGCAGCGACTGGCGCTCGCTGGCGGTCTGGGCAAGAAGGTGATCGTGGAAGCTCATGCAGGGTCTCCGAGGGTGCTGAACGCAGGGCGCCGGTAGGCGGCGTCGATCTCTGCCTGGTAGTGGGCGAGGATGGCCTCGCGACGAATGCGACCATTGGCGGTCAACAGGCCGGCGTTCGCACTGAATGGCGCGACGGTGACGTAGCGCGCGATGCGCGCGTAGTCGGGCAGGCCGGCGTTGATGGTGGACAGCGCCGCGTCGAGCGCGCCGGAGCTCTGCTGCGCGATGCGCGGAACCAGCAATGCCAGGTTGTCGGCCTGCCCTTCCCCCCAGACCAGGGCCTGCGCGATGGCCGGGTGCGAAAGCAGTTCGCTCTCCACCCATTCGGGCGACACGTTGCGGCCAAATGCAGTGATGAAGACGTTCTTGCGCCGCCCAGTCACATGCACGAAGCCGTCGGCATCGATGTGTCCCAGATCACCGGTGCGGATGGGCCCCTCCGGCAGCGACTCACCGCCCAGATACCCCAGTGCACGCGCACCGGACACCACGATTTCTCCGTCCATGATCTGCACCCGCACGTGCGGCAGGGGTTGCCCCACCGTGCCATCGCGCTGGGCACCAGGACGATTCAGGCACACCACCGACCCGCACTCGGTCAGGCCGTAGCCTTCGAACACCGGCAGCCCCAGGCGCCGTGCCCGCGACAGAAGACCGGGAGAAACCCGGCCTCCCCCAACGGCCAGGTATCGCAGCGATGCTGGCAGTTCAGCCCCCTGCTCCCCCGCCATGACCAGGGCCAGGAGTAGCTGCGGCACCAGGATGATGCTCTCGGGGCGGTAACGATTGAGGCAGCTCAGCAGCGTGCGGACATCCAACCCTGCTGCGCCGGTGTAACCGATCTCCTGCAGGGACGGCAGCGCGATCTCGGCGCCCGACAACAACGCCGCGTACAATCCCGCGACGTTCTCCAAGAGCGTCGACAGCGGCATCAGGCACAGATGTCGGCGTGGCGCGATGTCACCTGCGGCATCTGCCAATGACGCGGCGGTGGCCATCAACGTTCCGGCAGAGAGGCATACGCCGCGCGGGCGCCCTGTGCTGCCCGAGGTGTAGGTCACGCAGGCCGTGCCAAGCGGCAGGGTACTGCCAGCAGGAGCGTACAGGCCTAAGCCGTGCGCACTCAGTGTCGGCAACGCCATTGGTGCGGCCGTGATCCCGCACGGCGGCGGCGCGCCCTCCGCCAGCACCAGCAGCTGGGCACCGCTGGTCTGCAGTGCGTGCTGCACTTGTTCATCCGAGAAGAAGGTGGGCAACGGTACGTGCACCACTTCGGCAATGCGAAGGGCCAGGTCGAGCACCACCCAGTCGGGGCCGTTGTCCAGGCGACTGGCAACGCAGGTGATACCTGTCCGCTGCAGCCACTGTGTCAGTTCCAGTACGCGAGACCGCAGCTCGGACGCACTCAGCGTCTCCTGAGCGGTCAGTACTGGCTGGCTATGCTGCTGCAGCAGGCGCAGGACGTGCTGTCCATCAGCACTCATCCGGCCACCCCCACGGAACTGGCCGCATCCATTGGGTCTATCGAGCAGGCCTTTCCGCCAAGAAAGGCGATGCCTTCGCGGATATCGCCGCACATCACACGCGGTTGCGATTCATAGTAGCGGCCCCAGTCGCCCGCGCTGTCGCCCATGCGCTCGGCACGCGCGGGCACCAGTTCGAGCGGTGCCAGATGCAGACGGACGAACGCGTTGCGCAGCTGTTGCGTCGCCACAAACATCACCCAATCTACATCGGCGGCGCGCAGGATCCAGGCCAGCTGCACGATCAGCTCGCGTGCGATGCCCGCCGTCGACGCGGCAAAGTGGCCCACTTCGGCAATCTGCGCTCGCCGAGGTGCACTGGAAAGGTGCTGCGCCAGCACGGCCTCGACGGGCGCATCCAGATAGTGCTCCACAAACAGCGGGCCACTGTCTGCGTGTCGAAGCCCGACTGCCGCCACTAGTGCCCCCTGCGTATCGCGGTAGGCCAGTAACTGTGGCATGAAGTCACGGACTTCGGCATCGAAGCGCTGACGATAGGTGTCGGCGATGAAGGACTGCACCTGTCCACGTAGCGGATGATCAGGCCCCACGAGGTTGGCTTCCGCGAATCTGCCCGGATGCGGGGCCATTGGAATCGGCTGAGGGATCATGTCCATGGGGCACGATCCTGAAGCGCGCCGATTAAGGCGAAATTAGGCCATTGTTAGCCGATCGTTAGGCATTTGATCGGATTTCGTTCCCAAGCTCGGTTTCAATACAGGTCTCTTGGACTAGAGAACCAAGGCGAGCGTCAGTGCGACGACCAGTGCCAGCGTCAGCAGAAACGAGCCAAGTACGAAGCCAAATGCTTGGAGTGGCCCGGTGCCGTTCAATGCTACGAAGGTGCGCGTGCGCGCCCACAAATACCATGCAACTGCCAGTGCTCCGATCCCCACACCCCAGCGATGCGCAATCTCTCCACCTGCAGAGCCAGCTGCCTGCGAAACTGCAAGCAGAATCACAAATGGGCACGCAATGAACGCCTGTATCGAAAAAGGCTCCCGCAGCGTGTCGCGGTTGATGGGCAGGCGCTGTCGCCACAGCGTGCTTAGCGCCGCCCCCAGGGCGAAGATGCAGAAGGCAGCCGAACGGGTGAGCAGCAGCCCCTGCTCACTCCCAAACAGCAGCTTGCCTACGGGTCCTGATACCGCGAGGGGGGCGGTGCGCGTAGACATTTCCAATGCGTGCGCCAGCACCACTGACAGAATCAACATCAGCACAGGGCTGATGGCATCGGCGAATCGTTGTTCCGGATCTTTGGAGAACTCTCGGCGCGTGTAGTGCGCTACCTCGCCCGGCTGCACCAGCACCCTCCACAGGGTCCGCGGGTAGAACACCAGCCACCCTACGAGTTCATAGAGGAACTCTTCAAGCGATCGCAGCAGTCTGATGAGATCCATAAGAGCCCCGGGTCAAATGGTTGAAGGTGAGCTTACTCTCCCTGCCGCCCGGGGACGAATGGAGTTCAGCTGTCGGCCAAACCATTGCGTTAAGCCTTGCTGAGTCGAGTCCCCGCCAGGACATTCGCACCGGCACCAACGGGTGAAGTCAATTTGAGGATTCTTAACAATTTATGCTGTACGCTGGCCGCACTTGGCTCCTCTTGGGCGCGAATCCTTCGCCTCCGTGTCTAGCCCCTGACCGGCACGACACATGACCTATCCAGCTGCTTTTCGGATCCTGAGGATCCGTCCTTTGCTGCGCCTCAACGGAATGATCGAGCGCGTCGAGACGCTTCAGGCCAAGTGCGGCGCATGTGGGGACGAGTCACGCATGTTCCGGGGATGCGGACTTGTCGATGTAGATGGTGGCGTCGAACTGACTTGCCCAGCCTGCAGGGTGACAGGGTTCTTGTCCACTGACCGGACATGGAGTCTCTGGGGGGAACAGATGAGGCAAGACAGGGTGCTGGCGCTGGCAGGGCTGACGCCAGACGATCTGGATCTGATTTAGGTCCGGGTTCACCTCTTGGTACCCGCGCCGAAGAGCCGCCGGAAGTCGGACGCCGGCAACCGTACGTCCTGCGTGCTTCTCGAGCACAGCCGCTTGAATCTCGCCAGCTGAAGAAGGCGCATACTCCTGACTGCGCCACAGCCTGGAGGGCCATCACGTGCCCCAGGGTCGCGCAACGGCAGGTGCCTGCCCGTTGCGCGATCATGAAGTTCCGTTGCGCCTTGCTCAAGCATCAGCCGCAACACTTGGCCCTCGACGTCTGCGAAACACTTGAATGCTCTGGATTCTTGCATTTTGCTCGCTGAAACAGCCATTTCCGGGGCGCAACAGTACAAACAAGTACCAAGATTGCGAAATGATGTATCCATCGAATCTGGACCTTTGTTGGTCCCGTGATTGCCGCGGACAAATTGGCCGTGTTTAAGAAAACCCGCCTCTTCTGTCGCGGAAACTCGCCCATGGAGATTGGTCATTTGGAACTAGCGGCGGACGTTGTCGCAGTGGGCATGGTCAGATCGGACACCTTGAAGCCCCTTTTCTTGATTGAGGACTCTAGTGCTCCGCGGATTTGGCCCTCAAGCTTGGTCAGTCGCGCCTCGCCCCCAGGTGCGTGCTCCACGAATTTCTTACGTGTCTCATGTTTCACAAGCATGCTAGCAATTACTGACGCAAACATCGGTTTACGTGCCAGGTGCAGCTCTTCTGCGTCTTCGATAAATCCGGCCTGCCACAGCCGATAGACCTGTTCGCTCGAAATACCTTGGGGCGGGCTCTGCACTGCAGCTTGCAGAATCTGATTGTAGAGGTTCGCCAAATAGCTCCATTGCGAGGCAAATCGTGAATAGAGCGCAACGTATACACCAGCGAAGATCGCGCCGATCCACGGGATGGTGTCTGAGACAAGTGCGCGAAGTGTGTTGAGATCAAATTGCCAAGTCGCACCCGGTTCAACTCTCGATTTCAATGATATCGCCAGAACGTAGAGCCACAAGGTGATGAGCCAGCTGCGAATTAGGACTGCCGTCCCGCCATTGGGCATCCATTTCAGAACAAATTCAAATGATATGAATCGAATCATTGGTTGCTCCTTGATGTGGCGTTCGAAGATACTAAAATTCAAAAATCGTCAATATCGCCGCAGTACTCAGTCCAACTGCTATGCTGCTGCCCCGCCTCTCCAAGGTAACCACCAAATGAGCACGCGAGGAATCTTGAAGGGTCCGTTACAATAAGTGTGATTAATCAATCGCCTCGATGCCAGTACTCCAGAGTCGACCTCGAATTCTTGCCTCAACGCTGTCCATGTCAGCCCGCCCTTCCCCGCGCACCCACGATATGTCTTTATCCAGTCGCTCAGAGCGGCGAAGCATCGGGGCTTCCTGATTGGCCTCGTGCTCTATCAGCGCGCCGTTCAGTCGAGCGAGTATGTTAAAGAGATCGTCCCTCATAGCCTCATCAAGGAAAATGGCGTGTCGGCTGATCTTGTTCAATGCTGATTGGCGGGCGCGCTGAGCATGACTCAACTGGCTCCAGAACGCGTAGTTTCGGAACTGCGTGGTTTTGTCAGTCGTTTTGCGAATGTTGTTCTTCTGCCACTCGTCTAGATCACACTTGTCCAGAAACGCGTGTAGTTGCGATTCCTCCATTCGGTTCAAATCGGGATGGAGCTGTAGCGGCGAGACGAGCGAGGCGGTCGTCCAGAACGCCTCATGAACCTCATCCCAGACCATCGGGAGGACTTCGAACTCACGTTGGTGCAACTTGCTGGCACGATCAAACGACTTGGTCAACTCGTTGCGCAAGCGTTCTATTTCTTTGTTCTGTATGTGGGCCAGATCCTGAAGTCGGCTCTTGAACCTGTCATCCAGCCAACTCTCGCCCAACTTTTTGAACAGCTGAAAAGCTATGAAGCCAGCGCCGCCGCCTGCAGCCGCCACGCTTACTATCCATTCGATGATAGTGGCAGGCATCATCAATGATCCAGTTGACGCTTTCGGGTGAGTATTGCCATCGCGCGCCAGCCCATCACGCTGCTGCCGATCAATGCGCCGAGGCCGTAGGCCGCGCCAAAGTTGGGTTCGGTGTTGCCGACGAGCCAGATCACGATGGTCAGCCCGCCCAGGGCCGGATAGACCAAGGTCGTCACTAGTACCCGCAGGGACCTGGTCCGTTCGAGCTGAGCGAACCCATGCGTGCGCCAGCGTCGGTACCCGTCGTAGAGCAAGGCCTTGCTGAGGGCAGCAAGGCCGCCAAGCAGCACACCAGCCAGCAATTGATGGTTCGTGCTGGGCGGGTGCGCGTGCAGGTTAGCCGTCAGTGGAAATAGCATGGTGAACATGATCAGCATGATCATGTCCCCAGCGCGTCCTGCGCTGGGATGGGCAGGCTTCATATTTTTCAGTCCTCCATGTTCGCGATGTCGGTGGGGCACGCCGTGGCGATGTGGTTGCACCGGGAAACTTGATCGCCCGGCCCCAGGGTCGGCATGCCTTTTGCGCAGTTCAGACACGGACTGGCAGCGTTACCTTTGGCTGCAGTGGGACCAGCATTTTTGCGTACGCACGAAGAACATCGTTGTACAGATCGGCGTGCTTAGGGGCTTCGACGGTAATGATCAGGGCGTAACGAATCTTCTTGGCGCTCGTAGTCGGCGCGCCGGCTTCCCGCGCGTTGTAGTGAATGTCGAAGACCGGGTTTTCAAGGCTGCTGCCACGCATTTTCTTGGTGCCGTGCAGTACGGTCTCCCATTTTCCTTGATCTGAGCGGCGCTCTTCTTCCGTGGCGTACTTCTTCATGTCGAAGAAGCCCTTGGTGTCCGCGTTGGCTTTTCCGTCCTTGATCTTCTTGTCGCTGGGGCGGAACACCACTTCCAGGCCTGCGCGCGTGTAGGCGACGGCGTCCTGCGGATCGGTGGGTGAGGCGTAGCAGAATGTCGCCTTCAGGCGAATGTTCCCGGTAATTCCGCCAGCGGGAAGAGGCAGCGATGCACGCAGGTACTTGCCGGGTTTCAGCTCCCCTTGATATACCACGCGTGCAACGCCGGAGGGACAGGTAATGACCTCCATCAGGTCTTCAGGCATTTTACCCCAACCTACTTCCGCCTTGTCGTGCGTGGACTCACGTGCGGCGTGCACAAGCAGCGCCTTGATCGCCAAAGGTGAGAGTTCCGCGCCGAGAATGGATCGCACCCCCACGGCATTGCGCAACAGAAATGGCGACGCAAAGCTGGTGCCCAGCTGCGGAGCAAGCGTCGGTTTTGCCCCCTGTGCCAGCACGTGGAAGTACTTCGAGTTGCCGGCATCGCCGCCGAACGCCAGCAGATCTGGCTTGACGACGCCCGGGCTACGGCCAGGTCCGATGGCACTGTAGGCCGCCCTCCCCCACGTATCGTCTGTGTTGTTGGCGGCTCCCACCGCCAGCGCATTGACCGCGTCGGCGGGCACCTGGACGCGCGCATTTCCCACCGCACGATCCATCTCGCCGTTGTTCCCCGCGGCGACCGTCATCAGGGTGTCGCCATCACTGAGCAGGTCATCGATCACCGAAGTCCAGGCGTGCACGTCCGTGTCGTCGATCGGGAGGTCCGGGCCGAGGCTCAGATTGATGAATTGATACTGCCGTGACAGAAGTACTTCTTCGACAAATCCCAAGGTGCGATAGAGCTCGAGAGGATCTTCCCGCTCCGTCTCACGGTCGAGGACGCGCAGGTGGTCGACGTATGAGTACGGGCGAGCTGCCGCTTCATTGGGCGCGATCGGGCCGAACAGAAAGGCAGAGGTGACGCCAAGGCCGTGCTCCACCCCTTCCGCGTCGTCCTCGGCGTGTTCATCCAGGACGCGATAGCTCCCCAGCCAGGGCGCGATGCAGTGCGGGTCAGGCAAGCCGCCATCGAGAATGGCGACTTTGGGCTCCGCTGACAGCGGGGGCTCGGTCGGCAAGCTGCATGGAATGGTCACTCCGGCCGAGCGCTGCATCGGGCGTACACCCCGTAGCTTTGGCATGGGGCGCACGATGCGAACAAAGACAAACTCGGCCAGTCGCTGGATGCTATCAGGCGCGCCCTCCACCGGGAGGAACCACAGGTTTCCGGCTCGAAAGGCGAGCTCGGTATATGCCTTGACGTCGATCTCGGCCGCGTACGCGGCAAAAGCCCGTTGTACGAAGTGGTCATTGTCGTCGGGGAGCAGATGGACACCGACCTCAAAGACGCGCTGCGTACCGGTCCCGATAGCGACAATGCGATCGCGGGCATCAAATGAGGCGATCTGCTCTATGTGCGAGAGGTCCTTCGCTTCACCGGACCCCTCCTCCACGTGCATAGCCAGTTCGTTGAACTGACGAAATGCCTGGCGTCGACCGACAACAAACAATTCGGTCGTGGTCGATTCTCGCGGCTGGCCCTTTTTCGACCAGGCTTGTGGCGTGAGCTTCACCGCTCGGCTACCCACCGACTCAAGGCCTGCCGCGCGCAACAGCGCTGCAGGATAGAAAGAGCGGGCAATGTAACTGGGATTGAGGGCCAAACGGGCCACGCCCAGATCGCCTGGGCACGCCGCGCTGGGCAGATCATCCAGGGCGCGTGCCACCGATGACATCTGCGGCAGCAGCCTCTGCCGGGCCTGCTGCAAGGTGTACACCTCGGCCTTATCCATGCCGCGCTTGGGGCCCTTGATCTCGTGGGTCAGCAACTCACCACGCCCTATCAGGAAATTGGTCTGGCTCATGCCTCACGCTTCCTCTTGATTCTTGGAGTGACGATCCGGTTGTCTGCGGTGTACTTGCGGATGGTGTCCCGGCTCACGCCGGTGATATCGGAAATGCTGTGCTGGGACAGGCGGGTCTGTTGGGCCAACAACACGGCCACGTCAATCCGTCCTTGGCGATCCAGTGACAGAATGCGTGTCCGGATGAAGTCTTCGATGAGATCGGCATCGGATGCGGTTCCCAAGGCCACGGCCCTTCTGAGTCGATGGATCTCGCGCTCGATATCGCTGAACGACTGGCCGTGGAATAGGAAGGACAGGACATCGATCCAGCGGCCAAACAGCGCGTAGTCCGGGCCAAGAAATCGCGAGGTCGCGTCCTTGACGGCAGAGATATCGGGCATCTTGAACTCAACCACCAGGTCAAAGCGTCTCCACAGAGCCGGATCAATCAGCTCGGGATGATTGGTGGCGGCCACCAGTACGCCGGTGGCAGGCCATTCGTCGACTTCCTGCAAGATCACGGTCACCAGGCGCTTGAGTTCGCCCACATCGGCGTCGTCGCTGCGTCGCTTGGCAATCGCATCAATTTCATCGAGCAGCAGCACACAGGGGCTTCGCTTGGCAAAGTCCAATGCGGCGCGAAGATTGCTGCCGCTCTTTCCCAGCAGGCTGCTCATGACGGCGGTCAAGTCGAGTACATAGAGCGGCACTTCCAGCTGAGACGCCAGCCATCGCGCAGTCAGGGTCTTTCCCACGCCGGGTGGGCCAACAAAAATGGCGGAGCGCGTTGGCGTCAGCCCCTGGGCAGCCAGGCGGGCAGACTGCTTGCGTTCCTGGATCAGCTGTCCCAGCGATTCATCCAGCGCGGCTGACAGCAGAGGGGCTTCCCGATGGGGGGGGTCTTTGAATACCTTCAGCAGCGACAGGCGTGACTCATCGTCCACCGGTAGTGGCTGTTGCGGCAGGGCTGGCGCGGCCGCCTTGCGCAGCGGTGCGCCCGCGCTCCTGGGTTTGGTGCGGAGGAACAGATCCACCTGCTCTGCCAGATCAGGTTCGCTGCCGCGATACTTGCGCACGAGCCGCGCGGCAAACATGCGGACATCCTCCGTTTGCTCGGCCAAGGCGAGCCTCACCACCTGGGCTAGATCAGCCTTAATTCCGCTCAATTCGCCCATTAGAACACCAAATCATTGATTTATAACGTTAGGAAATCGCCGTTAGGCGGACTAGATGCATTGTCGCATAGATTTGTTCGCCTGTGACGGGCAGCGACTGACCTGTCCTTGCGCGCCCAGGTGGTGGTCGGCAGGGGCGGCTGGGCGCGGGTATTGGAGCGTCAACTACGCCGCAGTGGATAGCCCTGCTGATGCGTCCATGAGGTACCAAGGGGCATTGTGCTAATGATCCGCCCCGCCGCTTGGTGACATGCAGCGCTTTGCTTCGCAGACCCCGCCGATTAACGTGACGCGTCACGTGCAATCGGCAGCGCATTGCTGGCGGCCCACCTCTCGACCCTGAAATGCCTGGACTCGCAGGGACGGGCGCGCGCGCGTGGTTGGAGCGGGCCAAGGTTGCGTTGAAGGGTTACTGACGCCTGGCGGCCCTTGGCAATCCTGTCGCATTCGCCTCGCTCGCGGCCTCGCCGGGCGGATGCCGACACTCGCTAGGCTTGCACCACCGACATCGCCGATAGCCTTGCAGTGCAAGGCTCCGGCCCCATTGAGTCGTATACAACGATTCTGAAAATGTTGAATGTGGTGACGGCATCAGCCTTACTGCATTGGCATCGCGCACAGCCGGGCGTATTCCTTTGCGTGCCACCGAAAACAGG
Source organism: Stenotrophomonas sp. 57 (assembly GCF_030291075.1). Classification (NCBI taxonomy): domain Bacteria; kingdom Pseudomonadati; phylum Pseudomonadota; class Gammaproteobacteria; order Lysobacterales; family Lysobacteraceae; genus Stenotrophomonas; species Stenotrophomonas sp. 57. Next base: position 2,238,511 of record NZ_CP127407.1, read on the forward strand.
TGGCCGGGATTCGAAACCCCGGTAGTTCGCTGAAGTAAACGCTTGCCAGCCGGCATCACCCTGTGTGGTGCCGGCTGGCAATCCGTCGGCCGGCTATGGCGGGCGGTGCGTGGAGGCCTTGTGCCTGCCGGTTCAGCGAACACCGGGTTTCGAACCACGCATCGTCCGCCACCTTTATCGGTGGCGGCTTCTGCATGCACGCAAGGAGCCCAGCCATGACCCAGCCCCACTCCCCTGCCCCGCACCCGATCCACGATGCGCCCGCCAACGGCCCCGCGCTGGACCCGAACACCCTCATCGCCCTGCTGCACAGCATCGGCTCCGGCGCCGCCTCCGATGGCCAGCCGTGGCCGGAACGCCATCAGATGCCAGGCCGACGCATCGCCCTGGCGGATACCGACTGCTCGCTGGCGGGTCTACGGGTGGTGCTGGAGATCCTGCTGGCCGCGCAGCGCGCCCGCGAAAATGGCGAGCTGGAGCAGTACGTTGGCCCGCGCGTGATGGAGGGGCTGATCATGGCCGGAATCGGCCTTACCGCACACGCCAGTACCCGACTGCATCCGGAGGGCTGAGTGGCCTGGTGGCGCTGGGCGGCCACCGCGCTCTGTCTTGTGGTGGTGGTTGCGGCACAGACGCAGTGGCTGGCACCGCCCAAGCCCTCGCCTATCGGTTTCCACAGCATCCCCGGCGATCGCTTTCTGCAATTGCGCCGCCAAGCCATGCAGTTCGTGGAGGCTCGGCCACGACAGGGCTTCCAGTTCGTTGAGCGGCATCGAGATGCCGCGTTCCAGGTTCATTGCCGAGGCATACCCGTGCTGTGGCTGGAGAGGCGCTCGCACCATCTGCTGTTGCAGGTCTCACTGGACGCGAAGCAGCGGGCGCCTGCCGTTGTGCGGTTGCGGGCGCTCCTCCAATGGCAGTTGGAGCCGTTGGATTACCTGGAGCAGGTACTGGCTGGCGTGCCGGAAAATGTTCTGTTGGATCGGGTGCTGCAGATTCTTGCCAGTGATGTGCCTGATGGGGCGCGATGTGGCGTGCCGTAGTCGAGCGTGGCTCGACTCTACAGGGCTGGGGGCAGCGAGGGTTCGGGCTCCAGCCCTGCCGCTCCTCACCTGTGCGACAGGCATTGGCCCAGTGGTCGTGCGAGTCACCTCCCGGCATCGATCCAGCCCGCATTGCGCGCACGCGCAAGATCTTCTGGCGTATCGATATCCAGGCCCAGTTCCGGTGCCTGTAGGACATGCACCGTATCGACAGGAAGTTGCCTCAAGCGCGCTCCGAAGCCGCGGTCACCGGTTGCACCCGCAGAGTTGAACCATGCACGCGGCACTACTGCGGGAACGCCAAGCACATTTCCGTGGCGGGTGCCCGCGCACGTTGACGCTGCGGCGCGGGCACCGGAAAGCAGCGCCTGCAGATGGGAGCGCTCGATTGCGGGCTGGTCGCATGCCACGACCATCACCGCGTTCACCGTGGGCAGCAGGTGTGCGCCGGCAACCTGCAGACTGCTCGCCAAGCCGCGTTCCCAGTGGTGGTTGGTTACAGGTATGGCATCCAGCCCGGCAATGCTGGATGTCACGGCCTGTTCGTTTGCGCCCACCACGACCAGCACCTGCGCTGGCGCGAGCTCGCGTGCCAACCGCACTACGCGATGTACCAGGGTCTCGCCCTGCCGGGTCAGAAGCTGCTTGGGCTGGCCAAGTCGGGTGCTCCCGCCGGCAGCCAGCACGACGACCGCATGCACGTCAGTCACCTGTCGTGCGCGCTTCGCCATTGCTCCAGCTGCGCGGCGATGCTGAGCGAAATCGCCTCTGGCCCTCGGCCGCCGATGTTCAGGCCGACTGGCGATCGAAGTCTCGGGGACAGGCGGTGGCGCTGATCCGTTGTCAGCAGCTTGAACAGGTCCTCACGCCTTCGCCGCGGACCCAGCAGTCCAATGAACGCGACGTTGGTATCAGCCAGGGCCACCAGCGTCTCCCGGTCCAGTTCGAAATCGTGATGCATCACCAGTGCCGCGTCGCACTGGTCGCCATGAAGGGCCTCGGCCGGGCTGGTCTGAAGATGCGCATCCGCGCACTGCCCGGCTGAGGCCCAGCGCGCTCGCCGTTCGGCCACGCTGACCCGCCACCCCAGGCCGCGCAGCAGCGGAACCAGGAAGGGCGTTTCGGGACCGCCCCCCAGCACCAGGGCCTGCGGAAGCCGGGGCAACGGCAAACGCCACGCACCCTCGCCAAAGGGCTGCGTACCATCCATCGGATGCAGCTTCCACGCCTGCTCGTGATGGCCGGCACGGAAAATCACCTGCCCCGACGTACGAAGGTCGCGCTGGAGTGACACCCCCTCGCGCAACCAAGCCTCGATGACGACGTCGATGCCGGCCATGGCGCGCAATGGCAGGAGCGCAATCCGCAGCAGGCCGCGGCACCCGAGAGAGGACCCACTCAACAGATCGTCGTCACTGCGGGTGTCGATCTCGATCCAGTCGACCCGCCCTGCCGCGCTCACCTGCTGCGCGCGTCGCGCGAGCTCGGGCTCCAGGCATCCGCCGCTCAGCCAGCCGACCTGGCTGCCCTTGCAGAACAGCACCATGTCGCCGGCACCGGCGTAGGTGGAGCCATCGGTTTCCAGCACCAGCGCGAGCACGGCGTGCTGCCGTGCGCGCACGTGCGTCACTGCCGTCTCGAGTACGCCGCGCGGGTTGCCTTCGGTGAGGAAGCCCGGCGCTGCGGACATGTCCTCGGCAAGATCGCCAGGCACTCCTCCGCCTGCCGCTGAAGCTTCCAGCGCGAGTGAGGCTACGGGTCGGTCCATGCGCAAGGGTCAGCCCACGTCGGGCAAGCCGGGCAGCAGCTTGTCCAGGGTAATGGGATAGTTGCGCACGCGCACGCCGGTTGCGTTGTAGACCGCATTGGCGATCGCGGCGCCAACCCCGCAGATGCCCAGTTCACCCACACCCTTGGCCTTCATCGGCGAGATCACCGGATCCAGCGTGTCGAGGAAGACCACCTCCTGGTACGGGATGTCGGCGTGCACGGGAACCTCGTAGCCGGCCAGGTCGTGGTTGATGAACAAGCCAAGCCGTTTATCGACCACCAGCTCCTCCATCAGGGTCGCGCCCGCACCCATCACCATCCCGCCGATGACCTGGCTGCGTGCAGACAGCGGATTGAGGATCCGGCCGCCATCGCATACCGCAAGCATGCGGCGAATGCGTGTCTCTCCAGTGTAGGCGTGCACGGCGACCTCGCAGAAATGCCCTGCATAGGTACCTACGTCGTAGCCTTGTTTGAAATCGCCGAAGGCAATGCCGTCCTCCGCCGAAAGTGTGCCCGCCTCCGCCAGCTTGATGGTCCGCCCACCTGCCTGGATGCGGCCATTGGCGAAGTTTGCGGTGTCGCCGTCGAAGCCGAGTTTCTCGCCCACCTTGCGGCGCAGGCTGACGCACGCCGCGTACACGCCTGCGGTGGAGCTTGCCGCGCCCCACTGGCCGCCGGAACCGGCGGAGGCGGGATGACGGGAGTCGCCGAGGGTCACCTGGACCCGCTCCAGCGGCACGCCCATGGTCTCGGCTGCCGTCTGCGCGATGATCGTGTAGGAGCCGGTGCCGATGTCGGTCATGTCGGTCTCGACAATCACCCCACCCTGGCCGTCAAGCCGGACCCGCGCCGCCGACTTCATCGTCGGTGCGCCTCGATAGCCCGCGGACACGCCCATGCCGACCAGCCAGTGCCCTTCCCTGACCTGCGCCGGTTTGGCGTTGCGCTTGTTCCAGTTGAAGCGCTCCGCGCCTTCGCGCAGGCAGCGCACCAGGTTGCGGTCGGAGAACCTCTTGGACGGATCGCCGGGCACGACCTCGGGCTCGTTAAGGATGCGGAACGTGATCGGGTCGAGACCCAGCTTCTCGGCCATTTCGTCCATCGCCACTTCCAGCGCCATGTGGCCGGGTGCTTCGCCCGGTGCGCGCATCGCGTTGCCTTCGGGCATGTCGAGCGTGGCGATGTAGTTGGCCACCAGGCGGTTCGCGCCTGCATAGAGCTTAGGCGTCTGCAGGGTGCCGTTTTCGCCATCCTCGCCGTTGATGTTGCCCGACCAGTTCTCATGGGCGATGGCGGAGATCCGGCCATCCTTTCCGCAGCCGATCCGCACGCGCTGGAGGGTGGCGTGCCGGTGCGTGGTGTTGTTGGGCATCAACGGACGTTGCAGCGCGATCTTCACCGGGCGCCCGACCTGCTTGGCCGCCAACGCAGCCAGCACCGCGTCGGCACGGATGAACAGCTTGCCGCCGAAGCCGCCGCCGATATAGGGCGAGTCCACGCGCACTTTGGCAGGATCGATGCCGAGGATCGCCGCCATGCCCTGCCTGGCCCAGTCGATCATCTGGTTCGCCGTCCACAGCGTGAGCGTGTCACCCTCCCAGGCGGCGATGGTGGCGTGCGGCTCCATCATCGAATGACTTTCGTCGGAGGTGTGATAGGTCTCGTCGAGCTTGACCGCGGCGCTCGCGTAGGCGGTGTCGAAATCGCCCAACGCCTGCCGGTCGGGCTTGCCGTCACGCCCCTTTGCCAGCGGTGCGGACGGTGCCAGAGCCGGGAAATCGAAGCGACCCTTGCTGAGCTCGTAGCGGGTGCGGATCAGCGCCGCGGCGGCGCGGGCCTGCTCGAAGGTCTCTGCCACCACGCAGGCGATGGCCTGGTGGTAGTGGGCGACTTCGGGTCCGCCGAACAGCGGCGCATTGTTCCAGTTCGATTTGCCGACCGGCTTGGTTTCCGGTGCGGTGATGACCGCCAGTACGCCGGGCGCGGCACGTGCGCGGGAGGCATCCATCGAAATGATGCGCCCCTTGCCGATGCCCGCACCGACGATGTAGCCGTAGGCCTGGTTCGGCGCCACGTCATGGCGCTCGTAGGCATACGGGGCGGTGCCGGTGGTCTTGCGTGGACCGTCGATGCGCGGCGTCGACTTGCCGACGACCTTGGCCTTGTCGAACAGGTTGTCGCCGGCGGGGGCGTTGAATTCAAGGGGCATCAGCGCTCTCCTTCCACCAGCACAGCTGCGAGGGTGCGCTCGGCGAGCGCGATCTTGAACGCGTTCTCCCGCGTGGGACGGGCACCGGCGAACACCTGCCGGGCCGCGACCTTTACGCCGTCGCGCAGCAGCGGTTCGGCTGCCTCGACGCGCCACGGCTTCGGCGCAACTCCACCGAAGGCGAACCGCGCCGAGCCGTCTCGCTGCACGACCGCGGCGACCGACACCAGTGCGAACGCATAGGACGCGCGGTCACGTACCTTGTGGTACACGTGCCGACCACCCAGGGGCTCCGGCAGCGTGACGTGGGTGATCAGCTCACCCCGCTGCAGCACGTTGTCCTGCTGCGGCCTGTCGCCGGGCGACCGATGGAAATCGGCAATCGGGATGCTACGCGTACTGCCGTCACCGCTGACGGTCTGGATCGAGGCGTCCAGCACCCGCAGGGCCACCGCCATGTCGCCCGGATAGGTCGCGATGCAGCTGTCCGAGGTGCCGATCACGCCCATCTGCCGGGAGAACCCCTCGAGTGCGCCGCAGCCGGAACCGGGGAGGCGCTTGTTGCAGGGCAGATTGGGGTCGTAGAAATACGGGCAGCGCGTGCGCTGCAGCAGGTTGCCGCCGGTGGTGGCTTTGTTGCGCAGCTGCCCGGACGCGCCTGCCACGATCGCGCGGGTCAGCACCGCGTAGTCGCGGCGCACGCGCTCATGCGAGGCCAGCGCGGTATTGGTGACCAGCGTGCCGATGCGCAGGCCGCCTTCGTCGGTGGGTTCGATCCTGTCCAGGCCGATCTCCTGCACATCGACCAGGTGCGCTGGCGTCTCGACCTCCAGCTTCATCAGGTCGAGCAGGTTGGTCCCTCCGGCCAGGAACTTCGCGCCCTCGGTACCGGCGACGGCCCTGGCGGCCTCGGCCGGGGATTTGGCGCGTTCGTAACTGAAGGCCCTCATGAGCGCCTCCCTGCAGAGGTTGCGCCAGCGACCTCTGCCATCGCCTCGGCAATGTTGGAATAGGCCCCGCAGCGGCAGAGGTTGCCGCTCATGCGTTCGCGCATTTCCAGGTTGGTGGCACGGGGCCGTGCGCTGACATCCGCCTGCACATGGCTGGGGACACCCCGCTTGATCTCGTCCAGGACCGCCACCGCCGAACAGATCTGCCCCGGCGTGCAATACCCGCACTGATAGCCATCATGCTTGATGAAAGCAGCCTGCATCGGATGCAGGTCATCGGGGGTGCCGAGGCCTTCGATGGTGGTGATGGCATCGCCCTGGTGCTGCACCGCCAGGCTGAGGCAGGCATTGATGCGCTCACCGTTGACCAGCACGGTACAGGCGCCGCATTGACCGTGGTCGCAGCCCTTTTTCGTTCCAGTCAGCTTCAGATGTTCGCGCAGGGCATCGAGCAGCGTGGTCCGGGTGTCGAGCTCAAGCTCCCGCCGCTCGCCGTTGACGGTCAAGGCCACCGTGCTGATGACCGGCGGCCTGGGCGGCGGGGGCGCCGCCAGTTCGGCGGCGAGCGATGATGCCCCCGGTGCGGCGGACATCGCCACGGTCGTGACGCCGCCAGCGATCACCTGGCGACGCGTCAACTTCATTCCTTCATCACAACTTGGCACAGTGACCTCCTGGCATTCGGGAAAATCCCGTGGCTGGATGGACGCGCTCACACTACCGAAGGGCCACTATGCCCATCTGCGGGGTACAGATCTGTGAAGTCAGCGAAATATACGACCCTTCCAAGGCAGTCAGCTTGCGTACCTAGAAGAACGTGTTGTAGTAGTTCCGAAGAAATCGACTGCCTCGAGCTCTTTCAAGGACACCCGGACTCATTCCCAGCCTGCAAGCCAACTACGGCGGGCTTGTCTGAGTTGCCACGCTCGCTTCTCTCGCAGGTAGACGGCTTCTCTCTTCCTCTCGCTTGCTGGCACATCGCAGAGACGCCATGCGTCCCGCCTGCTCAAGTTCGGAATGCGCGGCCTTCACTCCCTTCAGCGCGGCACTCTTGAGCCATGCGTATGCCTCACTGGATGACTCACAGTCCTGTTTGTGCCTCAACATGAAGAACATGTTGTACTGTGCAACCGGGTGCCCCAGCGCTGCGGCATAGGCAAGCCACATATGGGAGTTGCCGGCCACGCCTTTACCCTCAAAGTGGCGCGAAAGTCGAAACGCCGCATCAGCATCGCCTGCATCTGCGCGCCCGACCAGCGTGCGTAGCTGCTTGTTATCAAGCTCCACGCCACTGTCCGTTGCGATCGGGCCGTCAAGCTCAACTTTCGGCGTGTCCGGTTGAGGGGGCACCTGCGCATTGACCAACCCGGCGCCCGCCAGACACAGGAGAAGACCGGCCTTCTTGAATATGGTCATTTGACGCTGCCCTCGTTCATGAAGGTCACCCGCTCCTCAGGATGACTGCAGTGCGTTTCCTTTCGGATGTTCTGTCGATGGCCCGACGCTACAAAGGCGTTGGCTGGGAGGGCTCGGGCTCGTGGGTGGAGCCCTCCAACAAGGCAACGTAGGTATCGAGCCTGGTGCGAAGGCCGATCAGCATCCATCCCAGCAGGTAAAGCAGCACCATGGCGAAGATAAGCAGTGCGCCTAGCAATCCAACATCGAAAGCGCCCGGCCAGTCGCCCCATTTCCATCCGCGGAACTGCAGGTAGAGGGCAATCAACAGCGGGAATGGTCCCAGCCGCTGCACGCCGCCATGCATCATGCCCATGCGTTCAATCATGTTCGTGCGCAAGGTGCTGACGAACTTAAGTCGCCGCTCGCGCTGGACACGCGGGAATCCGCGAAGCTCGCCCACCACCGCTTGCCAGTGAGCCAAGCCCTCATCCATTTCGTGGGCGTGCGAGAGCCGCGGCTGACTGAACTGGCGAATGCCCCTGCCGGCGGCCAGGACGCCACCGGCAATGAACCCTCCAATCATGTCCATTGCGCTCCTGCCCCGGCCGGTACAGATGCCGGCCGCCCCGTCGTGTACCTGAGCGCGCTTGGGATGGCGCCCAAGCGGGAATTACATACCCAGCTCCGACAACCCCGGATGATCATCCGGGCGACGTCCCAGCGGCCAATGGAACTTGCGGTCGCTTTCCTTGATCGGCATGTCGTTGATGCACGAGAAGCGCCGCTGCATCAGGCCGTCCTCTCCGAATTCCCAGTTCTCGTTGCCATAGGAACGGAACCAGTTGCCGGCGTCGTCGTGCCATTCGTAGGCATACCTGACAGCAATGCGGTTTTCGGTAAAGGCCCAGAGCTCCTTGATCAGGCGGTACTCGAGCTCCTTGTTCCATTTGCGTGCCAGGAACTGCCGGGCTTCTTCCCGGCCATTGGTGAACTCGGCGCGGTTACGCCACTGGGTGTCGAGCGAATAGGCAAGCGACACCTTGTCGGCGTCGCGGGAATTCCAGCCATCCTCGGCAAGGCGCACCTTCTGCGTGGCCGATTCGAGGGTGAACGGAGGAAGCGGCGGACGGGGCTGTTCAGCGGACACGGGGAGACCTCCAATCGAGATGGACAGACGGGTTGCTTCAAAGGATCTGGCGTACTCAGGCGCTAACGCTTGGCCTGTTCCAACAACAGCTTCGCGACATCCTTCGCGGTGTCTGCGGCGCCGTAATCAGCCATCACGCGCGACAGGGTGATGGCGCCTTCCATCAGGATCAGCAGCTGACGGGCCAGGTCCGCCGGCTGCTCCACATCCAGTTGTCCGGTAAGTTCCAATGTGTAATCAAGCAGCTTCTGCTTGTGATCACGCGCGATCTGCCGAATCGGATCGGCCGGGTCGCCGACCTCGCCTGCGGTATTGATGAACGCACACCCGCAATAGCCCTCGGACTGGAACCAGTTCCTGAGCACGGTGAACATGCCGAGGATGCGTGCTTCCGGGGTGTCCGCCTTCTCGCACTCCTGCCGGAACCAGGCCAGCCAACGCACGTCGCGCGCCCTCAGCGCAGCAGCGGCCACGTCGTCCTTGTTCTCGAAATGGCGGTAGATGCTCTTCCGCGCCACGCCCGAGGTCTTCACCAGCAGGTCCATGCCCGTGGCGTGGATCCCGTTCTGGTAGATCAGCGCCTCGGCCGTGGCCAGGATCTTCTGTTGGGTATCGGTGGTGGCCTTGCTCATGGGCGCAAGGTAGAACGTTCGTTCTACCATGTCAACCGGCGATGTCGCGTAGCCCCTACGCGGACGTCCGAGCGAGACGATCTGTCAATAAATCAGGACATTTCATCACCCGAACGCCTGACTGTAGGCGCACAGTGCCTCTCACCACCCACCCATGAGAGTTCCCGCATGAACACCTTCGCCCGGACCCTGGCCGTTGCCGCCCTCGCCCTCTCGGTTCAGGCCGGCCTGCCCGCGCAGGCCGCCGAACCGGTCAAGCCGGCTGCAGTCTCCCGCATAGCGCGCACCGCCAGCTACATCACCAGCCGCGTGGCGGGGTGCACGCCTATACGGAACAGCACCTCGTTCTTGATGATGTTGCCCACGCCGGCAAAGACCGTCTGGTCCAGAAGCGCATCACAGACCATGACGTCCGGCATGGCCTTCAGCTTGCGCCGGGCCAGCGTCGGATCCCACGCATCGTTCATCACGTCCGCGCGCCAATCGTAGACGTCTCGTCCAACGGCTCGTCGATCAGCCGCACGGAACACGCATAGAAGTTCAGCTCGCCACTGTCGAACCGCAGGGACACACGCGGCGCGGTTGGCTTCCGATCGTCGATGCGCCAGCTGCCGAACATCATCGGGTGGATGCGCAGCGTGTGGCGGCTGAATTCCAGCAGGAAGTGCTTGCCCCAACTGCGGACCGCCTTGACCCTCCGGCCCTGCAGCGGCGACAGGTCGACACGGCTGTTCCCAGAGACGGCGCGGACCACGTGCCCCTTGAAGTGACTTGCTGCTTCGCGCAGCAGGACGATCGAAGGGCCCTCAGGCATGTTCGTTTTCCTGCAGCAGCGCCTGCAGCTGCAGGGCGTTGCCGGTGGCGTGACCCAGTGCGGTATTGTCCAGTACGAACCAGGCGGGTCGTATCGCGTCGGCCTCGGCCCGCAGCTGCCGCGCCAGGTGGGCAACGGTCGGTTCGCCGTAACAACTGCGATAGATCTGCGGCTGGCCGTGCCAGCGCCAGTAGCTCCACGCGCGGTCACCGCCGGGAGTCGCCGCCGCCGGCACACGTGCCGGATCCGCGGCAACCCGTGCCACGCCATGCGCGCTCAGAAGCGCATCCACTTCCGGCGTGAACCAACTCGGGTGGCGCGGCTCGCACGCCACATCGGCCTGGGTGCGTGTGCGCAGGCCCCGCATGAATGCTTCTGCCGTGGCCGTGTCATACACCAGGCTCGGCGGCAATTGCAGCAGTAACGGGCCGAGCCTTTCACCCAGCTCCAGCACGCCTTCAAGGAACCGCTCAAGCGGCTGCATTGCGTCGCGCAGCCGACGCTCGTGGCTGATCTCTCGCGGCAGTTTCACCGCAAACCGGAAGCCCTCCGGCACGCTTGCCGCCCATCGCGCATAGGTTCTGGCCTGGTGCGGTCGATAGAAAGATGAGTTGATCTCCACCATCGGCAGGCGTGTGGCGTAGCGCTGCAGTGCGCTGTCGCCCGCACCGAACGCGTCCTGATCCGACCGCGACAGCGACCACCCCGCACAGCCAACCCGTATTGGCGCGGGTGCGCCCGGGGCGGCTGCCGTCTTCACCGTACCCAGTGTCCCTGCGGTTCCACGCCGTCGCCCGCACCTGCATCCGTCTGCGACTGCGAAACCGACAGCAGTCGGTCCAGGGCACTGGTGCCCGATTCCAGCGTCGACGCGCTGCGCACGAAGCCGGTCCAATCGGAGATGGCAATCTTTCCCAGCGCCAGCTCGTCTACCCGCACGCTGCGCATCCGCCAGCGCGGAAACTGCCGGCGCCCCACCCTGCCCCGGTTGAGTTCGACGATTCCGCCGTGGCTGCTCGCCGCCAGAATGCGCGTGTACGCAGCGTTGACTCCGTCCGCCGGGCCCTCCAGATACTGCAGGAACCGCGCACCGTCGAACAGCAACGTGCCGGTGACATCGACAGATGCGTTGAACTGCACCGCTTCGGCTACAAGCTGTTGCAGCCGCTCTTCGGTCAGGCTTCGGGAAGCTTCACTCACATAGGCAATCGCACGAAAAGGCATGGCACCACCCGTTGTTGCAGACAGCTCTACCTTAGCGACGCGGGTCGTATGCGCAGTGAGGCCCGCGTAGAAACTGCGTCGAGTTGAGGTGCGGGCCCGCCGCCTGGCCTTGACACGTGATCGAGCGCCGCAGGCGCGCCTGCGGGCGCACACGCGCGCACACGACATTTCGTGGAGACCGGATGAGGAATCGTGGGCTTCCGGATGACGCCACGTTGGCGGTCATGCCACCGCCGTCTAGCGCCGGATCTGGAAGATGGTTCCTGCCGCCAATCAGGCGGCTCAACCCAAGGAGACGTTCCATGGCCAACCAGAACCAGTACCAGGGCAACAGCAACCGCGGTTTCGCTTCGATGGACGAGGACAAGCAGCGCGGGATCGCCGCCAAGGGTGGACGTGCCGCGCACGAATCTGGCAACGCCCATGAATTCAGCTCGGAAGAAGCACGCGAAGCCGGCCGCAAGGGCGGCGAAGCAGTGAGCCAGGATCGCCAGCACATGGCGGACATCGGCCGCGAAGGCGGCCAGAACAGCCGCAGGGGTGGAAACCAGGGCGGTAACCAGAGCGGCGGGCAGCAACAGCAGGAACGCGGCGGTGGCAACAACCGCGTTGGCCAGCAGCGCTGATCGCGCCTGAAGCCAGTTGCACCGCTTCGTGGGCGGACGTGATGTCCGCCCACTTTCGTACGCCTTGACGCTGGTCAAGGGCTTCGCCACTGGGGCGCCGCAGATGGGCGCCCCAGCTCTTTCATTGCTCGCGTGGTGGCAGGTCCAGTGCGCCCGCGCCCGGGCCGGCCCCCAGCTCGGTGCCGGTGGTCGGCCGCGCTTTCGGGTCGGAGAGTGTACGCAGGCTCATGGCCTGCACCGCCGCTTGTTCGCGTGCGCCCAGGTCCACCGTGCCGCCGCCGTCGCCACCATCCACAGCGGTCTGTGCCTCGCGGTCGCTGACCCGCTCCCACAGCTCTCCGCTGTTCCAGCTGCCCTGCAGGTCGTCGGCGCCGTCGCCCTGCGACGTGTCCATGTACAGATCGGTGAACGCAGGGTCCCCCGGCAGCTTGCCCGGCGGGAAGTTGGGCTGGATGCTGTGCAGCGCCTTCTCGAACGACTTCATGTGCGCGATCTCGCGCGTCATCAGAAAGCGCAGCGCATCCTTGATGCCGGGGTCATCGGTGACGCTGATCAGCCGCTCATACACCAGCTTGGCGCGCGCTTCGGCCGCGATGTTCGAGCGCAGGTCGGCGGTAGGTTCCCCGATCGAGTCGATGTAGGCCGCTGTCCACGGCACGCCGCTGGAATTGACCAGTGCCGGCCCGCCACCGTACAGGATCTGCTCGGTATGGCTGGTGCTGTTCTGCCCCAGCGGCCGCATATCCTCGGCCTTGGCAAGCCCTTCGGAGTGAATGGCCTTCGGCCCGCGGTTGAGCATTGCGATGATGGTGCCGATGATCTCCAGATGGCTGATCTCTTCGGTGGCGATATCCATCAGCAGGTCCTTGCGGCCTGGATCGCATTCGCCGAGTCCCTGGGTGAAGTAGCGCATGGCGGCAGCCAGTTCGCCCTGCGGGCCGCCGAACTGTTCAAGCATGAGGCTGGCGAGCTGCGGGTAGGATTCGCGCACGCGCACGGTGTACATCAGCTTCTAGTGATGAAGGAACATGGGGTTTCTCCAATGGCTGGCTGTGCTGGCTTCGGGGTCAGCGCTTGGCTTGCGCGCCCGGTGTTTCGTCACGATTGAGGAACGCACCGACCAGGCCATCCTGGTGGTCCTCCAGCCAGCGCGCCATGGCGATCTCTTCCTGCAGGATCTGGCCACAGACCGCGGCGATGTCCGGTGCTGCGGCACGCTCGGCAGCGATCACCAGCGCCCGATAGCTGGCGATCTCGGTGTTTCCGAAGCCGAACGAGAGCCCTACGCTCTTGACTACCTCGTCTTCCATCAGGCTTGTGCCGGCCGCATGGAGAGCTGCAGTCACGCTCGCGAACAGTCCCTTGGCGGTCGGCACGCTTCCTCCAAGCGCTTCAATGCACTGGCGCAGCGAGGCTGCCTGCCCCCGCGTTTCCTGGACGTGCTGGGCGATCCGTGCGGCGAGGTGGGGATAGTTCTGGATCCGCGAAGCCATGGCCTTCATCATGGTCTCCGCCTCCTGCTCCATGGCGTAGGCGTCCTGAAGCCACTTCAACAGACGCTCGCTTCTGGCGTTGTTCTGGTCTGCCATTTCGATCTCCGGTGCGGGGCGACATGCCTCCGGAGACCATGGTGGAGCGCCGGCAATCACCGCCTGTCGGCCGATGTGAGCCGCCGAAGGTGGGCGCTGCACGCAGTGGTGATGCGGCGATAACATCCGCCGCCCTGTGTTGGACCGATGGGCGCTCTCAGGTCGCCAATGCGCTGGATACGCTCACGCCGGCTGCAGGTCGCTGGCGACCGGCGTTCGAGGCGCACGCGCTGCCCGCCGCCATCACCGCCTGTATTACCCGGTGCTGAGCACGATGCCCGCCACCGTCCACGCCCACGACGTAGACGAAGCGCCCATCAAACTTGGCCTGTGCGCCCTCCATGGCGTCGTCGGCCAGCAGTGCTCGCTTCAGCGACTTCATCCAGGCCCGTTCAGGCGCGCGGTCCAGCTCCACGACGATGGCGGCACCGCCGCAGTCGAGCGGCATGCACTCGACACGCAGGACGCCTGGAGCGGCAGAATCGGTTCGGGATAGCGACATGACAGAATCTCCGATGCAGGGGACGGCGGCAGTATCCACAGCGCGTGCCAAGACGCCGTCAATGAAATCCAGGGCGCCTTCCACACCCCTCCACCCGGTTGGCGACATGCTCTCACGGCTTCGCGCCGGCCTGACAATGCACACGCATGGCGTTGATGCAGCACAGCACAGACTGCAGTCCCCAGGACGATACAGGCGTGAACGCATGCAATCCGGAATGAGCCAGCGCAGATGCAACCTGCTGCTGGTGGAAGACCAGCTCGACCTGGCTGCGCTGATGGAACAGGCGCTGGAGGACGCAGGTGACCAGGTGACCCATGCCTACAGCGTGTTCGATGCGCTGGGGCTGCTGGACTACCAGCGGTTCGACGGCGCCGTGCTCGATGTCGAGCTTCGGGACGGCGTGGTCTTCCCGGTGGCTGATCGCCTGACCGAACTCGGCATCCCGTTCCTGTTCGTATCCGCGGTCTATGACCAGTTGGTGCCGCAGCGTCACCGCCGCGCCGCCTTCGTGGCCAAACCCTTCCACGTCGGTGAGTTGCAGGAGACAGTGAGGCGCGTCATGGGAGACGTCTGCGTGCAGCCGCCCGCGCATTGATTGCCATGGGAGGGTCAGCTGAGGTGCGGGGCCACCACCACGCTCAGCTGGCGCAGCGCGCCGCCACGGGAGAGCCCATCCCAGTTGCTGCGTGCCATTCGCCTTCGGCACGCGCACGAATTCGGCCTGCCCCCCGGCCACGCCGCCATACAGATGGCTGTAGCCGAACAATGCCGCCGGAGGCAGCATGCCCTTCTGATTCAGCGCGGCACCCTTGCCGGTATTGGTGGTTTCGCAGGCGGCATACTCGGCCAGGCGGCAATGGAAGCACTCTCCACGGGCGATCACGAAAGGGATCACCACACGATCGCCCGGCTGCACCTGGGTCACGCCGCTGCCGACCTCTTCCACCACGCCCATGAACTCGTGGCCGAGTACATCGCCATCGTGCAGATCCGGAATCTTGCCGCGATACAAGTGCAGGTCCGATCCACAGATGGCGGTGGCGGTTACCCTCAGGATCAGATCATCTTCGGCCGCCAGTACCGGGTCCGGTACAGTCTCGACTCGCACATCCTTGCGGCCGTGATAGGTCAATGCCTGCATCGTGCTTCTCCAGGACTCGGGACGCCAGCATCGCAAGGCCGCCACCCCGCTTCGGTGACATCCCGGTGTGCACGGCGTTCATTCTTTGGGGTCATGGTGTTAACCCGGCCCGGTGCAGTCTTCGGTCTTTCGCCGCAGGAGCTGCCCATGAACGACAAGCTGCCCTTCAATCCGACGACGGACGTGGACGATCAGTCGAGGGCGCACACGCCGGACAAGCGGCGCAACGATCGCGCCAAGTGGAAGGAGCACGACATGCCCGACGGCGGTGATGGCCCCAAGGCCGTACCGGACGACTACGAACGTCCTGATCCTGACCCGACAGGCAAGCGTTGAGTCCGCCTCACATTCTGGTTCGGATCCATGTAGATCTGGCAGAGCGAATTCCTGGCCGTGCTGTCCCTGGTGGCGCTGACGATTTTCCTGCGCCAGAAAGATTCACCGCGATCCAAGGCGGTTGAGGCCCCACGTGCGCAGACAGGTGATTGAGCCATGCGAAATAACCCATCCACGGCCCTGCTGATCATCGACATGTTCAGCCGATTCGACTTCCCCGGCGCTCAAAAACTGGCGCCGGCGGCAGAGTGGGCGGCCCGGCAGATCCGGCGCCTGAGGGATCACTCCGATGAACGCGGTTGGCCGGTCATCTATGCCAATGACAATTTTTCGGATTGGAAGCGCGACTTCCGCCAGCAGGTGGAACAGTGCCGGCGCGACGGTGGCCCGGCGTGGCGAATCGCCCGCCTTCTCTCGCCTTTGCCTTGTCACTACTTCGTGCTCAAGCCCAAGCACTCGGCCTTTCTGGCCAGCCCTTTGCCAATTCTGCTGGCCAAACTGGGAGTGCGCCACCTTTGCCTGTGTGGCATGACGGCCGAGTCGTGTGTCCTGGCTACAGCGTTGGGCGCCAACGCCAGGGAATTCCACGTGGTGTTGGCGTCGGAGGCCGTGGCGGGGATGCCAGCGCAGAAGCGACGCGCGCTGGCGCTGCTCGCTGGTTCAGGCGCAGCGCGGGTCGCGCGGGTTTCTTCGCTTGTCTCTGGGCAGGAGCGGGATGGGGTTGACTCAGGTCTGGTCGGCTGACCCCGTTACACCTGAATGAGCGGCGCAGTGTGCGCAGCAGAAGATCTGGCCGTTTCCTTCAACACCATGCCCGATGACAGCGCATTCGCAGTGTACGCAGCGCGGTGCGAATGTGTGTATCGCGCATTCGAACGAGTCGAACGTGCCGCTGCGCCCGCCCTGCTGGAGGGTGAAGCTCTTGTCGTAGTTGTTGCCGCAGACATCACAGGTGGCCATGGGGCACCTCGTGCTGTGGAAGGAACATGCAGTGTGGACAGCGCGGGTGTCGGAGGCCGTGAATCCACCGTGTCGCGAGGGTGTAGGAGGTTCACGTCCTCACGCGTTGGGCGCGGTCTGTCCTATTCGTCTTTGCCGGGCTCGGCACTGCCACCACGTGACGCGCCGCCGCCACAGGGAAATGCGGTCCGCAGCCCTTCGGCAACCAGTGAAGACGCATCCTGCTGCAATCGCTCGCGGGGCAACTGCCGGAGATGGGAAGACACGTGGTCGACCAGCTCATGCGGAAGCATCCTGCCTTGGCCACACCACTGGCCGTGGCTGGCATCGGCAACGCCTTGGATATAGGCGCTGGCGCGAGCGCTGGACAGGGTCCGGCACTGCTCGCCGTCGCAGAACCCATCAGCGCCTTTGCCCTGCAGCAGGGTGATGAGTTCGGCGCCACTGACAAGCCAGGTGCGTGCCGGTTGCGTTGTTCCAGCGAGGGCGGATCCCGCCAGGGCGCAGAGGCCAAGTGCGAGGAGCCGACGCAGGAGGCGACGCGCGTGGAGTTCGTGGTGTCCTTTCATGTCGGGGTCCTTGGCGGTCATGCCTGTGGGATACACACAGCGTGGGTCAACGTTGATCGAGCTGGTTGCGCGGATGAAACTCCGGGTCGTCCTGGTCTTCCAGCATGGCCTCCACCAGTGTTTCGAAGGACGCGGCGGCGGCATCCAGGTCCGTGGAAGACAGAAAGCTCGATTCCCCCTGGCCGACCAGCGCAATCGCGGCAACGGTCTCCCGCTCACCGTCCTCGGCCCAGAGATAGTCGTGGATCAGCGCCAAACCCTGGTCGCCTGCCTTCAGGAAGTCGGCGGCGCTTCGTGCCACCGCAAGAAATGCGATGAGATCGTAGAGGCTTTCCGAATAGGTCAGCGATCCTGCAACAAAGTGCGTGCTGCTGCGGTCATAGGCGGCAACCCGGATGTTCTCAGCCTGTGCAGAGGCCAGGAAGGCGTCCAATGCGGCGCGATTGTCGGGGTAGCGGGCCAGCAGCGCCTGGCAGTCCGCAAGCAGGCGATCCAACGCCTCGTCGCTTGAAGAGGCCAGGCATTCACCGCCGCCCAGGTGCCACTGCCCGGCGATGTGTCGCCAGTCGGACCATCGGGATACTGCGGGCACGGGCGCCGCCAGCCACCTGGAGAGATCTTCGGGGCACAACTGCAGGCGGAGCAGCGCTGAATAAGGCTCTGACAAGGCGATCATCCATGGTGTCTGCGTGTACAGATGGCTTGTAACAGACGACGGTCGGCTCGCCAACACCCGCACGGCGCTCTGAGGGGTGGCCGCAACGGGGCGTCGAGCTATCGCGCAGCCGTCGACCCTCTGGCCACGCACCGACCCGTCATCACCAGTCGGCGCACAGGCAGCGCTGGCGTGCGCAGGCGTTCAAGCAGCATCGACATCGCGGCCCGCCCCATCTCCTCAACAGGTTGCTCGATCACTGTGATGCCCGGCTCGACCAGCTCGGTCCAGCGCTCGTTGTCGAAGCCGGCCAGCGCCAACGCCTCGGGAATCGCCAGCCCAGCGCTGCGGGCGGCTTTCAACGCACCCATCAGCAGCAGGCTGTTGCTGGTGACCAGGGCCTCGGGGCGCGATGGCCCAGCGAGCCACTGCTCGACTGTCGCGATGGCAGCTTCGGCCGTGGGTTCAACCTCCCGGTAGTCAGGCTCCAATCCATGGATGCGCATCGCAGCCAGATAACCGTCACGACGCTCGGCCGCCGTGGTACTGGTGCTGCCGAACACTCCGCCGATACGGCGATAGCCGCGTTCGACCAGATGTTCGACCAGGCCTGCCATCGCCGCCGGATTGTCGAGTACCACGCTGTCGATCGACCCGCCGGGCGCAGCGCGGTCCACCAGCACGGTCGGATAGTCCAGCGTGAGCCGCTCGAGCCGGCCCACCGTGGTCCGGGTAGGCGCGAAGATCAAGCCACTGATGCGCTCTTCGTGCATCAGTTGCAGATACAGCGCCTCCCGCTCCGGGTCCTCGTCGGTGTTGCAGAGAGTCACGCGCAATCCTTCGCGATAGGCCACCTCCTCCACCGCGCGGATCAGCGCGGTGAAGAACGGGTTGCGGATGTCCGCGACGATCAGGCCGATGATGCCGGTGTGCCGCGAGCGCAGCCGCCGGGCCTGCAGGTTGGGGCGATAGCCGGTCTGGCGGATCGCCAGCTCGACCCTGCCGCGGACGTCCTCGCTGACTGGGCCGCCCCCGAGCACCCGTGACACCGTGGATTTGGATACCCCCGCCACGCGTGCGACGTCGTTGATGCTGATGCTCATTGGAAACGTTCCCGGAAACGTGGGTTTTTCATGGCGCTATGGCCGTTCAGGACAATGCTAACGCCAAAGGACTATTGGCTTTTTGTGCAGTGCACATTGAAATACCGACTGGGAACGTTCCCAATACATCCCAGCCACCCCTTTACGGAGCCCGCCTTGTCGCCCCCGACCTCCCCCTCCCCCGTCAGCCGGGAGCTGATCCGCCTCGACGCCCGGGCCCAGGACAAGACCGACGCGATCGCCCAGGTGGCCCAGATGCTGGTCGCAGCCGGCTGCGTGGCGCCGGGCTACGAGGCCAGCATGGGACGCCGCGAAGCGCTGGCGAACACCTTCCTCGGCCATGGCGTGGCGATTCCGCATGGGCTCGGCGAGGACCGCCATCTGGTACGCCACGACGGCATTGCGGTGCTGCAGTTGCCGGAAGGCGTGGAATGGAACCCGGGCCAGGTCACCCGCCTTGTGGTTGGCATTGCTGCCCAGTCCGATACCCACATCACCCTGCTGCGCAGGCTGACCCGTCTGATCCAGGACGAGGCCGCGCTGCAGCGGTTGTTCACCACCCCCGATGCAAGCGAAATCGTCAATGCGCTGGCCAGTGATGTCGCAGTGTCTGCCACTCACGTGCCGGTGGCGGACCTGGCCGAGCGTTTCGACTGGACCATTGCTTACCCCAGCGGACTGCACGCGCGTCCGGCCACGCGCTGGGCCGAGACGGCGCGGGGTTTCACGGCCCGCGCCCAGGTGCGCGCGGGCGATCAGGCAGCCGATGCCAAGAGCCTGGTAGCACTGCTGCAGCTCGGGCTTCGCGAGGGCGATGTCGTGAGTGTTTCTGCCGAAGGCGCCGACGCCCCTGCACTGCTGGCCGCACTGCGCAAGGCCATGGACGGGCTGGTGGCGCAGGAAAAGGCCGATGCGGAGCGTGCAGCACAGCGAAAAGCGGCGCCGGTCGCGGGCTGGAATCCGCCCGAAGCGCAGGCGGCGATCGTCGGCATCGGCGCCAGCCCCGGGCTGGCCATCGGCCCGGTGCATGTACTGGCCAGCGCGCAGGCCGACGTTGCCGATCGCCCTGCCCCGCTTGGCGAGGGCGGCGCACGCCTGCAGGATGCGCTCAGCCGCACGCGCCAGCAGCTGGCCGCGCTGCAGGACGACACCCAGCGCCGCCTTGGCGCCTCGGATGCGGCGATCTTCAAGGCGCAGGCTGCGCTGCTTGACGACACCGACCTGATTACCCGTGCCTGCCAGCTGATGGTTGAGGGCCATGGCGTCGCATGGTCCTGGCACCAGGCCATCGAGCAGATCGCCTCCGGGCTGGCGGCGCTGGGCAATCCCGTGCTGGCCGGGCGCGCTGCCGACCTGCGCGATGTGGGTCGGCGCGTACTGGCGCAGCTTGACCCCTCTGCGGCCGGTGGCGGCCTGGCCGATCTGCCGGCGCAGCCGTGCATCCTGCTTGCCGCCGACCTGTCGCCCTCGGATACCGCCAATCTCGACACCCGCCGCGTGCTTGGCCTCGCCACGGCACAGGGCGGCCCCACGTCGCACACCGCAATCCTCTCGCGCACGCTCGGCCTGCCGGCGCTGGTTGCCGGTGGCCCCGAACTGCTGGCGATCCAGGCCGGCCGCGAGGCGATCATCGACGGCAGCAGCGGGCGGCTCTACCTGTCCCCCTCCGCCGCGGATCTTGCTTCGGCACGCGCCTGGATCACCGAGCAGCAGCAGATCCGCGCGCGCGAAGCCGCACACCGTGCACAGCCGGCGCAGACCACAGATGGCCATCGCATCGACATCGGCGCCAACGTGAACCTGCCGGAGCAGGTGCCATTGGCGCTGGAACAGGGCGCGGAAGGCGTCGGCCTGATGCGCACCGAATTCCTGTTCCTCGAACGTGGCAGCACGCCCAGCGAGGAAGAGCAGTACGCAACCTACATGGCGATGGCCAAAGCGCTGGACGGCCGCCCGTTGATCGTGCGCGCGCTCGATATCGGTGGCGACAAGCAGGTCGCCCACCTGGAGCTGCCGCATGAGGAAAACCCGTTCCTCGGCGTGCGCGGCGCGCGCCTGCTGCTGCGCCGCCCGGATCTTCTGGAGCCGCAACTGCGTGCGCTTTATCGCGCAGCCAAGGACGGCGCACGCCTGTCCATCATGTTTCCGATGATCACCTCGGTGCCCGAGCTGGTCGCTCTGCGCGCCATCTGCGAGCGCCTGCGCACTGAACTCGAGGCACCCGACGTGCCGATCGGCATCATGATCGAAGTACCGGCCGCCGCAGCCCAGAGCGACGTGCTGGCACGTCACGCTGACTTCTTCTCGATCGGTACCAACGACCTGACACAGTACGTGCTGGCCATCGACCGCCAGAACCCAGAGCTGGCCGCGGAAGCCGACAGCCTGCATCCGGCCGTGCTGCGCGCGATCCGCGCCACGGTGGACGGTGCACGCACGCAGGGGCGCTGGGTGGGTGTCTGCGGCGGCCTGGCCGGCGATCCGTTTGGTGCGATGCTGCTGGCGGGGTTGGGCGTGGACGAGCTGTCGATGACCCCGAACGACATCCCGTCGGTGAAGGCACGCCTGCGCAGCGCCGCACTGTCCGATCTGCAGGCGCTGGCCAACGCCGCGCTGGACTGCGAAACCGCCGAGCAGGTGCGCGCCCTTGATGGAGCGCGCGCATGACATCCCGCGCCATCACTGTCACCCTGAACCCGGCGATCGACCAGACCGTGCGGCTGGCCAGCCTGCGGCCGGGCCATGTGCACCGCGCGCGCAGCAGCCGCGACGATGCGGGTGGCAAGGGCATCAACGTGGCCGCCTGCCTGGCCGACTGGGGCGTGCCGACCACCGCACTCGGTGTGCTCGGTAGCGGCAACGACGGTGTGTTCGGTACGTTGTTCTCGGCACGCGGCATTGTGGATGGCTGCCTGCGTGTTCCAGGCAGCACCCGCACCAACATCAAGCTGGTTGACGAGGACACCGGCGAAACCACCGACATCAACCTGCCCGGCCTGGCACTCGACGGCGCCGATCTGGACGCCGTGTCGCGCCGGCTCGGTGCCCTGCTGCTGCCGGGCCTGCCTGTGGTGCTGTCCGGGAGCCTGCCGTCCGGACTGCCGGCCGATGCATGGGCGCGACTGCAGGCGCAGGCCGGCGCCGCCGGTGCGCGCGTGCTGCTGGACACCAGTGGCGATGCGCTTGCCGCTGCCTTGGGCGACACCGCGCGTGCACTGCCCTGCGCGGTCAAGCCCAACCGCCAAGAGCTGGAGGCCTGGACCGGTACGCAGCTGCCGGATCGCAGCGCTCTGCGCGTTGCTGGCCAGGCCCTGGTCGAACGCGGGGTTGCGCTCGTAGCGATCTCGATGGGCACCGATGGCGCGCTGTTCATTGATCGCAGCGGCGCCTTGGTTGCACGACCGCCGCGACTGGCCCAGGGCAGCACGGTCGGTGCGGGCGACGCCATGGTCGCCGGCATCGCAGCTGCGATGCTGGAGGCCTCCCTCGATCTGGCCGGTTGCGCGCGGCTGGCGACCGCGTTCTCGATGAGCCGGCTGCAAAGCGGTGATGCACGACGGCTGGACCCGGCGCAGGTACGCGCATGGGCCGGCGATGTACTGATCGAGCGGTTGGATTGACCCCGTCTGCCGGAGGCACGGCGGCTAGCTTCACGCCGACCGCAGCGCCTTCGGCAAGGACGAACCCGAAGAATTCCAGGAGTTCCCATGCACGCTTTCACCGTAGTCATCGCCGCTGGCGAGCGCAGCATCGAGGCGGTTCTTGCCGCCGAAGCGCTGCGCCGCGCCGCCCGCCAGCGCGGGCTCGAGCTGATGATCGAGATCCGCAGCGACCAGGGCGTGACCGGCGCACTGCCTGCATCGAACGTCGCCGCCGCGACGCACCTGCTGCTGGTGGGTGATGGTGAGGCGGACATCGCGCGCTTCGCCAATGCTGAGATCGCGCATGCCAGCTTGGGCGAGGTACTGGACGACCCGATTGCGGCGCTCGCACCGCTCGCAGCCGCACTGTCGAGCGACGCCGGTACGAATGCCGGCAAGCGCATCGTCGCCGTTACCTCCTGCCCCACCGGCATTGCTCACACCTTCATGGCGGCGGAGGGGCTGCAACAGGCCGCCAAGGCGCTGGGCCATGCAATCCGGGTCGAAACCCAGGGCTCGGTCGGCGCGCAGGACGCTTTGAGCGACGAGGAAATCGCCGCTGCTGACCTCGTCCTGATCGCCGCAGACCGCGAAGTGGACGTCTCGCGCTTCGCTGGCAAACGCCTGTTCAAGAGCGGCACCAAACCGGCGATCAACGATGGGCAGAACCTGATCCGCAAGGCGCTGGCCGAGGCAGGCGTGCAGGCAGGTACGGCGACTACGGGCCGCTCGACCGAAAAGACCAAGGCCTCCGGGCCCTACAAGCACCTGATGACCGGCGTGTCGTTCATGCTGCCGTTCGTCACTGCCGGCGGCCTGCTGATCGCACTGGCATTCGCGCTCGGCGGCATCTATGCCTTCGACGATGCCCACAAGGGCACGCTGGCCTGGTCGCTGTTCCAGATCGGCGCCAAGTCCGGCTTCATGTTGATGGTGCCCGCGCTGGCGGGGTACATCGCTTACTCCATCGCCGACCGCCCCGGCATTGCGCCCGGCATGATCGGCGGACTGGTGGCAGTGAACATGGATGCGGGCTTCATCGGCGGCATCCTGGCTGGTTTCATCGCCGGTTATGGCGTGCACTGGATCAACCGTGCGCTGCGCCTGCCGCGCAGCCTGGAAGGCCTCAAGCCGGTGCTGATCCTGCCGGTCCTCGGCACGCTGCTGGTCGGCCTGTTGATGATGTACGTGATCGGCACGCCGGTCGCCGGGCTGCTGGCCTGGCTGACCGACTGGCTGCGCGGTATGCAGGGCGGCAGCGCGATCCTGCTTGGCCTCCTGCTGGGCGGAATGATGGCGGTGGACATGGGCGGGCCGGTCAACAAGGCGTCCTACGCGTTCTCTACTGCATTGATTTCCAGCCAGGTCTACACGCCGATGGCGGCGACGATGATCGGCGGCATGACGCCGCCGCTGGGCATCGCACTGGCGACATGGCTGTTCAGCAACCGCTTCACCGCCGAGGAGCGCGGCACGGCCGGTGCCGCCGGCGTGCTTGGCCTCAGTTTCGTGACCGAAGGCGCGATCCCCTACGCGGCGCGTGATCCGCTGCGCACCATTCCGGCGCTGATTCTTGGTTCTGCCGTGGCAGGTGCAATCTCGATGGCCGCTGGCGTCGAGCTGAAGGTGCCGCACGGTGGCGTGTTCGTGCTGCCGATCCCGAACGCAGTCACTCACCTCGGCATCTACCTGCTGGCACTGCTGGCCGGCGTGGCCGTTACTGCAGTCGCGTTGCGCATCCTCAAGAAGCCGGTCACCACGCCGGCCTGATCCACCGCATCGCCAAGCCCCTTCCACCTCCCCTGCGCATGCAGGGGCGCAGCGACCTACGCCCTGCACAAGGACCCTCGCCCATGACCCGCTCTTCCCGACACATGTTGCCGATGGCGATCGCGCTTGCCCTGCCATCCCTGGCCGCCACCGCAGACGCGAGCGACGTCTTCACTCCCAGGCTCGCCTACACCGGCGAGGCGGCCGCCACGCTCGACGGCGGCAAGCGCAGCGGCACGGCCTATGCCGGCCAGCTGATGTTCGGCGCCGATGTCGACCTGGACGCTGCACTTGGCTGGCGTGGTGCGACGATCAAGGCCTACGGCATCAATCGCCACGGCACCAATCTCGCCAACAGCAGCACGGGCAACAGCACCTCGGTGCAGGAGATCTACGGTGGCCAGGGAATGCGCCTGGCCAACCTGACGCTCGAGCAGAAACTGCTCAACGACCGACTGGTGCTGGAAGCAGGGCGAAGCGTCGCCAACATCCATCATCTCGGTTCGGAGTTGTGCCAGTACTTCCAGGGCAACTCGGCCTGCGGCAACCCGACCTATGTCTTCCGCACCAGCAGCTTCACATGGTGGCCGGTATCGAGCTGGATGGCTGATGCCACGGCATGGGTGACGCCGGATGTCTACGTACGCGTGGGCGCGTACCAGGTCGACCCGAGCCAGGCCGAAGATGGCCAGCACGGCCTGAAATGGAGCACGAACCAGGCCACCGGCTGGGTCGTGCCCTACACGATCGGCTGGCGCAGCCCCGCGTCGGCGCGCTTGAAGGCCCGCTACGAACTGGGTGGCTGGCAGGACAATTCGAACTACCACGACCCGCTGCGCGATGCCAACGGCATGCCGGCGCTGCTCAGTGGCCAGGAGTACGCGAAACGTCACGGTCGCTCCGGGGCATTCGCCCGCTTCGAGCAGCAGCTCAGCAGCGATGGCAGCGGTCGTGGCCTGATCCTCTTCGGTGCCGCACTCAAGGGCACCTCCGGCCAGTTGATCGAGGATCACTTCCTGCAGGCCGGCCTGGTGCAGAAAGGCACGTTCGTCAGCCGACCGCAGGACAGCATCGCCTTCGTCGTGACCCAGCAGAAGTACAGTCGCATCGCGCTGGAGAACCTGCGCCTCGCCCGTGCCGCGGCGGGCGGCAGCGGTACCCCGCACGGGAGCCAGGTGATGATGGAACTGAGCTATGGCATCCAGGTCACCCCGCAGCTTCGGGTCGCACCGAACCTGCACTACATCGTGCATCCGGACCAGCTCAACGAACCCGCACGCCAGCATGATCTGCCGAACGCGCTGATTGCGGGCATGCGGGTCGATTGGAGCCTGTAGGAGAATCCGTTTTCGTCCGCCCGATTGCCACTCAGCCGCTCGTCAAGCCTCGAACTGGGCGTTCAGCCAGTCGTCGGCACCCTCCAGCTTCACGCCAATGCTGGCATTGAACGTCCCGTCCAGGCTCCAGGAGTCGCGCCTTCCCTGGGCGAGGCACGTCATGACTGCATGTTGCGGGTGATCGACGCCCAAGGTGGCAAAGCAGGCATCAGCATCGCCGACGTCAACGGACGAGGATCCAGGTGCAGGCCCGGCCCCTTCTTTCACGGAAGCGCCTGGGCCAGGTTGAGTACATCCGCCGGGAACGTCGCGTAGTCATCCAATGGAGCGCGATGGCTGTCGCGTCGGTGGATGAGGCGCACGGCAACCACCCGCTGTTGCGGAACGATGACCAGGTGCTGGCCGAGGTAGCCGTTTGCCGCGTAGGCAACGGTTGGACCGCGCTGGATGTCGAACATGTCGGAGAGCTTCAGTCCACGACCGGTGATCTCTCTGCCATAGTGCTGCGGCCAGTCCGCCCCAAGTCGCTCGGCCATGTACGCAATCAGTGCGCTCTTGCTGTCGAATGCCCTGCCCTCGGTGGCCAGCAAGGCCTGCTGGACGGGGTCGCTGACTTCATGCTGCGCCAGAAAGCCGGCGATCTGGCCTTTCAGCTCATAACGCTCCCATGCTGGAATGCGCCACCACAGCAGACCAACCTCCGGCGAGCGGGCACTTGCTTCCGTCAGCAGCGCCACCGACCGCTCACTCAACACGCGCGTCCCCCCGGGGGTGACGCCGCCATCAAGCAGCAGCTGCCCGATGGTCGCCAGATCACGGGCGCTCAGCGACAATCCGGCCATGCCCAAGGGCGTGCCCGCACCGTCCTTCAACCACGTATACCGCACAATGCCCAGCGGCTTGAAAAGACGCGCCTCAAGGTAGGCATCCATGCGTTCCCCTGCCAGGCGCTCGACAATGCCGGGCAGCAGATTGGTAGCCTTGTTGTTGTAGGAGAACGTGGCGCCTGGATCGCTGCTCAGCTCCGCAGCCAGCGCCAGCTTGACCAGGTCCGGCGCAACTTCCAGCTCTTCCCCCGCGTTGGCCACGTTCTGCAGCCCAGAGGTATGGTCCAGCAGCATGCGTACCGTGATGTCCCGTTTCCGCCCCTGCTTCCACTCGGCGAAGATGTTGCTTACCGGCTCGTCGAGCGAGGCCAGTTTTCCCTCGTCCAGCAGAAGTACGATGGCCAGCGCCACCACCGATTTGGTGGCTGACATGAGGTGAACCGGTTCTTCGCCCGTCCCTGGCCGGGGCTCCAGCAGTGTTTTTCCATCCTTCCAGACAAGTACCGCGTCCGAATGCGCGGCGCGGGCGTTGCGTTCGATTGTCGCGACGGCGTCGGCCGTGGTGGTCGTGCTGGCCAGTACAGGAACGGCCAGCATCAAGGCCGCGAAGCTGGACAACCATCGTGCCGTTTTCATGCGCATCTCCTCCAGTGAACGCCTGCCCACATTGACTACAGATGTAGTCAACACCGAGTGCCTGAAGTCATGTCTGACCTGGTGATGGCCTCATCACGACACCACCTGCGTGGCCCCGCAGCCCCAGGCAATACGCGAAGCCGATGGCACTTGCTGCCGGCCCGCGTTCTGCGCGTTCCGTTCCGGCCGGTACAGGCGCAAGTCGAGCGCATCACCGCTCGATTTCGTTTCGCACTGCAGCAAATGCGCCGTGCCACGCGGCACGGGTGATCGCTCAACTACCTGATTTCCCGAGCTTCTGGTCATCCATTGTTCATTCTGATTGACAGCGTTGTCAGGCGCCGCTTACAAGAGCCCACGTCCGGCGCGTGGCGCGGGAACGTCCAGACATCATCAATGGGGAGAGAGGGACCCTATGACCGGCCATTTCAGGAAGAGCACACTCGCACAGGCAGTACTTGCCGCCATCGTCACCGCCACTGCGGCGCTGCCGGTTGCGGCGCAATCAGCCAAGGAAAGCAGTTCCACCACCACCAGCGAGGCACGGGAGGCCTCGACGCTGGACGCCGTCATCGTCACTGTCGAACGTCGGGAACAGGACCTGCAGAAATATGCAGGTACCGCCCAGGCAATTTCCGCGGACGATACGCGTGCGCTGGGGATCAACAATGAGCTACGCAACATCCAGGCGCTGGTGCCGGGCATGAGCATGGCCAACCAGGAAGGCAACCTGGAGATCTTCATCCGCGGCGTGGGTTCTTCGAACAACACCGAGCTGGGTGATCCGGGCGCCGCGCCTCACATCAACGGGGCCTACATTGCACGACCTCGTGGTCTGGGCGGCATGTTCTACGATGTCGAGCGGGTGGAAATCAACAAGGGCCCGCAGGGCACGCTGCGCGGCCGCAATGCGCTGGCCGGCACGCTGAACATCATCACCAAGCGCCCCGACCTGGAAGCGTTTGGCGGGTACGTTCAGGCCGAGGCCGGCAATCGTGACCATCGCGGTGGCGAGTTCGCCCTGAATCTCCCGATCGGGGGTGGCGCAGCCTTCCGCGTGGCGGGCTACAAGGTGGAGAAAGACTCTCCGTTCAAGAATGCTGGGCGCGCGCAGGACCTGGAACCGGCTGGCGTGCAGGACGACCGCGGCGCACGCCTGTCGTTCCTCTACCAGCCGGATGACAAGCTGTCGATCTTCGCCATGGCCGACATCGGCAAGGAAGGCGGTACGGGCTATCCCGGCGCCAACGTCTACACCGCCGCCAGGGCCGGCTACCTGCCGGACGATGTCGACCTGCGAAAGATCATCTACCGAGGCGCCCAGGGCAAGCTCGACAGCACCAACTGGGGGGCGCAGACCAGCATTTCCTATGACTTCGGCAAGGTGGCGGTGGAGTACAACGGCAGCTACCGCAACGTGGATTACCGCCAGACCAATGCGCAGAGCGAAGGCATCCTCTGGCCGGGCCGCAACATCGACCCGGTATCACCCAGCAACCCGGGCGGTATCGACTACGACAACTACTCCACGCAGTATTGGCTGACCGAGTCGGAGTCGCAGGTACACGAGCTGCGGTTCACGTCCGACCAGGACGAACGGCTGCGCTGGACCACCGGCCTGTTCCACTTCAACGAGGACCAGCGGGTGGGGTACCTCTCGCTGGTGGACAAAGGGCGCTGGTATTCGGGCACTGAGTTCACCATGCCCAAGGTCAATGGCAAGTCGTCCGCAGTTTTCGCCGACGGCACATTCGACGTCAACGATCGCCTGCGCCTGAAGGGCGGCCTGCGCTACTCCGAGGAGAAGAAGTCGCGTTACGGCATTGGCGGCAACTGGTCGCTGGGCCTGCCCGGCCAGGGCGGGGACTTTGCCACGCGCCTCGGTACGCCCGGCTTCGAACCCGCCTTCATGAGCCGCCCAAACTTTGATGTCAGCAACATCACCTCGCAGGCGGAGATGGCCCGCTTCCTGCTGCAGGGCGTGCTGCGACATGGTCGCAACGACACCTTGCTGCAACAGATCGGCGCGGTGCCCGATGGGGGCCCATTCGGCTGCGTGGATCGCCCCGACATCGGTGGCGATACCGTCGATTGCCCCTACCAGAGCTGGGCCCAGGTCAGCGCGATTCCGGCCCAGCAGTTCGGCAAGAGCAAGTTCAGCTTTACCGACTGGCGCGCGGGTTTCGAGTACGACGTGAGCGACGACAGCCTGCTGTACGGCCTGGTGTCGACCGGCCACAAGGCGGGTGGCTTCAACGACACGTTTGATCCGAAGGAGATTCCTGAGACCTTCAAGCCCGAATCGATCATTGCCTACGAAATCGGCAGCAAGAACACCTTCCAGATGCTGGGTCGCACCTCGACCTTCAACGTCAGCGGGTTCTATTACGACTACAGTGACCAGGTGTTCCAGGACCTGGCGGTGATCGCCACCAACCCGACCACCGGTGAAGCCACCGGCTATGCCCTGGTCAACCGCAACGTCGGCAAGTCCGCGGTGTACGGCCTGGAGGCGGAAAGCACCTTGCGCTTCCCGCACAATTTCATGGTCAACATCAACGCGCTGTGGATGGACAGCGAGATCAAGCGCGGCACCGTCGCCGATGTCCGCAGCCAGAACTACGACGCCGGTGGTG
Source organism: Stenotrophomonas sp. 57 (assembly GCF_030291075.1). NCBI lineage: Bacteria > Pseudomonadati > Pseudomonadota > Gammaproteobacteria > Lysobacterales > Lysobacteraceae > Stenotrophomonas > Stenotrophomonas sp. 57. Next base: position 2,268,032 of record NZ_CP127407.1, read on the forward strand.
CCACCTCGCTGATCGACCTGTCCGGCAACGAACTGCCGCTGGCGTCGAAGCTTACCTTCAACGTGAGGCTGCAGCATACGACCGAGCTGCGCTTTGGCACCTTCGACTGGCAGCTGCTGGCCTCGTACCGCTCGGCCTTCTACCTCACCCAGTACAACAACCGGGACGTGGAATTCATCCGACAGGATCCAGCCAGTGGTGAGCTGGTCCATGACCGCACCGAAAGCGCCGCTGCGGCCGGCTTCCCTGACCGCCAGAAGGGCGAGACCACCTTGAACGCGGGCATCGGCTTCACCTCACTGAGCGGCAGCTGGCGCGTGGAGGCCTGGGGCAACAATCTGCTGGGCAACGACGTCTCGCAGAAGGCCTTGGTGGGTTCCGGCATCAACGTCCGATTCCTGAACGACCCGCGCAGTTACGGCCTGCGCCTGCGTTACCAGTTCTGAGCAACGCAGCCTTGAGGGAGGGCCGGTTTCGCCGGCCCTCCGCGCGCAATCACCACGTCCTGCCCTGTGCGACAACGCACGGGGCGTCGTCCTGCCCGTGATGACACGAGAATCATGAAACACACAACCCGCTGGTCGCAGTTCGGTGTACTCATCACCGTCTTTTTCTTCTGGGGCTTCGTCGCTGCAAGCAACGGCATCCTCATTCCGGTGTTCAAGAAAGCGTTCCATCTCAGCCAGGCACAGAGCATGTACGTGGCGATGGCGTTCTACGTTGCCTACACCGCCGGTTCGCTGATCTACATCGCCATCTCCCGCGCCATCGGCAACGACCTGCTGCATCGGGTGGGCTATCGCAACGGCATCTGCCTTGGCCTGCTGGTGTCGGCACTGGGTGCCCTGCTCTTCTATCCGGCGGCCAATACCGGCTCGTTTGCACTGATGCTGTCCGGCCTGTTCATCGTGGGCCTGGGCTTCTCGCTCCAGCAGATCGCGGCCAATACGCTGGCGGTGATCATGGGTGATCCGGCCACCGGATCGCAGCGCCTCACCATGGCCGGCGGTGTCAACAACCTGGGCGCGACGGTAGGCCCGCTGCTGGTGAGCATTGCCATCTTTGGCAGCGTGTCAGCCGGCAACACAGAGGCGAGCATCGAGAGCGTAAAGATCCCCTACCTGGTGCTGGGCGCCGCCTTCGTACTGGTCGCCGTGCTGCTGCGGTTCTCGAGCGTGCCCAATCATGTCGAGCTGCGCGCGACGGTCCCCGCAGGTGGAACCGGGTCGGATCACCAGGCGGATCGCGGATCTGCGCTCTCCTACCCGCAGCTGGCGATGGGCATGGTCGCGATCTTCCTTTACGTCGGCGTAGAGGTGTCGACCATCGACAATCTTCCAGCCTACCTTGAGCAACCCCTGAGCAAGGGTGGGCTGGGCCTGGAAACCTCGGTGATCGCCCCGTTCGTCTCGCTGTACTGGGCCAGCCTGATGATCGGTCGCTGGGGAGGGGCCGCCGGAGCCTTCGACGTGCGCGCAGGCGCGCAGAAGCTGCTGATGCTGGTGTTGCCGTTCATTGCATTTGCCATCTACCTTGCCGTCAACGCGATCTCTGGCCACAACTCCGCACAGTTCTTCCACTACGCGCCGGTGATCGCCCTGATGATCATCGCCACCCTGGCCAGCAAGGGCAATCCATCGCGCATGCTGCTGTACTTTGCCGTGTGTGGCATCGCGGCGCAGCTGGTCGGCATGTTCACCACCGGGATGACCAGTGTGATCGCCTTCATCAGTGTTGGGCTGTTCTGCAGCACGATGTGGCCCTGCATTTTCACCCTGGCCATCACCGGCTTGGGCCGCCACACCAACCAGGCAAGCAGCCTGCTGATCATGATGATCATGGGCGGCGGCATCGTCAGTTGGGCGCAGGGTGCACTGGCCGACAAGGTCGGCGTGCACTACAGCTTCATCATTGGCGTGCTGTGTTTCTGCTATCTGGCGTTCTACGCGTGGGCGGCCGGCCGTACGCTGCGTCGTCAGGGCGTAGATCTGGAGCGATTGGCCACCGAAGGCGGCCACTGAGCCGCGCCCCTGCCTGCCAGCATGGCGTGCCGGCCGCGTCGGCACGCCATCGCACCTGCGTTCAATCGTGACGGGCCGGTCCCGTGGATCGCCGGACCTGCAGGGCATAAGCAATATCGACCACGCCACCGCTGCCGAGCTCGCGCACTTCCTTGATCAGCTCCATGGCCGCGCGCCGGCCCATCTCACGGGTGGGCTGGCAGACGGTGGTCAGTGCCGGATAGATCTGGCGGGCGATCGGCGTGTCATCGAAACCGCAGACCGAGATGTCGGATGGCACCGACAGGCCGTGTTCGAACACCGCACAGATGACGCCTGCCGCCATATCATCGTTGGCGGCGAAGATGGCGGTCGGCCGATCAGGCCGATCAAGCAGCGCGTTGGCGCCGATGTAGCCGGATTCGTATGAGAATTCGCCTTCCAGCACCAGGCTGGGGTCGTAGCGCAGGCCTGCCCTGCGCAGGCCTTCGCGATAGCCCGCCAGGCGCCACATGCTTGCGCCATGCGCGGCGTGTCCCTTGATATGGGCGATCCGGGTATGGCCCAGCGAGGCCAGGTGTGCGATCAGCGCCACCACCGCGCCGATCTCATCCACGACGACGCCCACGTTCCGGTTCTGTTCCTTCGCCGAAATGCTGGAATACGGGATCCCCAGGTCGACCAGGCGCTCGAGCAGGGCGGTGTCGTCTGTCAGCGGCGGCGTCAGCACCACGCCGTCGAGCTGCGACTGCATGATCAATGACTCGACCTTTTCCACGATATCGGCCGCGTCGTAGATCAGCGGAGCGAGCATCAGGTTGTAGTGCTGTTCCATGCACGCGTCCAGCACCCCCATCTCGATCTCCATCAGATAGTTCGAAGACGGGTTATCGAAGAGCATCGCAATGAGGTAGGAGCGCCGGCCAGCGAGGACCCGTGCCGAGGGCAAGGGGCGGTAGCGCAGTTTTTCCACCGCCGCCTCCACCCGGGCCCGGGTGCTCTTGGAGACGTTCGGCTCGTTGTTGAGCACCCGCGAGACGGTCTTCATCGAGACCCCGGCCGTTGCCGCGACATCCTCGATCCGCACCCGTCCCGGCCTGCCTGCGAGCACCTGCTCAGCTCCCGGCATCCCCCGCCCTCTGCCCGTCATAGCCTCACCATCTTTACCGGAATCCTGCACCACGGGATGTGGATACAGATGCAACTTTATCCTCAAATCCCATGCCGCTGTGCAGCAAGCATTCGTCCCACGGGCTGGGTATGCTCGGTTCTGACTGACAACGCTGTCAGGTTGCTTTCTGGCCGCCGAGCCCACCCAAGCCACCCTTCCGAGATGATTGTTCCGATGAACGTCCGTCATTCCGATCGTGCGAAGCGCAACCCCGTTTTCCGTCCCCACCGCCTGATGCTGGCTGCGGCGCTTGCCATGGCGCTGGTACCTGCGGCCGGTGCGGCCCCTGCCCCGGTGAACGACGCAGGCACCATCACGCCCGCGCACTGGCCCAGGGCAACCTGGCCGCTGGCCAACGATCCGGCCATGGAACGACGCATCGACGCGCTGATCGCATCAATGACGCTGGAAGAAAAGGTGGGCCAGATCGTGCAGGGTGATATCGCCAGCATCACGCCCGATGACGTGCGCAGATATCGATTGGGTTCAATACTGGCAGGCGGCGCATCCGACCCAGGTGGCCGGTACAACGCAAAGCCCGCCGAATGGCTTGCGCTGGCCGACGCGTTCTGGGAAGCCTCGATGGACACGCGCAACGGTGGCAAGGCCATTCCCATCGTCTGGGGCATTGATGCGATGCATGGCCAGAGCAACGTGGTGGGTGCCACCCTGTTCCCGCACAACATCGGCCTGGGTGCAGCGCGCAACCCGGAATTGCTGCGCGAGATCGCAAGGATCACCGCGGCCGAAACCCGCGTGACCGGCATGGAATGGACGTTCGCGCCGACCGTGGCCGTCCCGCAGGATGACCGCTGGGGGCGCACGTACGAGGGCTACTCGGAAGATCCGGCACTGGTGGCCAGCTATGCAGGGGCATTCGTCGAGGGCCTGCAGGGCAAGGCGGGGGCCGCTGACTTCCTCGACGACCACCACGTGATGACCACGGTCAAGCATTTCCTCGGCGATGGCGGCACGGACAACGGAAAGGATCAGGGCAACACCACGGTCAGCGAGGCCGAATTGCGTGACATCCACGCCGCCGGATACCTGCCGGCGATCAATGCGGGCGCGCAGTCGGTGATGGCGTCGTTCAACAGCTTCCATGGCGAGAAGATGCACGGGCACAAGCCACTGTTGACCGATGTGCTGAAGGACCGGATGGGTTTCGGCGGCTTCGTGGTCGGTGACTGGAACGGCCATGGCCAGATCAAGGGCTGCAGCAACACCGACTGCGCGAAGACCTACGTCGCCGGCCTGGACATGGCCATGGCACCGGACAGCTGGAAGGGGATGTACGAGAGCACGCTGGCCCACGTGAAGGACGGCACCCTGCCGGAGGCGCGGCTGGACGATGCCGTCCGCCGCATCCTGCGGGTGAAGATGCGCATGGGCCTGTTCGACAAGCCCAAGCCTTCCGAGCGCGCATTGGGCGGCAAGTTCGAGCTGCTCGGGGCGCCAACGCATCGCCAGGTGGCGCGGCAGGCCGTGCGTGAATCGCTGGTGCTGCTCAAGAACCAGAACCACCTGCTGCCACTGTCGCCGAAACAGCGGGTACTGGTTGCGGGCGATGGCGCCAACGACATGAGCCGTCAGGCGGGCGGCTGGACGCTCAGCTGGCAGGGCGACGGCACGCGGCGCGAGGACTTCCCGAATGCGGAAACGATCTGGGAAGGTCTGCAGGCACAGGTCAAGTCAGGCGGTGGCCAGGCCGAACTGGCGATCGATGGCCGTTACCGCAACCGTCCCGATGTGGCCATCGTGGTGTTCGGCGAAGATCCCTACGCCGAATTCCAGGGTGACCTGCCCAACCTGATGTTCAAGAACGGCAAGTCCGGAGACCTGGAGCTGATGCGACGCCTGAAGGCAGACGGCATTCCGGTCGTGGGGGTGTTCCTGAGCGGGCGACCGCTGTGGCTGAACCGCGAAATCAACGCCGCCGATGCCTTCGTGGCTGCGTGGCTGCCTGGCTCGGAAGGTGGGGGCGTGGCCGATGTGCTCCTGCGTGGCGCCGATGGGCGCGTGCAACACGACTTCCGCGGAAAGCTGAGCTTCTCCTGGCCACGCCGCGCCAACCAGTACCAGAACAACGTGGGGCAGAAGGACTACGACCCGCAGTTCGCCTACGGCTACGGCCTGACCTATGCCGACAAGGGAAACCTGCCTGCGCTTTCCGAGGACCTCGGCATTGATCCGGACGCCGCAGGTAGCGGCACCCTGTTCGAGCGTGGCGTGGCCGGCACCGGCCTGATGCTTCGCCTGACTGCCGCCAATGGCGAATCGACCGATGTCGTGCATCCCAATGCAACCACTGCCGACCAGTCACTGGCGATGGTCGCGATCAACACCGATGTGCAGGAGGGTGCGCGCCGGTTCAGTTTCCGGGCGCCGGCCACGGTGGCATTGCAGGCCAATACGCCGCTGGACTGGTCGCGCGAAACCAACGGCGAGCTCTCCGTGGTAGCGACCGTGCGTGTCGAACAGCTCCCGGCGGAATCCGCGGTGACACTCGCTACCGCCTGCGGTGCGGCGTGTGCTGCCGAGGTCGCATTGGGCCCTGCGCTGTCGGCGGCGCCGCGGAACGAGTGGGTCAGGCTGGGCGTTCCCCTCAAGTGCCTGGCCAAGGCCGGGGCAGACATGAGCCGCTTGAACGTACCGTTTGCGCTGCGCGCCGGAAAGGGCACAACGCTTGCGATCACCTCGGTGGTACTGGGCACCGAGTTCGATCGCAAGGTGGAATGCGCGACGCAGTAGGCGCCGTGTTGAATGCCTTGGCGCGGCCGTCACGGAACGCGCCGCGCCATGGCATTCGCTGGGCAGCCAGCACGGTATGATGCCGCAACCCCGGCACTTGCACTGATCGCAGCGGGCGCCCGCACGCCGATCACATGCGCCGGAGAACCGGCGACAGGGTCGATGGACGGCACCGCGCACGCCCTACTCCATGCTCGCTTCCCATTCTTCGCTCATCATCTGGATGGCGGTGGCCGTTGCCACTGTCGGCCTTCTGTTCCGCCCGTTCCGCATCCCGGAGTACGCGTGGGCGCTCGGCGCCGCCGCGTTGCTTCCGCTCAGCGGCACCCTGTCGTTCGGCACGACCTGGCACGCAGTCGCAGAAGGCCGCGACGTCTACCTTTTCCTGGTTGGCATGATGGTGCTGGCCGAGCTTGCCCGCCGCGAAGGGCTGTTCGACTGGCTGGCGCTGTATGCGGTGCGGCATGCGGGCGGCTCGGGGCGGCGCCTGTTCGACCTCGTGTTCCTGGTCGGCACGCTGGTAACGGTGTTTCTTTCCAATGATGCGACAGCCGTGGTGTTGACCCCGGCTGTCTACGCAGCCTGCAAGGCGGCCCGCGCCAATCCTCTGCCCTACCTGTTCGTCTGTGCCTTCATCGCCAATGCGGCCAGCTTCGTGTTGCCCATCTCCAACCCGGCCAACCTGGTGGTGTACGGCCAGCACATGCCGCCGCTGCTGCAGTGGCTGGCGCAGTTCGCCCTGCCCTCGCTGGCGGCGATCGGTGCGACCTATCTGGTGCTGCGCTGGGTGCACCGGCGCGAGATCGCACAGCCGCTGGTGGCCGCGCCGCAGCATCGCCCGCTGACCGAGGGCGGGCGCCTGAGTGCGCTGGGCGTGCTGTTCACCGGCGGCGTTCTGCTGGTGACCTCTGCACTTGACGGACCGCTCGGCGTGGCCACGTTCTGCGCCGGTGCACTGAGCGTGGCGGCCGTGGTGGTTCGCCAGCGCCGCAGCCCGCTACCGCTGCTGCGCCACGTATCCTGGGGCGTGTTGCCGCTGGTGGCCGGCCTGTTCGTGCTGGTGGAAGCGGTGGCCCAGACCGGTGTCATCCAGACTGCGGCCAGCGCGCTGCAGTCCGTGGCGAAGGCTTCCCCGCAGCAGTCCAGCTGGCTGGCCGGTGGTGCGGCGGCGTTGCTCAGCAACCTGGCCAACAATCTGCCGGTCGGGCTGGCGGCCGGTTCGCTGGGGCAGATGGCCGACCTGCCGGCACAGACCCGCGCCGCGCTGCTGATCGGCGTGGACCTTGGGCCGAACCTCTCGGTGACCGGCTCGCTGGCCACGATGCTGTGGCTGGTGGCGTTGCGTCGCGAGGGCGTGCATGTCAGCGCACTCGACTTCCTGCGCGTCGGCGCGCTGGTGATGCCGCCCGCGCTGATCGGAGCGCTGCTGCTGCTCTGATCGGCGCGCGGGCGGCGCGTCGGTGTCAGAACGCCAGCTGCAGGCGGGTATTGAAGGTGGTGCCTTCATCGCTGCCTGCTGCACTGCCACTGCGGTGGCGGGTCTGCCAACGGACGGCTTCGAACATCACGCGGCTGAAATCGTTGAGATACCAGTTCGCGCCCAGGGTCCATGCGTGGCCGGTGCCGCCACTGGGCAACTCGGCATAGTCCACGTCTTCATAGCGGCCCTTCAGCTCCCATGCACCGCGACCACCACGGGTCACCGGGTCAGCCACCTTCACGCGCCCCCAGGTACCGGTCCTGCCGGTGTAGGACGGGCGTGCGCCGGCCAGGAACCAGCCGGCCGAGATCGCCCAGGCCTCGTGGTCACGATCGTAACGGCCGCTGTCGTCGCTCCCCCGCAGGTTGCGGGTGCCCCATTCGCCGGTCGCCCACGCCGGCCCGACGAAGCCGGCCAGTTCCGCGCCATAGGCCGTACTGCGCTCGGCGCCCAGCAGTGTGCCCGGCGCGATCTTGACCAGGTCGTTGAAGTGCCCAGCGATGGCCGAACTGCGGACGACGCCGCTGGCGCCTGCAGCGATCTCCTCGTGGAAGGCCCAGGCCCCCAGGTGTACGGTGACCGCGTCGTTGGCCACCGGGTTCCAATGCACGCGCGTGGCCCAGGTCTGGCTGTCGTTGTCGGTGCCGGCGTTGTTGAGATCGTTGCCGGCCACCGACAGGCTGGCATGCCACCCCTTTCCATAGATGCGCTCGGTCAACCCGACACCAAACAGGCCGCGCTGTGGCAGCATCAGCGTGCCGACCACGTTGCGCTCCTGGAACGGCGTGTTGGAGGTGCTGCTGGAACCATCGATACCGCGATCATTCAAGCGATTGCCAACTGTGAGATCGGCCGACAGCCCGAACAGGGCGTGATCCAGCGTGGCGTAGACCGACTTCCAGGCCACCGCGTTGTCGGCGAAGTCACCCTCCACCACCCAGCCCAGGGTTCCGTAGCGTCCCTCTGCCCCAAGGCGCACCGAACGGATCTCGGTACCCGAAACGTTGCGGCCGGCGACCGCGGAACCGTCAGTACTGGAGGCATCGACGAACAGGCGGCCGCGGGGACGGAACACCGTATTGCCGTCGGCACTGCTGAACTCCGGTGCGCCCTTGGCCCAGGAGACCTTGGGCAGCTTGGACTGTCCCGATTCCAGTGTGGCCACGCGCGTCTCCAGCGCAGGCCCGGGCGCGGGCGGAGCGGGAGGCCCGGCCGCCATGCCCTGCCCGCCCTCGACGGCGCGCAGGCGCGCTTCCAATTGCTGGATCTGCAGCGCCTGCTGCTGCACCAGGCGTGACAGTTCGGCCTGGCTCAGTGGTGCGGGCGGGGACGAAACAGCCTGGGCGCCAGCATGGCCACTGGCCAACAGCAGGCCGAGCGCGACCGACAGCGCTGCCAGCGGCAGCACGGTGGAATGGTTCATGGACTCTCTCTCCGGCCAGCCGGCCCCCTGGCCCGGCGCTGGCCTGTTGCGGTGGTGCGGGGGAAGATCGGGGGAAGAAGTGCGCGCCGCCGGATCGGTCCGGCGGCGCGGCAGGCCGGCTCAGCGCGGCCAGTTCAGCTGGTGGCCTGTGCCTGTGCGTTGGGACGCCAGGTGATCAGCTTGTTCTCGACCACGTCCAGCATGGCGTCGATGACCAGCACGAAGGCGGCCAGAATGATGATGCCGGCAAAGACGCCCACCGCATTGAAGTTGCCCTCGGCCTGCGCGATCAGGTAACCCAGGCCCGCCGAGGCGCCAAGGTACTCACCGATGATCGCGCCGACCACCGCGAAGCCCACCGAAGTGCGCAGCGAGGACAGGATCCAGCTGGCTGCTGCCGGGAAGTAGACGTGGCGCAGCAGGTCGCTGCGGCTTGCGCCCAGGATGCGGGCATTGGCCAGTACCACCGGATTCACCTCACGCACGCCCTGCATGGCATTGAAGAACGTAGTGAAGAACACCAGGGTGACCGCCAGCGCCACCTTCGACCACAGGCCCAGCCCCAGCCACAACACGAAAATCGGCGCCAGCACTACGCGCGGAATTGCGTTGAAGCCTTTGATGAAGGGATCGAGGATGCGCGCCGAACGGCGGCTCAGGCCCAGCCAGACACCGCCAGCCACACCCAGGCCGGTGCCGATGATGTAGCCCAGCGCGGTTTCGGTAAGGGTGATGTAGACATGCTGGTAGAACGAGGTATCGGACAACCAGGTCCAGGCCTGCTGCACGATCGCCGTCGGCGAAGGGAAGAAGAACGGATCGATCACGCCCAGCGCGATACCGCCTTCCCAGCCGCCGAAAACGGCGACTACCAGGGCCAGCTGGATGAATTTGTCAGTCTTGGCGTGCATAGCTCTTCTCCACTTCGCCGCGCAGGCAGGCCCAGATGTCGCGGTACAGGTCGGTGAAACGGTCATCCAGCTTGATCTCGGCCACGTTGCGCGGACGTTCCAGGCCCACGTCGAAGCTGCGCACCACCCGGCTGGCTGGGCCGGAGGACAGCACCACCACGCGATCCCCCAGGGCGATCGCTTCTTCCAGGTCATGGGTGATCAGGATCACCGAGCGCCGGTCCTCCTGCCAAAGACGCAGCAGCTCGTTCTGCATCAGGTGGCGGGTGTGGATGTCCAGCGCCGAGAACGGTTCATCCATCAGGATCACCTTCGGCTCGACGATCAGCGCCTGCGCCATCTGCACCCGCTTGCGCTGGCCACCGGACAGCTGGTGCGGGTAGCGGTGCTCGAAACCGGCCAGGCCGACCTTCGCCAGCCACGCGTTGGCCTTGGCCTTGCGTTCGGCTTCGGGCACGCCGCGGAAGCGCAGGCCGAGTTCAACATTCTGGTAAGCCGTCTTCCACGGCAGCAGCGCATCCTGCTGGAACAGGTAGCCGACCGACTCCTGCACACCGCTGACGGCGCGGCCGTCGATGCTCACCTGCCCGGAAGACGGCTTCAGCAGGCCCGCCACGGAATTGAGGATGGTGCTCTTGCCGCAGCCGGTCGGGCCGACGATGGCAAGGAACTCGCCGTCACCCACCTGGATGTCGACATCACGCACGGCGGTGAATTCGCCGAAGGACATGGTCACCTTGTTGATGGCGACCATGGTCTGTGCAGGATCCAGCTGCGGTGCGCCATTGAACTGGCGCACGGTGGCATTGAGGGCCATGGGGTTACCTCCGCTTACGGTTGGGCAGCCGGCGCCGCAGCGTTGGCACGCTCGACGAAGGCATTGGTGTAGGTCCTGGACAGATCGATGTTGGCCTTGGCCACATCCGTGTTGAACTCGCGCAGCACCTTCAGTGGGGTTTCCAGGTCGGACGGCGTGAAGTGACCGTCCCTGGTAAAGATCGCGCGGGCGTTCTCCACAGCGCGGGCATAGGTGGCGCGATCGCCGGAGACGTAGCTGTCCGGCAGCGCGGCAACGATCTCTTCGGCACTGTTGTCAGCGATGAACTTCAATGCCATCTGCTCGGCACGGGCGATCTTCTCGGCCGCTTCGGGGCGCTTGTCCAGGAAGCTCTGGTTGGCATACATCACCGAGGTCGGATACAGGCCGCCATAGACCTGGCGGGCGCCGTCGTCGCTGCGCGCGTCGAGGAGGATCTTGCCGACCTTGCGCTCGGTGATGAGGGTGGCAGCCGGGTCGTAGTTGACCAGCAGGTCGATCTTGCCCTGCTCAAGGGCAGCAACCGCTGCGGCGCCGGAGCCGACACCGATCAGCGAGATGCTGTCGGCCGGAATATCATGCTGGGCGAGGAAGTGACGGACGAAGAAGTCTGACGAGGAGCCCGGCGCGGTGATCCCGACCTTCTGGCCCTTGATGGTTTCCGGCCGGGCCGGATCGAAGGTGGCGTCTTCGCGGCCGGCCATCACCAGCCCGGAATTGCGCGAGAGCAGCACAAAGGCGACCACGTCCTTGCCCTTGGCCTGCATCTGGATGGTGTGATCGTAGAAGCCGACGGCCACATCGGTGGAATTGGCCACCAGCGCCTGCAGTACCTTGGAGCCGCCCTGGGCGAAGTTCTCTGTCTTCACCTGCAGGCCGACGTCCTTGAAGTACCCCTTGGCGTCGGCGATGAAGAACGGCAGGTTGTTGAGGTTGTAGGAGCCGACGCTGATGCGCACCGGTGCGTTGTCGGCGCTGCCTGTGGTCGCACCTTCGGCGCGGCCGCTGTTGCTGCACCCGGCCGCGGCCAGGCCGGCCGCGCACAGCGCGACCATCAGGAACTGCTTGTACATCATCCCTCCCAGGAGTGAAGCATCTACGTTGTGGTGGCGGGGCAGGCACGCCTGTGCCGACCCGGCCGGTTTCAGATCATGCCGCTGACGTCCATTGGCGGTCTTGGGTGGTACTGGTCGTGGCGTGCGCGGGCGACGTTGCATATACCCGACCGTCGAACAGTCTGCGCGCGGTGCGGATCACGCTGGCAATCACCGGCGTATCGTCCGAACTGCGACTGAGACCCACCTCCAGGGCCCCGCTCGGATGTTCGAGGGTAATGCTGCCGGGAACGGACAGGCATCCGACCAAAGTGTGGGCCAGCGTGCCCGGCGTGACGGCGGCGGTGGCCAGGCCGACCGCGCCGGTAATGGCCAGTGCAGTGTGGCATTGGTGCGGCATGAAATAGCGCACCTGCAGATCGCCCCCCTGTTGCGGCGCCGACAGCAGCACCGGCTTGGGAATGACCTTGTTGCCGGCGTCGGCGATGCCCATGCGGGCGCCTGCCTGGATGCGCAGCGCTTCCAGCCGGCGCATGAATGTCGCATCCGCGTTCAGTTCGGCGGGCGAAGCATCACCTCGTACGCCCAGATCTTCGGCACGCACCAGCATCATCGGCATGGCGCAGTCCACCAGGCTGACCGGGACGCCATCGATGGACTCCTGCGCGTGCCCGCTGGGCAGCAGCTTGCCGGTGCGGGCGCCCGCGGCATCAAGGAAGGAGAGTCTGACCGGCGAGGCCGAACCGGGCGCACCGGCAATGCGCGTATCACCGCGATAGACCACCTTGCCGCCAGGCGTTTCCACCGTCGCGATGATCAGCTTGCCGGTATTGACGTTGTGGATGCGCACCTCGGTCTGCGGATCCTGGGCCTGCACCAGCCCCCGCTCAATGGCATACGGGCCCACTGCCGCCAGCATGTTGCCGCAGTTGGGGGACGTGTCCACCACCTGCTGTTCCACCCTTACCTGGGCGAACAGATAGTCCACGTCGGCGTCTGCCCGGCTGGATCGGTCGATGATGGCCACTTTGCTGGTCAGCGCGTTGCCTCCACCGATGCCGTCGATCTGCAGCGGATGACCCGACCCCATCACTTCCACCAGCAGGCGATCGCGTTCGGCGGTGTTCGCCGGAAGGTCGCTGGCCAGGAAGAACGGGCCCTTGGAGGTGCCGCCTCGCATGAGCACGCAGGGAATGCTGAGCAGATCGTTGGACATACGTGTGCTAGATTGATGCGTATAGGGGATGAATGGCCCCTCTGTGATTCGATACTGGCATGACCCCAATTGATCTGTGAATTGCTGCTTTTTGGATTATTGATACATTATGAGCATCAATTGTGAAATCCTCGATCTCCGCGCGTTCCTGCTTGTATCGGAGACACGCAGCTTCCATCGGGCCGCGGAGATCCTGCACGTCTCCCAGCCGGCACTCAGCCGACGGATACAGAAGCTGGAGCAGGCCGTGGGTTCGCCTCTGCTGGAGCGCACCACGCGCAGCGTCAGCACGACCGCAGTCGGCGAGAACCTGCTGCCGCTGGTGCGTCGCATGCTGGAGGAATTCGATGGATCACTGTTCTCACTGCGCGGCCGCGAAGACACCCGCGGTGCTACTGTCACCATCGCCTGCCTGCCTACGGCCGCGTTCTATTTCCTGCCAAGCGTGATGGCGCGCTTCCACGAAGCGCATCCCAACGTGCGCTTCCGGATCCTGGATATCCCGGCGACCGAGGGCCTGCAGGCGGTGGAGCGTGGCGAAGTCGAGTTCGGCATCAACTTCATGGGCGCCAACGATCCGAATCTCGACTTCGACGTACTGGCCGAAGACCCGTTCGTGCTGGCTTGCCGACGCGACCACCCGCTGGCCCGCAAGCGCAGGGTGGAGTGGGCCGACCTCGCCGAGCATCAGCTGATCACCGTGCATCGCACCAGCGGCAATCGCACGCTGCTGGACGGCGCCCTGGCGCGCGAGAACCTCAAACTGAGCTGGCACTACGAAGTGACCCACCTGTCGACGTCACTGGGCATGGTCGAGGCCGGCATCGGCGTTTCTGTCCTGCCGAAAATGGCGACGCCGGACGGGGATCACCCCACCCTGGTGACGCGCTCGATAGGCAACCCTGTGGTGTCGCGCACGATCGGGATCGTCCGTCGCCGAGGCGCCCTGCTCTCGCCTACTGCGGAACGCTTTCTTCAGATGTTGATGAGCCAGTGGCGCGGGGAGAGCTGAACATCGTTTGATGGACAGGCGGACCCGAGATCTGGCGGATCGTGATGGCCGGGCATGGCTCGGCCCTACAGGGGCGCCAGCTCGCGCGCCAGGAACGGCGCCGTCCGGCTGCCCTTGGCACGCGCCACCTGATGCGGCGTTCCCTTCGCCACGATCGTGCCACCGGCACTGCCTGCGCCCGGGCCAACGTCAATCACCCAGTCCGCCTGCGCGACCGCACGCATGTCATGCTCGATCATGATCACTGTGTTTCCTGCGTCGACCAGCCGCTGCAGCTGTACCAGCAGCCTGTCCGCATCGGAGGCATGCAGGCCGGTGGTGGGTTCGTCCAGCACGTAGAGCGTGCGCCCGTGCTGGCTGCGCTGCAGTTCGGTGGCCAGCTTGATGCGCTGGGCCTCACCGCCTGAAAGCTCGGTGGCCGGCTGGCCCAGCCGCAGGTAACCCAGGCCGATTTCCTGCAGCAGCTGCAGCGGTCGGGCGATGGGCTCCTCCCCGCTGAAGAACGCATGCGCCTGGTCCACCGTCATCTTCACGACCTCGGCGATGTTGCGGTCGTTCCACAATACCTTCAGCGTGGCTTCGTTGTAACGCGCGCCGTGGCAGGTGGGGCACGGGGCGTAGATGCTGGGCATGAACAGCAGCTCGACGCTCACGAAACCCTCGCCTTCGCAGGTCTCGCATCGGCCCTTGGCCACGTTGAACGAGAAACGGCCCGCATCGAACCGGCGACGACGTGCGGCCGGCGTCGCCGCGAACAGTTTGCGTACGTGATCGAACAGCCCGGTATAGGTGGCGAGGTTGGAGCGCGGTGTGCGGCCGATCGGCTTCTGGTCCACCTGCACCACGCGCTGGATGGCGTCCACATCACCGGCCAGTTGGCCCCGGGTGGTTTCGATCACGGTCGGCCCGTCCGTGGGTGAGACCTCGGCACCATCGTCCGCGGGTTCGTGCCCCAGATGCAGCAGCATCAGCTCCGGCAGCGCCTGCGCCATCAGGCTGGACTTGCCCGAGCCGGAAATGCCGGTCACTGCCGTCAGCAACCCCAGCGGCACCTGCGCGTCCACACCGTGCAGGTTGTGGCGATGGATGCCCTTCAGTTCCAGCCAGTTCGCGGCGCTTCGCTGGCGGCTGGCAGGCGCTGGCACCTGGTCGAACAGATACCGGGCGGTGCGCGAATCCTGCACCTGGCGCAGGCCACCGGGCTCGCCGCTGTAGAGCACCCGCCCTCCCCGCTCGCCGGCCTCCGGGCCCACGTCCACCAGCCATTGCGCGCGGCGCATCAGCTCCAGATCGTGCTCGACCACGAACACCGAGTTTCCGCCATCACGCAGCCGGTCCAACGCGTCGTACAGCGCCTGGCTGTCGGCCGGGTGCAGGCCAGCCGAAGGTTCGTCGAGCACGTACAGCACACCGAACAGCAGCGAGCTGAGCTGGGTGGCCAGCCGCAGGCGCTGCAGTTCGCCGGCGGACAGCGTGGGCGTGGCGCGGTCCAGCGAGAGGTAGCCCAGGCCCAGCTCACGCAGCTGCCGTACACGCGCCATGACCCCACTCGCCAGTCGCTGTGCAGCCAGCCGCTTCTCTTCCGACAGGGCCGAGGTCAGGCGGACATCCGGGGCTGAAGCATGGACGGCGCGCCCGCTGGCCGCCCGCTGGCTGCGGTCGCGGCGCGTGGTGTTCCTGCGGGTGCGTTCGCCCCTGCTGTGTGCGCTGAAATCACCCTGCGCGATGGGCTCCAGCAGATCTGCCAGCTGATCCAGGGGCAGCCGCATGAACTCGCCGATATCCACGCCCGCGAAGGTGACCGAGAGCGCTTCCGGCTTCAGGCGTTTCCCGTGGCAGGCCGGGCACAGCTTGCCTTCCATGTAGCGGGAAACCCGCTTGCGCATCAGCGCGCTCTGGGTATTGGCAAAGGTATGCAGCACGTAGCGACGCGCGCCGGTATACGTGCCCATGTAGCTCGGCTCGAGTTTGCGCTTGAGTGCTGCCCGGGTTTCGGCAGGCGTGAAGCCGGCATAGACCGGCACGGTGGGCGTTTCCTCGGTGAACAGGATCCACTCCCGGTCCTTCTTCGGCAGCTTCTTCCACGGCACGTCGATGTCGTAGCCGAGCGTGACCAGGATGTCGCGTAGGTTCTGGCCATGCCAGGCCGGCGGCCAGGAGGCGATGGCGCGCTCGCGGATGCTCAGCGACGGGTCCGGCACCATCAAGGCTTCGGTCACTTCGTAGACATGCCCCAGCCCGTGGCAGGTACTGCAGGCGCCCTGCGGCGTGTTGGGCGAGAAGTCCTCGGCGTAGAGCATCGGCTGGTCGGCCGGGTAGGCGCCTGCACGCGAGTACATCATGCGCACCAGGCTGGAGAGCGTGGTGACACTGCCCACCGATGAACGCGCATTGCTGGCGCCGCGCTGCTGCTGCAACGCCACTGCCGGCGGCAGCCCGTCGATGGCGTCCACATCGGGCACGCCGGCCTGGTCGATCAGGCGCCGTGCATACGGCGCAACCGATTCGAAGTAGCGCCGCTGCGCTTCGGCGAAGACGGTGCCGAAGGCCAGCGATGACTTGCCGGAGCCCGAAACACCGGAAAACACCACCAATGCGTTGCGCGGGATGGAGACGTCGACATTCTTGAGGTTGTGCTCGCGCGCACCGCGCACCTCGACGCAACCGCTGGCAGCGGCGGCACATGACGATTCACCAAAGGCGGACTTGGACATCTTCACGATCCTGCAGGCAGTGAGCGGCGCGCGCATGGGCGCGCCCGACAGTGCATTTTCGCTGTTGTGGAGTGAATGCGGGTGATGGTTCGGTCACGCCGCGCGTGATTCCCCGAACACCCGTGACGGCCTGTCAGCGGCCATCCGGCCGCACCGGCTCGCGGACGCCCGTACCGGCGGCAAACGCCACCTTGTCTCCATTGACCAGCTCGACTACGAGCTGGTTGGAGTGATTGAAGCCGATGGTGCTCACCCAGGCGAAGTGCGAGTCGGTACGCCTGAGCTGCGATGTGCGGCGATACAGTTGACCCAGGGTGACGGTGCGGACCAAGCGGCCACGATGGTAGAAAAGCAGCACCGGCTCGCTCAACGTCACGTCAACCGGAACCAGGTTCATGCCCTCGTAGCCGACCACGACCGACTCCCCATCGTCCGACGGGAACAGCCAGCGATGCCAGCCGGGTATCAGCCAGGCTTCCTGACCCGATGCGTGCGGTGTTACCCGTGTTGAATTCAAGGCCGGATCGGAATCCGCACAGAGATTCCGCGCGGGGGAGCATGCCGTGAACCTCTCCGGCGGCGGCAGCGGGGCATCGGCAAGCGCCGGGCCCGCAGCCAGTGCAGCGACGAGCGTGATGAGAGCCTTCATTTCACTGCACACCTCGATCAGGTGGCCGCCGAAGCGGAAACTAAGCGGCGTGTACGTAGGGCGCTACTGCCGCAGCAAGCACATCGATTCCCCACGCGGAGCCTGCGATTTCCTCGGGCTGGCTTCTCTTGAAGCGTGACCAGTCGGCCCTGGCAAGTCGGCCGACCAGTAGCTGATCGGCAGGAAGCTGGTGCATCGACCAATAGGGAAACTGGCGGGTAGAAACGCGCCCGCGCGCCAGCTCCACGACATCCGTGTGGCTGGCCGATTGCAGCACGCGCTCGTAGACGCTGGCCACGCCATCTTCGGGCCCTTCGAAGTACTGCACGAATCGCGTTCCATCGTGCAGCAGCACGCCTGTCACCCCTGCAAGCTTGTTGAACCTTGCGGCATCGGCCACGAGCGCCTTCAGGCGATCAATCGAAAGACCTTCGGCGGCCTGGCTTGCGTATACAACGGCCCTGATGGGCATGGACATCAGCCTTGAATGTGGCGCCACGTCGGCACCTATTCACACTCTAGCATCCGGTACAAGCCCGGGCCGTGATGCGTATTCTTAATTCTTCAGAATACGGGTCGCGCCTTGCGACGCGACAGACGGCATGATGAGCGCCCCCACACGTTCAGGGCTTTATTCATCTTCATGCGCGACATCGGACAGTTCTATGTAATCAGCGTCGAAGGAGTGGCGCGTGAGGATGGCACCCTGCTGCAGGTCACTCGCATGGATTGTTCGTGCCTGAAGTGCTCAAGGCAGTTCCGGGCCATCCCTGGCCACGGCCTCGTCGACCTCAACGGCGCCGCTTCGCTCAGCTGCCCGGGATGCGGCAACCACCAGTCCGTCAGCCGGGCGCGGCTGCAGGAATTCATGCTGCGTACTGATCCATGAGCGAAGCGCACCCTTTCTCAACACTGCGCCAACGCGGCCGACACCGTCGCACCGCTATCTTCCCGTAGTAGACCCACAACGGCGTTCCGATGAGTCATACCGGCATATTCAAGATCACCGACCTCACCTACAGGCCGGGCGCAGAGGGCGACCTGGCCCGGGCCCTGCAGATCGAAGCCACCTGCACGGCCTGCGGCACAACCAGCATATGGGGCGAGCAGGAGATGGAGCATGTGCGAGGAGGCACCGTGCTTGCGTGTCGCGCGTGCGGTACGCGCCAGGCCATCAGCAACGCGGGCCTGATCAGCAGCCCGTCCGGGATACGCCGCCACCAGGGGTGAGCGGAAACTGCACTCCATCGCGACCGCGTTCCGTACTAGCTGGATCCCCGGTTTCGCTGCACCCACGCCAGGATCGAGCCCGCAAGCAGGCCGAGTACGATCATCGAAGGCAGCAGCCAGCTTTCGACGGCAAGATCGAGACTGTTCAGGTAGATCGTCGTGCCACGGATGAAGTACGGATGGATTTCACCTGCGGCTGGATAAGGCGCCAGAGGCGCATGCTGCAGTTTCCAGGTGCTGATGAAATAGGAAGCAACCGCCCCTGCTGTTGCCGCTGCACCCAGGGTCCATCCCACGATCGTGGCCAGTTGGCTTGATTTCCTGTTCAATGGCCATCCTCCTTCGCGTGGATTCACTGGATGACCTGTGAGCGGCAGGCTGCAGAGGCCTGCGCACGATAATGCCCGATCCAGTCCAACGACTGCGCGATGCCCCCGAACGGGAAGAAGTGCGGGCTGACCAAGCCATGGTCCTCGGTCAGTCCAGCTGCCATGCGATCCATGAACACCTCCGGCCCCGCCGTTCCAAGCAGCCGCCCGATCGAGATGCCGTACCTTGCCAGCATCGAGGCACTGGCGCCCACCCCGCACATCGCGGCGTAGCGCAGCAACCGCGCAATGCTTGCCGGACCGGGCACACCCACCAGCACCGGAACCACGATGCCGCGAGCGCGCAATGCATGCAGCCAGTCCAGAACGATACCGGCATCGAACGCGAACTGGGTGATGATCATCGGCGCCATGCCGCGCGCTTCGATGGCCCGGCACTTGTGTTCCAGCACCTGCCAGCGTTCTTCAGCGCGCATTGCCGGATGCCCTTCGGGGTGACCACCGATGGCGACGATCCTGATGCCGGACGTCTCCAGAAGACCGGTTTTGATGATGCAGGCGCTGTCAGCAAACGGTCCGGCGGGCGAGGCCAGGTCGCCGGCGATCACCAGGCACTGGGCGACACCGGCCTCGTTGGCGGCACGCTGCAGGAAGCGCTCAAGCACCGCACGCGACCCGATGCGCCGCGCCGAGAGATGCGGCATCGGCTCGAAGCCCAGCTCACGCACCCTGCGCGCCGCTGCCAGGCGTGCGTCGTCGTCCTCGCTGGCCAGCCAGGGAATGGAAATCGTGGTGCCGCGCGGAATGCGGGTGGCTTCGGCACCCAGCGCCGGCATGGCCTTGGCGCTTACCTCCAGCGAAAAGGCATCAAGGAAGGCCTGCACCTGCAGCGACGTAGGCGCGGACATCACGCGCCCACGCCTGCACTACTCGCCAGGGGCGAACTGTTCCGCGCCAGTTCGATGAAAGCCTGCAGGTAGTCGATGCTGGTATCGGCCTCGCGCGCACCCAGATAGATCTGCTTGGGAATGCCCTTCGCGCCGAGGCGTACCGGCACCACGTCCATGCGCGCGGCATACTCCTCCACCAGCCAGCGCGGCATGGCGGCCACGCCACGGCCGCTGGCCACCATCTGCATCATGATGTCGGTGGTTTCAATGGCCTTGTGCCGCCGTGGCGTGATGCCGGCCGGAAGCAGGAACTGGTTGTAGATGTCCAGGCGCTCGAACGGCACCGGGTAGCTGATCAGCACTTCCTGGGCCAGCTGGCGTGGCTTTACATGGTCGAGCTTTGCCAGCGCATGGTTGCTGGCCACCACCAGCACCTGCTCGTAGTCGAACACCGGGATGAACGTCAGGCCTGGCTTCAGCAGCGGGTCGGGGGTGACCAGCAGGTCGATCTCGTAGCCGAACAAGGCGCCGATACCGCCGAACTGGAACTTCTGCTTGACGTCCACGTCCACATCCGGCCACGCGGCCAGGTACGGCGAGACGATCTTCAGCAGCCACTGGTAGCAGGGATGGCACTCCATGCCGATGCGCAGCGCACCGCGCTCGCCCTGCGCGAACTGGCCCAGTCGTTCCTCGGCCAGGGCCAACTGTGGCAGCACCCGGTTGGCCACGGCCAGCAGGTACTGCCCGGCCTGGGTCAGCCGCAGGCTGCGGCCTTCGCGCAGCCAGACGTCGGTGCCCAGCTGCTGCTCCAGCTTCTTCATGCTGTGGCTCAGGGCAGACTGGGTCAGGTTGAGCACGCCGGCGGCAGCGGTGAGCGAGCCCTGCTGCTCGACCTGCTGCACGATGCTGAGGTGGATCCGCTCCAGCATGATGATGAATCCCGCTCATGGATTGGTGAAGTAATACCATTTTACGTCATGGAAGGCACTGACTAGGATCGTGTCATGCTTTCACCTGCCCGCCCCCTTCGAATCGTCGCCGTCTCCGGCGGACTGCAACGCCCTTCTAGGGCCGCCACGCTGGCCGAGCATCTGCTGGGCCTGATCGGCGAGGACATCCACGGCGAGCAGCACCTGGTTGAACTGGGCGAACTGGCCCCGCAGCTGGCGGGCGCGCTCTGGCGTTCGCAGCTGCCCGACACCGTGGAACGCCAGTTGGCCGCTGTTGAGCAGGCCGATGTGCTGGTGGTGAGCACGCCGGTCTATCGCGGCTCGTATACAGGGCTGTTCAAGCACTTCTTCGACTTCATCCACCAGGACGCACTGGTCGACACCCCCATCCTGCTGGCCGCCACCGGTGGCAGCGAGCGCCACTCGCTGGTGATCGACCATCAGCTGCGCCCGCTCTTCAGCTTCTTCCAGGCACGCACCCTGCCGCTGGGTGTCTACGCCACCGACCGCGATTTCGCCGACGGCCGCGTGCACAACGACGCCCTGATCGAGCGGGCGCGACTGGCGGTACGGCGGGCCATGCCGCTGCTGGCGCTGCCCCGCCATCGTGCCACCGCCCTTGAGGCCGCCGCAGCTCTTTGAATGCCGGATGCCCTCGCCCGCATCCGGATGTCACCCCGCAACACGGAACGCCGCCCATGACGACCGACACCTTCACCTTCAGCATCACGCGCATCCCCTTCAACGAGGATTACCAGCCCGCAGAGGGGACGCGCATCACCACCAATTTCGCCAACCTCGCACGCGGCGAGTCGCGCCAGGAGAACCTGCGCAACACGATCAGCATGATCAACAACCGCTTCAACGATCTGGCGCACTGGGACAACCCCAGCGCGGACCGTTACGCGGTCGAGCTGGACATCATCTCGGTGGAGATGCATATCGACGACAGCGATGGCGGCGATCCGTTCCCGTTGATCGAGGTGCTGCGCCCGACCATCGTCGACACCCGCACCGGTGTGCGTACCGAAGGCATCGTGGGCAACAACTTCTCGTCCTATGTGCGCGACTACGATTTCAGCGTGGTACTGCCGGCCAGCAACGAAGGCAAGGCCACCTTTGGCATTCCGGAAGGCTTTGGCGACCTGCATGGCAAGCTGTTCAGGCATTTCCTGGAGTCTGACGCCTACCGTGCCAACTTCAGCAAGGGGCCGGTGATCTGCATCAGCGTGTCCAGCAGCAAGACCTACCACCGCACCGAGAACCACCACCCGATCCTGGGCGTGGAATATCGCCAGGGTGAGTTCTCTCCCACTGACCAGTACTTCGACAAGATGGGCCTGCAGGTGCGCTACTTCATGCCGCCGGGCAGCGTCGCACCGCTGGCGTTCTACTTCCAGGGCGACCTGCTGGGTGACTACTCGAACCTGGAGCTGATCGCCACCATCAGCACGATGGAGGCTTTCCAGAAGATCTACCGCCCGGAGATCTACAACGCCAACTCCGGGGCAGGCAAGGTCTACCAGCCCAGCCTGAAGCACCAGGATTACTCCTCCACCCGCATCGTCTATGACCGCGAGGAGCGCAGCCAGCTCGCGGTCAAGCAGGGCCGGTTCACCGAAGAGCACTTCATCAAGCCGTACGGCGCCGTGCTTGAGCAGTGGGCTGCCCGCTGATCACCGATTCCCCATTCGCCCCAGGAAACAAGACGCAATGTCGACGAAGAAACTGCTTCCCACCTCCACCGCAGGCAGCCTGCCCAAGCCCTCCTGGCTGGCCGAGCCCGAGAAGCTCTGGTCACCCTGGAAGCTGCAGGACGACGGCCTGATTGAAGGAAAGCAGGACGCGCTGCGCCTGTCCCTGCAGGAACAGCAGCATGCCGGCATCGATATCGTCAGCGACGGCGAGCAGACCCGGCAGCACTTCGTCACCACCTTCATCGAGCACCTCAGCGGTGTCGATTTCGAGAAGCGCGAAACGGTCCGCATCCGCAACCGCTATGACGCCAGTGTGCCAACCGTGGTTGGTGCGGTCAGCCGCCCCAGGCCGGTGTTCGTGGAGGATGCAAAGTTCCTGCGCCGGCAGACCACGCAGCCGATCAAGTGGGCCCTGCCTGGCCCGATGACCATGATCGACACGCTGTATGACGCGCACTACAAGAGCCGCGAGAAGCTGGCCTGGGAGTTCGCGAAGATCCTCAACGAGGAAGCCAAGGAACTGGAGGCCGCTGGCGTGGACATCATCCAGTTCGACGAACCTGCCTTCAATGTATTCTTCGATGAGGTGAACGACTGGGGTGTAGCCGCACTGGAGCGTGCGGTTGAAGGCCTGAAGTGCCAGACGGCGGTGCACATCTGCTATGGCTATGGCATCAAGGCCAACACCGACTGGAAGCAGACGCTGGGATCGGAATGGCGCCAGTACGAAGAATCGTTCCCGAAGCTGCAGACCTCGAGCATCGACATCATCTCGCTGGAATGCCAGAACTCGCACGTGCCGATCGATCTGATCGAACTGGTGCGCGGCAAGAAGGTGATGGTGGGCGCCATCAACGTGGCATCTCATACCATTGAAACGCCGGAAGACGTGGCCAATACCCTGCGCAAGGCGTTGCAGTTCGTGGATGCCGACAAGCTCTATCCGAGCACCAACTGCGGCATGGCACCACTGCCGCGCGAGGTGGCACGGGGCAAGCTGCGTGCGCTCAGCGAAGGGGCCCGGATCGTGCGTGAGGAGCTTTCGGCGTAGCGCGGCCGCCCGGCGGGCGCGCGAGTGGAGCCTGGCCTGTGGTCGACCAGGCTCCGCCGTTCTCCCGCACATCAGGCCGCACCGCCATCAACGGCCGTCGAGGCGCGAGCGCCTCCTTGATCCGCCTCATCTCCCCCGCCCCCGCCTCGGCCAGGCGGCGGGCCTGCTGCCGCTGCTCGCGGGTGAGCGCCGGCGGCACAGCGCCATGCGTGGCGGGCGTGGCATTCACCAGCCGTGCCACCGCATCGCGCAGCCTCAGCTGCGGGTAAAGCCTGACAGCACACCAGCGCTCTGCATAGCGCTTGGCCTGGCGAGCGCTGGCGACCACCACGGTCTTGCCCGGCGCCGCCCTGCGAGCATCCAGGCACAGTCGGAAACCGAGTACGGGATGTGGCACGACATTGGCCACCGAGCGACCGTTCCACCACAGATCCCAGCGTTCACCGTTCTGCACCCAGCCGGATGGTCGGGTAGCGTTCATGAAATCTGGACGGTGAAATGATGAGCCCATGATGGGAAGCATACGAACGCCCGTCGCACCGGCTGAGACCCGGGCAGACCACCCTGCACTGCTACGCCTTCACGAAAGGCAGTTAACGTAACGTGTCACAGCTGATGCTTTGGATCCACTCTATGCAGCACGATACGCGGACGTTGTAGGTATCGGCGGCAGACATCGCGCCAGTCATCGCGAGAATCAGAAAATGGTCCTGCCGGGCGAAGAGGTACGAAATCTTTCAGGGATTCCGCCCCTCTCCGCTTCAGTGCAACGGCACCTTCAACACCGAATGCGCAATGGCCGGCGAACTGAACGTCACGCCGTTGCCGAACCTGCAGAAAACGCCCTTCAGATCCGCGTCGTAGCCATGAACCGCTCGCGATCCTGCTGCGTGCGGCGGCGGATCTCCTCCAGCGCCTGGCTTTCGGTCGCCTGCAGCATGGCTTCGAACAGGCGCTGGAAGTGATGGCGCATCGCATTGCGCGCGGCCACCGGATCACGCGCACGCAAGGCTTCGAAGATCGCCATGTGCTCGTCGGCCCGACTGGCGCCGTCGTCATGGCAGACACGCGCATAGACCTCGGTCACCCGCGGCAGCTCGCTGCGCATTCGCCAGATCTGCTGCACGAAGTACTCCACGACCGGATTGCCGGATAGCCGCGCAATGGTCAGATGGAAGCGGCGATCGTACTCGCCGGCCTCCTCATCGCTCAGGTCGCGACGGCACAGCGCCTCGGCCAGTACCTGCAGTTCAGCGATACCGGCATCATCCAGGTTGCTGGCGGCCAGGGCGGCAGCCTCGGCCTCGAACACCGCGCGCGCGGCGGTAAGGTCGAAGGCACTGACATCCGGCAGTCCGCCGGACGCCTGCGTCGGGCGCGGCTTCACATGCACGCCCGAGCCGATGCGGATCGCAATCCAGCCCTGGGCCTCCAGAGCGATTTCAGCCTCGCGGATGGTGACCCGGCTGACACCGAACCGCTCGGCCAGCTCACGCTCGCCCGGCAGCCGCGAGCCCGGCGGAAATTCGCCGTCCTCGATCAGCTTGCGGAGCTTGGCAGCAATGGTCTGGTAAAGGCGGTTGGCGGACATGCGGCTGACCCTTGGCGATTCCCTCCGGGTCCCTGCCCTGCCACCGCGGCCGGCAAGGGTCCGGTTGGAGCGACGGCGCGACCACTGGCCGCGCCGCCCTGTTCAGAACTTGTATCGTACACCGAAATACGCACGCCGCCCGTAGGTCACCACTTCGCGGAAGTTCCCATAGAGCGGCTGGTAGGCCACGCGCGGCTCGTTGGTCAGGTTCATCAGCTCCAGCGACAGCGACAACTGCTTGTTCACCCGGTAGCGCAGGCGCAGGTCCACGCTGGTGTTGTCATCGTAGTAGCGGTTCTGCTGCGCGGTGTTGCCGGTGAAGTCCTGGTAGTAGTGCGAGCGGAACTTGCCGACGGCCTGGATGTTGAAGCGCCCGACGTCCCAGTAGATCGAGCCGGACAGGACGTGCCGCGAGAAGCCGCTGAGACCCGCCGGCGGCACGATCGCCGGAATGATCGTGCCATCACTGGCCAGCTGCTCACCCAGCCGTGAATCCTGGGTCCGGTAGTCGGCGTCGGCATAGTTGTAGCTGACCTTGAAGCCCAGTCCGTCGAACGGCTTGGGCAGGTACGACAGTCGATGGGTGGCGGTCAGCTCGAAGCCGGTCAGCGTGCTGTCCTCGTCGGTGGTCACCTGCTGCCGCACCGGCACGGTCACGCTCTGGCCGTCGATGGTGTAGGTCTCCGGCACCAGCGCAGTGGCGGTGCCGCCGTTGAACTGCTTCCAGTACACCGCGCCGGCCAGCATCGTGTCCGGGTTCGGGTACCACTCCAGGGAGAGGTCGCCATTCCAGGACATCAGCGGCTGCGCAGCGGGGTTGCCACTGGCACTGATGTCATCGAGCGCGTCGGCCAGATTGCCGTAGGTGGCATCACTGCTCACGTTGATGGTGCGCCCCGCTCCCAGTGCCGAAATGTCCGGGCGGGACATCGCGCGGTACGCACCGACCCGCAGCAACACGTCCGGGCGCAGCTCGAAGGCTGCGTTGAGGCTGGGCAGCAGCTTGTCGTTGCCCGCCTTGAACACCTGCGTGCTGTACTCGCCGGTGGGTTGCAGGCGGATCGTCCCGTCACCGTTGTCCTCGAGACGCAGGCCGGTACGCACGCCTTCGGAGCGAACATCGGTCTTGACCCAGCGCAGGCCGAGGTTGCCGGTCACCGGCAAACCAAACAGGCTGCTGCTGAACTCCCCCATGAGGTAGAGCGCTCTGCTCTTCTCGGTGATGTCGACATTGTTTGGGTCCTGGAAACCCGGATCCAACCCGCTGTCGAGGCTGCCACGGAACGACTGGTACAGGCAGTTCGGATCGAAGTACGCCCAGGACGAAATCGTGTTGCCGCTCGCGGCGTCCATGAAGTCATCCTGGGGGAAGGGTGCGCGGCAGGCTTGATTGGCAGCGATGATCTTCGCCTTGTCGGCCGCCACGCGCTGGTCGTAGTCGGTTACCAGAGTGTTGTCGCGCAGGCGGTAGTCGGCCTGGCTCGCGCGCACGCCGCCCTTGATGCGGGTGAAGAAGCCGGACTCCGGCATGAAGCTGGCATCGAAGCGGCCAGCCTTGATCTTGTGATCATTCTCGGTGGCGCTGGAAGTCGCCCGCGCCGCGCCCGTGTAGGCGTCCCAGTTGCCGGGATCGAAATTCCGCGCCAGGGCAACGCTCGGCACCTCGCCGTGCCAGTCCCAGTCGTAGTCGACATACCCCGTCGTCCCGCTGCTGATGCCGGGCACGATGGCATTGTTGACATCACGCTGGTTGGCGCGCAGCCGCGTCATCCGTTCGCTGTCGAGGCGATTGGTGTGTGAGTACGAGAGATCGGTGGACAGCTCCCACGCTGGGGTCGGGCGCAGGATCAGGTTCAAGCCGCCACCGGTGTACTCCTCCCCACGCCAGTAGCGGTTTGAGGTCGAATCAATCGAGGTGCTGCCGTGCAGGTGGCGCACGATACCGTCCTCGTCAACCTGGCGCTGGGTGATGCCACGGCGGGCGTTGGACAGGCTCAGGTCACTGCGGTTCTCGTACCAGTTGCGCTGGGTATGCTCGAAATCGACATTCAGTTCGACCACGTCATTGGGCCGCCACTGCAGTGCGGCAAACTCGCTCTGGCGATCGTTGCGTTCCTGCTTGAGGCGGTAGATGCGACTGCTCGGCACCAGGTAGTAAGGCGCGCCATTGGCAATGGCCTGTGCGCTGACCTCGTTGCAGTTGGCATTGGCCACGTTCTGCGTGCCGTCGCAGGCATACCAGGTGGAACCACTGGTGATGCTTTCTTCCGGGTCGGTACCGTCGAGGCGTTGGAAACCCAGCGAAACGCCCAGCTTCTGTCCGTTGCCGAACTCGAACTGGTCGATGTAGCTGGCGGTGCCACGGTAGCCGATGCCGTCGTCGTCGTGGTACTTCCTGTCATACTCGGCCCAGCTGCCACGCAGGTCGAACTGCACCGAGCGCTTGCCGTATTCCAGCGGCCGTACCGTTTCCAGGCCGATGGTACCGGCCACGCCGCCTTCGATGATGTCGGCACGCTGGGTCTTGTAGATGGCCACCGTGTTGATCAGCTCGGCCGGGAACATGTTGAAGTTCACCGAGCGGTCGCCGCTGCCATTGGTGATTTCGCGGCCGTTGAAGTTGGTGCTGCTGAGGAAGGCGCCCAGGCCACGGATCGAGATCTCCGACGCACCGGTCTTGTCGCGGGTCGAAGCGGCACCGGTCAGGGTCTCGATCGCGTCGGCCAGCGACGGCGCCGGAAGATCACCGATGTCATCTGCGGAAAGCACGTCTGCGATGACCGTGTCGTCGCGCTTCTTGTTGATCGAACTCTGCATCGATTCGCGGATGCCGGTGACCTGCACCTGGTCCAGCGTGGTGGGATCCTGCCCTGCCGCGTCCTTGCTGGATTGCGCCTGGGCAGCGGGCATGCCCGCCAATGCGGCAACAAGCGCCACGATCAGGGGTGTGGGGGACAACGAGATGCTGTGCACTGCTCCGGCGGGTCGCCGCATGGTTTCCTCCTCCCAAAGGATCGCCTGCACCGCAGGCGTGGGACGCAGCTTCGGCACGGCAGCATGAAAATGTCAACCAATTGGTATGCTCTCATGCAAATGCCTTTTATCCATACCAGTTGATCGCAATTTAATGTGCTACTGCAGCATGACTTTGCGCATAAGCTGGCTTACAAAAGGCCCGGAAGTGGTATGCAGGCCCACCCTGAAATGACGGCCCGGCCGTCCCTGGAAGGATTTCATGCGCATTTGCTGGCTGTCGCGTCATTCACCCACCAATTCATCACTGTTTTGCCTGACCACTGGCTTGGTAATCTGCCTGACCACTTCTGCGGCAAGTGCAGCCAGCTGGCTCGTCCACGATGTCGCTGAGTACACCACCGCTGCGTCAGCGCTGCAGCCCGGCGATGAAATCGTGCTGGCCGATGGCATCTGGATCGACGCCCGTCTCCTGCTGAAAGGTCAGGGCACAGCGGCAGCGCCGATCACGCTGCGCGCGCAGACCGCCGGCAAGGTCGTCCTCAGCGGACGCTCGGACCTGCGCCTGGCGGGGAGCTACCTGCAGGTGTCCAACCTGGTGTTCCGCAACGGCTATACACCGGGTGATGCGGTGGTGGCGTTCCGCGAGTCGAGCAGGGCCGTCGCCAGCCACAGCCGCGTCACCGGGCTGGTCATCGATGACTACACCAACCCCGATGCCAGCGACCAGGACTACTGGGTATCGCTGTACGGCAACCACAACCGCCTCGACCACAGCCAGCTGCGCGGCAAGACCAATGCCGGGCCGACCGTGGTGGTGGTGCGCGATGCCACCCAGGGCCTGGACAACCAGCACCGCATCGACCACAACTGGTTCGGTCCGCGCCCGGCACTGGGCGTCAACGGCGGCGAAACGATCCGCGTCGGCACCAGCGACACCTCGCTGAGCAATTCCAACAGCACGGTGGAAAACAACTGGTTTGAGGGCTGCGACGGCGAAACCGAGATCATTTCCAGCAAATCCGGCGGCAATACCTATCGCGGAAACGTGTTCTACCGTTCGGCCGGTGCGCTCACGCTGCGCCATGGCAACGGTAACCGCGTGATCGACAACGTCTTCCTGGGCGATGACAAGGCCGGCACTGGCGGCGTGAGGATCATCAATGCCGACCAGACCGTCAGCAACAACTACTTCGAGCGCCTCGCCGGGTCCAGCAACCGCTCGGCGCTGGCGGTGATGGATGGCCAGTCCAACCCGCCGCTGTCCGGCTATGCGCCGGTGGTCAACGCCACCATCAGCCGCAACACCTTCGTGGACGTGGCGAAGATCAGCTTCGGGGTGGGCCATGACGCGACCAAGGGCATCGATGTGGCCGCCAGCAGCAGTCGCTTCAGTGACAACCTGATCGTCAACCGCACCAGCAGGAACCCCCCAACGGCCGCCAGTTCCCTGACCGGCATCAGCTTCAGCGGCAATGTGCAGTCGCCGCAGGCCAGTAGTGTGTTCCCCAGCGGCGTCGAAAGCCGCACCGTCACCCTCCAGCAGGCCGCCAGCGGATTGTGGGTGGCCAACCCTGCCCTGCCCGCTACCGGCGCCGATCCCGCGCTGGCGATGACTGCTCGCGAGGCAACGGGCGTGGACTGGTATCCCAAGGCAGGCGAGGTTGCCTTGTCACGCACCAGCACCGGAGTTGATCGATGAGGTTGCAGCCGCTGTTCGTTTCCCTGGCCCTGTCCCTTCCCGTTGCCCTGCTGCCGGCCGCGCAGCTGCTGGCGGCCCCGGCCTCCGCCGCGCGTCAGGCCGATGCCGCACCGGTGCTGATCACCGCCGCCCAGTGGCAGCAGATGGCCAGCGAAGGCAGCCGCTACCCGTGGTTCGCCAAGGAACAGGCGCGCACGGAACAGTCGCTGAAGAAGATGATGAAGGCCGGCATCGACGTGCCCGTGCCCAAGGACAAGGGCGGCGGCCGCACGCATGAGCAGCACAAGCGCAATTACCAGGCGCTGCTGGCGGCCGGCACGCTGTACCGGCTGACCGGCGACAAGGCCTATGCCGCGTACTCGCGCGACATGCTGCTGCAGTACGCCCAGCTTTACCCCACGCTGGGCCCGCACCCGGAAGGCCGCGGACAGATTCCCGGCCGCGTGTTCTGGCAGGTGTTGAATGATTCGGTGTGGCTGGTCAATGCCATCCAGGGCTACGACGCGATCCGCGATGCGCTGTCCGCGCAGGACCGCAACACCATCGAATCGCAGGTGTTCCGGCCGATGGCCGAGTTCCTCATCAGCGAGCCGAAGAACTACGACCAGATCCACAACCACGCCACCTGGGCCGTGGCCGCCACCGGCATGACCGGCTACGTGCTGCGCGACCAGGAGCTGGTGGAGAAATCGCTGCGCGGCAGCCGCAAGGACGATCAGTTCGGCTTCCTGCGGCAGATCGACCTGCTGTTCTCGCCCGATGGGTACTACGAGGAAGGCCCCTACTACCAGCGCTACGCACTGGCGCCGTTCCTGCTGTTCGCCAACGCCATCGAACGCAACGAGCCACAACGGAAGATCTTCGCGCGCCGCGACGGCGTGCTGTTGAAGGCCGTCGACGTGCTGGTACAGACCAGTTACAACGGCCTGTTCTTCCCGATCAACGATGCCATCCTGGACAAGGGCATCGACACCGAAGAACTGGTGGCCGGCATCGGCATTGCCTATGCGCGCACCGGTGATGACCGCCTGCTTACGGTGGCCCAGCAGCAGAAACGCCTGCTGCTTTCGCCCGAAGGGCTGGAGGTGGCGCAGGCGCTGGCGGCGAACAAGGCCACGCCTTTCGACTACAGGCCGATGCTGCTGCGCGACGGCCCGGACGGCGACCGCGGCGGCCTGGCCATCCTGCGCATGAACGGGGAGCGCGGCCAGGCGCTGGTGCAGAAGGACACCATGCAGGGCATGGGCCACGGCCACTTCGACAAGCTCAACTGGCTGTTCTACGACAACGGCAATCCGGTGGTGACCGACTACGGCGCGGCCCGCTTCCTCAACGTGGAAGCCAAGCGCGGCGGCATCTACCTGGCCGAGAACCGCAGCTGGGCCAAGCAGACCGTGGCCCACAATACCCTGGTAGTGGACGAGCAAAGCCACTTCAAGGGCGACTGGAAGCGCGGCGAGGAACACGCGCCGCAGGTGCGCTTCTTCCAGGCCGATGCCGATACCCAGGTCGCCTCGGCAACCATGCACGATGCTTACCCTGGCGTAGTGTTCACCCGCACCCAGGCATTGCTGCGCCACCCCGAACTGAGCCTGCCGGTGGTACTGGACCTGCTGCAGGTTCACGGCGACAAGGCCGCGCGCTACGACCTGCCGCTGCACTTCAACGGCCACATCGTCACCACCGGCTTCGAGGCCGAACACTTCCCCAGCCAGCGCCCGGTGCTGGGCAACGAAAACGGCTACCAGCACCTGTGGCTGGACGCACGCAGCAAGCCCGGCAGCGAGCCGCGCATGCTGGCCTGGCTGCTGGATGGCCGCTTCTACACCTACCGCTTCGGTAGCAGTGCGCCCTCACAGGCCCTGCTGGTGGAAAGCGGCGCCAACGACCCGGAATTCAACCTGCGCCGCGAACCGGCGCTGCTGCAGCGCGTGGAAGGCCAGAAGGACGTGACCTTCTTCAGCGTGCTGGAGCCTCATGGCGAGTACAACGGCACCGCCGAGTACGTGCACGGCGCCGACAGCCGCATCAAGGACATCGTGCGCACCCGCGGCAGCGATGCCGAGGTGATCGAGCTGCGCCTGGCCAGTGGCTCCCGCATCGCCCTGGGCGTGGCCGATGACAGCAACGCCAGGGGCGAGCACAGCGTGACCGTCGATGGCCATGCCTACCGCTGGAGCGGCAGCCACGCGCGCAGGGACCGCAGCAAGGGTGACGTGCGATGAACGGCCCTGCGGTGGTGTCCAGCCTGCGCAAGGTGCCGGTGCGTTCGGCGGTGCGCTGGCTGATCGTCGGCCTGATCGCCGTCGCCACGGTCATCAACTACATCGACCGCAATGCACTGGCGGTGATGTGGCCGGAAATCGCCAAGGAAGTGGGGGCGACCAAGGATGACTACGCCCTGCTGGTGACGGTGTTCATGCTGTTCTACGCCGCCGGCCAGTTCCTGTTCGGGCGCCTGTTCGACATGATCGGCACGCGCCTGGGCTTCGCGCTGTCGATCAGCGTGTGGTCGATCTCCATCGCCCTGCATTCGATCACCCATTCGATGCTGTCCTTCAGCCTGGTGCGGGCGATGCTCGGCATCAGCGAGGCCGGGGCGTGGCCGGGCGCGGTGAAGGCGAACGCCGAGTGGTTCCCGGCGCGCGAGCGCGCATTGGCGCAGGGCGTGTTCAACGCAGGTGCGTCGATCGGCGCGATCGTGTCCGCACCGGCCATCGCCGGCCTGTACCTGTGGCTGGGCTGGCGCGGCACCTTCGTGCTGGTCGGTGCGATCGGCTTCCTGTGGCTGCTGCCGTGGCTGTTCGTCTACCGCGCCGGCCCGGACAAGCATCCTTGGGTGAGCGATGCCGAACGCCGGTTGATCCTTGAAGACCAGGCGGGACAGCAGGCTGCGGTAGCGCCGAAGGTGAGTGTGCGTTCGCTGCTGGCCCACCGGCAGAGCTGGGGCATGCTCGCCTGCCGCTTCCTTCTGGACCCGATCTGGTGGCTGTTTGTGTCCTGGCTGCCAATCTATCTGGCCGAGACCTTCGGCTTCGACATCAAGCAGATCGGCCTGTTCGCCTGGGTGCCCTTCGTGGGCGCGATGCTCGGCAGCCTCAGTGGGGGCTGGCTGTCCGGGCGCCTGATCCGTGCCGGGCACAGCGTGGACCGCGCACGCAAGCTGTCCATCACCCTGGGCTGCGTGATCATGGCCCCTGCCCTGCTGGGCGCGGTGCTGGCCAACCAGCCCTTGTTTGCCGTGCTGGCAATTGCCGCCGTGCTGTTCGGTTTCCAGGTCGCCATCGGCAACATCCAGACACTGCCGGGTGATCTGTTCGATGGCCGCTCGGTCGGCACCCTCGCCGGCCTCGGTGGCCTGGCAGCGGTGGCCGGCACGCTGATCACCACCTGGCTGGTGCCGGTGCTGACCCGCCATTCCTACGCCCCGATCTTCATCCTCGTCGCCGCGCTGGTGCCGCTGTCGCTGGCCGCGCTGTGGTGGTGGACCGGACCGATCCACAAGCTTGACCGCCGTGGCGGCTGAGCCTGGGTCACCTTCTTTTCCAAGTACATCCATTCCCGCGCAAACCAAGGAGTTTTCCGCATGCCGTTCCAGGACAAGGTGGCCATTGTCACCGGCGGTGGCCGCGATATCGGTCGCGCCGTTTCGATCAAGCTGGCCGCTGCCGGCGCACGCGTCTGCATCAACTACGCCAACGATGAGGCCAGCGCCAACGAAACGCTGGCGCAGATCCAGGCCGCCGGTGGCCAAGCCATCGTGCATCGCGCCGACGTGACCGATGCCGCCGCCGTGGCCGGCCTCGTCGCCGCCACCCAGGCTGCGTTCGGCGAACGCATCGACGTGCTGGTGAACGTGGCCGGCGGCATGGTCGAGCGTCGTCCGCTGACCGAGATCGATCCGGCATTCTTCCGCACGGTGATGGACCTCAACATCACCTCCACCTATCTCACGACCCGCGCGGTGGTTCCACACATGGGCGAAGGTGCGGCCATCGTCAATTTTGCCTCACAGGCCGGTCGCGACGGCGGCGGCCCGGGCGCATCGATCTACGCCACCGCCAAGGCGGCGGTGATGACCTTCACCCGTGCAATGGCGAAGGAGCTGGGTCCGAAGGGCATCCGCGTGAATGCACTGTGCTGCGGCATGATCGCCACCCGCTTCCACGACCAGTTCACCAAGCCGGAAGTACGCACGGCGGTTGCCGGCGCCACGCCGTTGCGCCGCCAGGGCCTGCCGGAAGAAGCCGCGGACGCAGCGGTCTACCTCGCTTCGGACGGGGCAGCGTTCATCACCGGTGCGAACCTGGACGTCAACGGCGGCACCTACTTCTCCTGACCTGAGCGGACACCTACCCATGCAGCGCTGGATTCCCCTGCTTTCGCTGGCCTTCGGCGCTGCCGTGGCCGCCGCCCCTGCCGCCCGGGCCGCACCGGTCTGGGTCACGGCCTGGACCGCTTCACCGGCCCCCGACCGCAAGGATGGCCCGCCCGATGCGCCGGTGCAGTTCGCCGCGCAGACCGTGCGGCAGGACATCCGCGTCGGCAGCCGCGGCGATGCGCTGCGGCTGCGCATCAGCAACGAGCTCGGCGCTGCGCCACTGCACATTGAGGACGTCCGCGTGCGGCTGAAGGATGGCAAGGTCGCCGCATTGCCGGTGACCGTCGACGGCCGATCCGCCATCGATGTGCCAGTCGGCGCTGCCTTGCTGAGCGACCCGGTACGCTTGCCCGTGTCGGCACTGCAGGAGATCAGTGTCAGTGCCTACTTCCCGCAGCCGACCCGGCCGGCAGTCCGCCGTACCGAACTGCGCGTGGTGGATGGCAGGCAGGCGGATGTGCCGGGCAGCATTCGGCTGAGCTACCAGCAGAATGTATTCTCGGCGGTGCAGGTGCAACGCGACGAGCGCCCGCAGGTGATCGTCGCGCTGGGCGATTCCATCACGGAAGGTGCCACGGCACGTCGCGGCACCTTCAACCAGTGGCCCGAGCGCCTGGCGCAGCGGCTGCAGCAGGCCTGCCCGGACCGCTTCGTGGTACTCAACCAGGGCATCAGCGGCAACAAGCTGCTCGACCATGGCCGCAGTCACAGCGCGCTGTCGCGCCTGGATCGCGATGTGATTGCGGTGGCCGGTGCGGATCAGGTGATCCTGTTCGAAGGCATCAATGACATCCGTCATGGCGGCGGTACGCACCCCGTTCCCGGCCGCAATGCCGCCGACATGCTGCTGGGCTATCAACAGGTGGCCACGCGCCTGCACGCGCACGGCATCCGCGCCTGGCTGGGCACGCTGACTCCGTTCGGCGGCTCCGAACGCTATGAGCCGGTGTCGGCCACCACGCGGGCCTCGATCAACCAGTGGGCGCGCAGCGGCAGGACCGGTTTTGACGGAATCATCGATTTCGATGCCACGCTGCGCGATCCGAAGCTGCCCGAGTCACTACCGGCGGACATCACCCGCGACCACCTGCACCCCAACGACGAAGGCTACCGGCGCATGGCCGATGCCATCGATCTGGGCATGCTGGGCTGTGCGGCCACGCGATGAAGGGAGAGTCATGAGCCGTATTGTCTGCTTCGGTGAGTTGTTGCTGCGGCTGGGTGCGCCTGGTCGCGAGCTGTTGTTGCAGACACCGCATCTGCAGGTCCATGTCGGTGGTGCCGAGGCCAATGTCGCCGTCTCGCTGGCCTGCCTTGGCCACGACGTGCAGATGGTCAGCACGGTGCCCGACAACGTACTGGGACGGCATGCGGTGGCCGAGCTGCGCCGGAACGGCGTGGACACGCAAGGCGTGCAGTACGTGGACCGCGACCGGATGGGACTGTACTTCCTGGCCACCGGCGCGCTGCTGCGTGCCAGCGAAGTGATCTACGACCGGGGCGGCTCAGCCTTCGCCAACGGCAACGTCGATGACCATGATTGGCCAGCCCTGCTGGAGGGGGCACAGTGGCTGCATGTCTCGGGGGTGAGCCCGGCGCTGGGTGCCAATGTCGCCGCATCGGTGCTGGCCGCCTCGCGCGCTGCCCGGAAGGCAGGCGTGCGCGTGTCGTTCGACGGTAATTACCGCCCGTCGCTCTGGCAACGCTGGGGCGGCAACGCACCGGCCATCCTGCATGAGCTGTTCGCCGAGGCGGACATCGTCTTCGCCGACCATCGCGATATCGAACTGGTACTGGGGCTGAGCTTCACCCAGGACAGCGCCTCCGCGCGAACCGACGCCGCTGCCGCAGCCGCCTTCGCCGCGTTTCCGCAACTGCAGTGGCTGGCCTGCACCCAACGCGAGGTGGTCAGTGCCGACCATCATGTGCTGGGCGCGTTGCTGCTGGGGCGCGACGGGACCCGTGCGCAGGCTCCCTCGCGGCCACTGCCCGGCATCGTTGACCGGATCGGTGGTGGCGACGCGTTCGCGGCCGGCGTGCTGCATGGGCTGCTGTCCGGGTTAGATGCAGAGAGCAGCGTACGCTTCGGCCTGGCGTCGGGGGCACTGAAGCACTCCATCCCCGGAGACTTCAGTCCTGCGCGCGAGGCCGACGTCTGGGTGCTGCTGGAGAGTGAACAGTTCGACGTTCGACGCTGATGGAAAGGACGGGCAGACGCTGGCTGGAATCCGGAGAGGAAAGGATCCGGGCAGCAGGAAGCCGGTGCGGCTCACGCGCCCTCATCGCTCTGGCGCGGGCGGTCGTCATTGCGGTTGGACCGGCCGCGTCCCGCGCTACCACGCGGGAATCGCTTCGACGCCGATCTTGAACAGCAGGTCACGTTTGCCATCGGCATCGTGCTCATTGTGTTCCAGGGTACTCAGCGGCCAGCGTACGAAGGTCGCACAGCGTCCGGCGGGCTCGGTCTGCGCGGAGACGTCCCTGGCCCAGTCTGGGTTCCTGGGATCAACGCCGCGTTCAAGCCACTGCGCCACGTCCCGGGTTGTACCGTGGCGCAGTGAGGCATCCATTGCCAGCAGGCCGATTGCACGTCGACCTTGCGGTGTATCTGCCTTGTTCCAGGCAGCCACCGCTACGTCCTGCAGGAACCGGTAGCGTTGCTCGCTTACCGTAGGCAGGCTTTCGCCGCCGCGCCCCTCGATGACATCGCGCCGCACCAGGCAGAGCAGCTGAGCCGGCGTCAGCGTCGGGTCGTCAGTGCTCAATGCCGCCTGCATCGCGGGCAGATTGCCCTGTTCGATAGCCGGTTGCAGGCGCTCTCGATGTGCGCTCATCGCCTCGCGCTCCGCCTCCATCGCGGTGAGCTCATGACGCGATATCGCCAAGGGGTCGAACAGCGGCGAATCGAAACCAGCAAAGAAACTGGCAGCGCAGATGAATGCCGCCACCAGAACCACAAGGATGAGCCCAGACCGCCGAAGTCCTGCCCACCACGCAACCGCAGCGACCACGGCACCGCCGACGAATGCTGCCAATGCCGCGCACAGCAGCAGGATCGGAAGCATCATCATCGCACCCATCCCTGCGTACAGGCCCTGTGGCCTGGCCAGTGGCAGCAGTGCGCTGACCAGGTAGACCAGCACTGCCGCGCCAAGCAACGCACCAAGCACGAGGGACCCGCGTGGGAGCGCTCCGCGCTTCGCTGGCCGTGCAGCGGGATCAGGGGATGCGGTACTCATACGGTCATCCTCTGCGGCATTGGTCCCGCGCCATGGTCCGGCGCGCACTCACAGCGCGATCAGCCACGCTTCCAGTGCCTTGGTGTCACGCATATCCCCCGCGTAGCGATGATCCGGCGCGTGCGGTTCATTCGAACCACGTGCCCGCCCCCGGAAGACCTTCATCGGCACCGAGATCCGGGTCATGCCGCCTGGAAGCCGCTCGGGCCGCACATCCATGTAGAGACTATCAGCCGAGGTTTCCACACCCACCTGGATTGCGCCCAGCCGCTTCCACAGGTCCAGTGCATCCAGGCAGGCGGAACCGCAGGCTGCGTCTGCGACGATCACGACCCTGCCCGTGTGCGCAGGTGCACGTTGACCGCCGGCCGGCGCTGCCTCCGCCGTTGGTTGTGAGGGTTCACGCCACAATGCCACCCCATCTGCACGCGCCTGCGCCATTCCCGATGTCACGGTCTGCAGCATGCGCAGCAGTTCAGGAGAGGCGTCTGGCGCCGTTTCCAGCTTCAGCAGGAAGCTGCGAAGCTGTGCGATGTTGGCCTCGGAGGTCCGCCATTCCACCCAACTGCTGTCAGGCAGCGCATCCACGGCAGTGCGCCCCCAGATCAACCGCGCCAATGCAAGGCTCCATTGCGAGGCACCGCCACTGTTGCCCCGCACATCCAGCACCACCAGCGGTGAACGTTGCAGTCCTTCAGCCTCTGCAGCCAGCTGCTCAATCAGCCGGGTAAGTTCATTGAAGTTCGGTTCCGTCGGATCGGCATTGAAACTGCTGGTGGTGATCCAGTAGCCACCCCCCGGCATCGTGTGCCAGCCGTTGGCCGGCCGGAAGCTGCGCCGGGTATCGGCCAGACGCTTCTTCAACTGCACTGTATCGAGCGGCGCCCACTGCAGCGCATAGGATGTCTCACGTCCATCCACTGCGAACACACAGGCCTGCAGTGCCTGCACGAAGGGATTGCCCTGTTCCAGCAGCACTTCACCGCCGCCATGGATACGACTGGCCTGCAGGTTCCAACGGCCGCTGAAGTCACCGACCCGGCGTGCGGCAAGGGTTTTCGCATCCATGCCATCACAGGAAAGCATGCGTGCCCCCAGCGGCGGATGGCCCGGACCGCCCTCCACGGTCATGACCACCTGTGCGTCGCCGTCGAAGCCCGTCAGGAAGCCGGGCCACCGCGTAGGCAGCTCGGGGGCGCCGGCAAGCGCATTGAGGCTGACATGACCATCATTGAATGAGGCCGCATAGCCCTTCATGGCCCACCAGTAACCCGCGAAGCTGTCGACCTTGCCCGCGCGCGAGCGGGCAAGCGCCAGTGCGCCATGCAACTGAGAGCCGAACCCCGGGTTCAGATGATCAACGGCACCGGGGTGGCTGCCGCGCATGGCCGCGTCGGCCGCAGCCAGATCTTCAAGCAGCACGTGCGGCCAATCCCGTGCCTTCACCTCCGTTATGGGCGCGGCCACCAGCGCTCCGATCAGCATTGTCCCTGCAAACATGTCGTGCTCCCCTGAAACGCTCTCTACTCCGGGAAACTGCGAAGCAGCGCCCCCCTATTTGAATATACAAATAGAATCAATGCGTTGGTCGCATCAAGTTAAGCCATCGTGAAGTAACCTGACGCTGCTCCATTCTGCACGCCAGGCGCTACGAGCATGTGGGCATCCGCTACTTCAAGGAATCCAGATGAATATCACCCTCGCCGCCTCCGCACTCACCTCCGTGCTTCTGCTTTCTGGATGCACCTCCAGCGGTTGGTTGCATGCCGCCAGTGGTGTGATGGACGCGAAGGACGCGTACGACAAGCAGGAACGACTGGATCGCATCAATCGCGCGAACGCTGCAGCAGCCCGGGGGCGTAGCAACTGACCCACCCGGGAAGCAGCCGTCGATCGACCCTGTTTCGAGCGACGGCCCTTCGGTCCGCGCTCAGTGCAACGGCACCTTCAACACCGAAGGCGCATTGGCCGGCGAACTGAAAGTCACCGTGCCACCCAGCTGGCTGATGCCCGCATAGCGCAGATCCACCGTATCAACCACCAGGGTCAGGCGGCTGCCGGCTGGAATGTTCCAGCTGCTCGCTTCCAGCCGGAGGTCAAGCGTCTTCGGCTGGCCCGGCGTGGCGCCGCGCAGCGTGTACGGCTTGTGGCTGATCAACTGGCCATTGCCCAGCACATCCTCGGCGTACAGGTAGGCGTACAGCGTGGTGTTGGCGCGGCTGGGCGTGACCGTCAGGCGCACTTCCGGGGCTCCATCCAGGCGCTTGGCACTCCACTGGATCGGCCCCTGCCAGACACCGGCAGCGCCACGCCCGACGAACGGCACGTACGCACCCGGCGGCAGATTGATCATCTGCAACGCACCGGAGGCCATCGCCACACCGGAACTGGCGGCGGTCAGCAGCCCGCTGCCGATGCGGTAGTTCCAACCGGTGCCGACACCGTTCTCGGCCAGCCCGCCGGTGGGCAGCAGCAGCCCGGTTGGTGCGGTCAGCGCGTAGCTGATGGCGCCGGCATTGGTTGCCTGCCAGTTCGGGTAGGTGCTCCAGCTGCCCTTCTGCGACTTCAGCTGCACCGCAGGCTGCCGGTCGATGCCATTGGCCTCACCCTTGAGGTAATGGTCAAACCAGTCCCCCACCGAATCGTAGACCTCGTTGGGAATACCCAATGCGCCAAAGGCTTCGTTGAGCGCGTGATCACCATGGCGCAGCTGCAGTTGTTTGGGGCCCTTCAGCCGGTTGAAGAAGTCAACCAGCTGGCCGGGCGGGAACAGGCTGTCGTTGAAGGCGTTGGCCAGGAACACCGCCGGCTGGTTGGCATTGATCTCATCGATGCTGGACGCAGGGCTGCGCTGGGCCGCCACCGGCAACAGCGAGTCCACCGCGCTCTGGTAGTTGCCGACCAGCACATTGCGATTGATGGTCGTCAGTTCCGGTCCCGAGCGACCGGTCGCCAACCCTGCAGCCACCAGCAGCGCGATGCCCTGCGCGCTGGGGGTGTCGTTGCTGTACAGCGAGGCCTGCAGGTCGGCCCAGCCGCTCAGTGCGGCCACCGCCTTGATGCGCGGGTCGCGCGCTGCCGCCAGCAGGCTGGTGCCGGCGCCGTAGGAGATGCCCGAAACGCCGATTCGTGACGGGTCGGCGCGGGTATTGTCCAGCGCCCAGTCAATCAGCGCACTGACGTCCTCGACCGTGGCCGGCCCGGCGATGTCGATGCTGCCGCCGGATTCCCAGAAGCCGCGCGAGCTGTAGCTGATGACCACATAGCCGCGCCGGGCCAGGGTCTGCGCGACCCCCACATATTCCACACTCGGCACCGCCCAGCTGCTGGGCATCACCAGCAACGGATAGCGACCGCTGCCTGCGTCCTGTGGCTCGATGACGAAGGCCCCAAGGGGCGTGCCGTCCCAGCCCGGGAGGGTGCGATGGGTGGTCTTGACCGTGGCCGCCCAGGCGGTGGGCGCCAGCCCGGTCAGCAGGATCAACAGCAGCAATACCTTGCGCATCGTCGTCTCTCCCCGTCGGTGGTGATGCAACGGGTTGGACCGTACCAGTGCGAATGGTGGCTGGCACCTTGCGACGCAGCATGGCGCAAAGCGCCGCTTGCTATGCTTTACAGCACTGCAGATCTTCCGCAGACGCCCATCAAAGCCAAGGACGCCCCCCCGATGCGCACGATGCTCTTCGTCGGCACGCTCTCCAGCGTGACCTGTCTGTTCGCCCATTCAGCGCTGGCGGGGGATGCGCCCGAATCGACGAACGACTGCGCCGGAATTGCGCAGTTGATGGCCAACGACGACTTCTCCGCACTCGATGCGATGGCCTCTCGCTTGCGCACGGGCGAGCTCGACGCCGCCGGCGAATCCCGGCTGGGTCGCTTCTACATCTGCATGTCGCGTGCGATCGGCACGGCGCGGCAGGAGATACAGGCCTGGAACGACTGGTCTGCCTGGGCAGCGCGTTGGGTCCAGCATGCGCCAGCGTCTCCGACGGCCCACCTGATGACCGCGCGGATTCCGCTCAATCTGGCCTGGAGCTACCGTGGCGACGGATATTCCAATGCCGTCAAGGCCGAAGACTGGGCTCGGTTCCATGAGTACAACGCTGTATCGCAGGCCTACCTGCAGTCGCATGAGGGTGTTGCCGGCGGCGACCCGTTCTGGCACGAAATGAGCGTACTGATCGCATTGCGCGAGAACGCTGAAGACGACGAACTACTGGCGCTCGTCGATCGCGCAGCGAAGGCGTTCCCCGACTACGAGCCACTTCACTTGATTGCCATGCAGCACTTCACGCCGGCCTGGGGTGGCAGCGCGCAGAAGATGGAAGCATTCGCCCGGCACTCGATGGCCAGTGCGCCGAAGAAGAAGCGCGCCATGCGCTATGCGCGACTGTACTGGTCATCGACCGCATACTCGGCCCATGACTTCCGCAACGCAAAGCCCGATTGGCCGCTGATGCGCCAGGGCCTGGACGACATCGCGCAGCGCTACCCGACTGTCGACAACCTGGAGACGATCACCCGCTTTGCCTGCTGGGCACGCGACGGCGATGCACTGGTCCGCTGGAATCGCCTGTGGTTAAGCCGCAGCGGTTTCGGCGAGGCGGTCATTGCGGACTCGACCGAGCAGAGCAAGGCCGCATGCCTTGCGTCGGACGAAGGGCAGGAAGCGTCCTTGTAATGCTCGCCGCCGCAGCGTCGGGCATGCAGGTGACACACCTTCCGGACGCTTAGCACGCGCACGTGTCATCCACGCGCCGTGTGATCTGACACCTCTCCAGTGCTTGCGGGCGGTCACAGCTTCGTCTTTTCGTCGTTGACCGAAAGACGACAGCTTGTGACGCTTACGACACCGCAGGGCCTCAGCAGCCCAACAACGCGGTCACGTCCTACCGCAATCCGCAGTACCCGACTCCGCACCGTCTCCACATGACCCCGCTTCGGCACGGTCGTGGTGGACGGCTGCGCCCTGAACTTCTGCTGGAGAACCGCAATGCGCCTTGCAAGCTTCTTCCTCGCGTTCGTCCTCAGTGCCGTCGCCGGCGCTGCCCAGGCCCAGGTCGTCACCCTCAACAAGGGCGGCTTCGTGCTCACCTACGACTGCAGCATCCACAGCGCCACCCGCTACGAGTACACCCTGACGGCAGACACTGGTTCGGCCGCGCGGCCGTCCAGCTTCTACAAGGACCCGGACCTGCCGGCCGGCTGCCTCGGGCAGAACAGCACCGCCTCCTACGCCAGCATCAAGTCCGGCTATGACCGGGGCCATCTGGTGACCTCCAATCACATGGATTACAACGCGACCTACATCCGCCGCGCCAACTACATGACCAACATCGTTCCGCAGGTCTCCAGCTTCAACCAGGGCATCTGGGTGAAGGCCGAGAACGTGGCAGAGTGCTACCGCGACATCGCGCCGGTGGATGTCTATGGTGGTGTGGTCTACGGCGACGCCTCCAACGACTACTTCCTTTCCAGCCACGGCATCCCGACGCCGGAGTTCTTCTGGAAAACGATCATCACCCGCGACCCGAATACCGGTACCGCCAAGGCGATCAGCTGGATCATCCCCAATGAAGCGAACCTCGGCAGCCTGGACAGCTACCTGGTCACCATCGCCGATCTGGAGGAACTGCTGGGTGCCAGCTACGTGGCGATCAACGCCCCGGCATCGCTGAAGAACATGCTGCCGGCCACCACCTGGCCGCAACCGGCCGGCTGCGACCTGGGCTGATCGCTGGGCGGAACAACATCACGGTACCTGCACGCGCAGCACCCGTGACGCCAGCACTCTGGCAGACAGGAACTGCAATGCGGTGCCGACGACCAGGGCCAGGACCAGCCCGCGCCATATCGTCGGTGCCGCAGCCGACAGCGCACCCAGCAGGTACGCCAGACTGGCCAGGCTGATCAACAGGGCTGTGGCAAGCAGGATCAGGGACACCATCATCCTGCGCACCGTCGATGCCGCTTCCGGCGACGGTGGGCTGGCCCACAGGCCGGCAAACGCGGCCAGTGCGCAGGCCACCAGCAGGGCCAGGCCTGCAATCGCCAGCTGCGCAGCGCCGTCGGCAACGGGCATGATGAACTCGCCATGCGGGATTCCCATGGGCAGCTGCATCGCCAGGATCGGGAGCAGGCAGTTGCCGGCCACCAGCGTCAACGCAGCGGCCATGCTGGCGTGGATGAGGTGATGGTGCACGCCCTCGGTACCTGTGCGCCGCTGCATCAGCAGTGCTGGCATCAATGCCAGCAGCGTGAGGACGAGTGCATGCACAAGTTCCATCAGGCTGATGGCGGCGACGCTGTAGATGGGAAACCGCAACTGCGCCAACGGAATGCGCATCGCGCGATCCAGCGCGATGAGCGCCCCGAAA
The DNA here is from genome assembly GCF_030291075.1 of Stenotrophomonas sp. 57. NCBI lineage: Bacteria > Pseudomonadati > Pseudomonadota > Gammaproteobacteria > Lysobacterales > Lysobacteraceae > Stenotrophomonas > Stenotrophomonas sp. 57. The sequence continues at coordinate 2,311,644 of NZ_CP127407.1, forward strand.
AAGGCGACCGAAGCGATCACCGGGCGCCGGATCTGCAGCGCGCCGCGACGCCCGAACAGCAGCGTCGACACCAGTACCGCGGCCCCCGAGAAGAGACTCAGCCTGAAACCGAGTTCAGCCAGCGCGTAGCCAGCGTCACGTGACGTCTCCGGCGGCCCCAGGCGGTACGCGAATTCGACCACGCGAAGGGTGACGGGCAGGTGCAGGCAGAGGACATAGAGCATGGCGGCCATCGCGAACTGGATGGGGTAGGCATGGAGGAATGATCGCAATCGGTTCAAGGCGTATTCCGGTCCAGCCGCTGGGCGGGTTGTCCCGGCAGTCTAGCGCCCGTCCAACCCGCGTGCCCTGCCCGCCCCGCTATGGGAAAATAGCGGCCACGTCGTCCCTTTGGCTGTGCCCGGAGTAGTAGATGTCCCGTTTCCCCTTTGATGCCGTGCTGTTCGACTGCGACGGCGTACTGGTCGATTCCGAGCCGCTGGTGGCTCGCGTGCTCTCGGAGATGCTGACCGAACGCGGCTGGCCGCTGACCCCGGCACAGGCCGGCGAAGTCTTTCTCGGCCAGTCCGTGGCCCATCTGGCCGGGCTGATCGAAGAGCGCACCGGCAAGCCGTTCACCGAGGAATGGCTGGAGCAGTTCCGCCAGCAGCGCAATCGTGCGCTGGAACGTGACCTGCAGGCGATCCGCGGCGCGCCGGAGGCGGTGCGTGCGATCGCCGTGGCGACCGGTGGTCGCATTGCCTGCGCCTCCGGCGCCGATCTGCACAAGGTGCGGCTGCAGCTGGGCAAGGTCGGCATTCTCGACGCATTCAATGGCCATGTGTTCAGCGGCCAGGACATGCCGAACACCAAGCCGCATCCGGACGTCTATCTGGCTGCTGCGGCGGCGCTGGGCGTGGACCCGAAGCGTTGCGCGGTCATTGAAGACACTGTCACCGGTGCCACTGCGGGAGTTGCTGCAGGTGCCACCGTGTTCGGCTTCAGTGAAGGTGGCCCGCACCACAGTACGCCCGGGGCGCTGCGCGCGGCGGGAGCCCAGGTGATCTTCCAGCGCATGGAAGATCTTCCTGCGCTGCTGGCGGCCTACGCCGCCGATGCGGTCGCCTGACCCTGGGTCAACCCGCGGCACCCACCCCGGTGCTGCGGCATTTCCCGGCGTAATGCGGCGCAAACAGGCGCAGCCCGGTAAACAGCTACAGGTGTGGCGGAAGACCGAAGGCCTGCTTGAACGAACGCGCGAAGTGCGCCGGCGACACCGCACTGACCTCTGCCAGGCGGCCCACCGGCCAATCCTCATGGCTGCTCCGGTCCATCCGGTCCATCCGGTCCTTGGCGCGCAGCAGGCGTCGCACCAGTTCGGGGCTCGGGCTCATGTCAGGCACTGCAGCACACGAGGGCATTGGACGAAGCGTGGGTGGGGCGGCGGCCGCCATCAACCCGTCTCAGCGCTGCGCAGGCAGGTCCAGCCGGTGCTTGCGGCACAGCCGGTACACCGTCACCCGCGAAATCTGCATCTGCCGTGCACACTCGGACACGTTGTACCCGGTCTGTCGCAGGGTCTGCAGCAGCACATCGCGCTCGGCCTGGCCACGCGCGTCATGCAGCATCGCACCGGGCAGCGCGTGCACGGGCTCGCCCAGCTCCAGGTCACGCTCGCTGATCAGCTCGCCTTCGGCCATGATCGCTGCCCGCTGCACGCGGTTGAGCAGTTCGCGCACATTGCCGGGCCATCCGAAGCGCCGCATGACCTGTATCGCCGTTGGCGAGAATCCCCGTGCACGCACGCTGTAGCGCAACCGGAAGCAGCGCAGGAAGTGTTCGGCCAGCAACTGTACGTCGGCACCCCGTTCGCGCAACGGTGGCATCAGCAGGCGCAGCACATTCAAGCGGTAATAGAGGTCACTGCGGAAACGCCCCTGCGCCACCGCATGCTCCAGCTCCACGTGGGTGGCAGCCAGCACCCTTACATCCGCACGCAACGGTTGGCTGCTGCCAACGCGTTCGAAGGTGCCCTCCTGCAGCACGCGCAGCAGGCTGGTCTGCGCCTCCGCAGGCAGGTCGCCCACTTCGTCCAGGAAGACAGTGCCGCCATGGGCCGATTCGAAGACGCCGATCTGGCGCTTGTCGGCCCCGGTGAACGCACCACGTTCGTGGCCGAACAGTTCGGACTGCACCAGGTTGGCAGGAATGGCGCCGCAGTTGATGGCGATGAACGGCTTGCCAGCGCGACCGGACAGCGCGTGCAGGGCATGCGCGGCCAGTTCCTTGCCCGTGCCGGTCTCACCTGTAACCAGCACCGGCAGTTCAACCGGCGCGAACTTGTGCAGCACCGTGCGCACTGCGTGCAGTGCCGGGCTTTCGCCGATCAAGGCGCGCGGCCCCTGCGCCGTGCAGGCTGCATTGGCGGGTGGATCGTCCGCTTCGAACTGCTGCCGCATGGCAGCCACGAGATCCTGCAGGCCGAACGGCAGCGTGAATCGTGCCACGCAGGCCTGCAGCAGTGGCAACCACGCGGCGGGGGTCGGCCCTGCGCCGGGCGGAAGCACCGCCAGCCAGGGCAGATGCTGGTGCTGCTCGATCCACGGCGCAAGCAACTGCAGTGCCGATGCATCAAACTGGCGAAGATCAAGCACGGCGAGCAGGCGGTCGCGACCACGCAGGCCAATTGCCATGGCGGGGTCTGGACGGATGCTGCGCACATGCCAGCCCGCCGCCGCCAGCGCACTGCGCTCGCCGTCCAGCGGCTCACCGAACCAGAGCACGCATCGTGACGTAGAAGCCTCCGGGACCGCCGCCATGCTTCCCCCAGCATCCGGACACCGTCGGCGGACTGTCAGGCAATCGCCGGCGTGCCGCCCCCCGCCGGGACCTCTACGGCCACCGGGGCGGCCCTTGTTGGGCGGATCCTAGCGCTTCCCTAAACGGCGGCGCAATGAGCAATGCGTCAAGAAATCTGTGGCTGAACCGGCACCGTTGCAGACGGCGGCGCCACCTGTAACACCGGTGCGACAGTGGCCTCCCGCCCTTGCCCTGCGGCGCTTCGGGCTTCGAAATCCCAACGATTCCCCGACCTGCCTGTAACACCGTGGCAGCACCGCGGTCAGGTGCTGCACGGTCCCGACATTGGCGGGTGGGCACTTTCAAGTTGGCACGGTTGATGCGTGGTTCCGCCGCACCCATCGCGGGAGATCGGCATGGACGGTACCACCCTGATTCGCGGCCTGGCCGCAGCATTGGCAATAGCCCTGCTGTCGATTGCCACGGGCGCATCCGCGTCCGGCGCCCGCCAGGGCGTGAAGGCGCAGCCGGGCGAAATCGTTCTGTTGCGGGACGTACCCGCGCGGCCAGCCTATCGCATGGCACCACCGGGCATGGCGCTGATTGCCGACCCGAAGCCACAGCGCGAGATCGCCACCGCATTGGGCGCCGGCGGCACGACGAACGGCATGGACGAATTGAGCGATGAGGACTATGCCGGCATGGGAGCGGGCCACGCCGGCACACCCGCAGCGCCCCAGGGCACCACGGTAGAGCGCGTAACGCAGCAGGCACTTGGTGGCACGGTTGGGCGCAGCGGCGATGGCATGGTCGGCAGCAGCCTCGGTGCTGCCATGGGTGGCCCGCTCGGCGCGGTTGGCAGCAGCACCCGTGGCATCAGCGATACGGTGCGCGGCGCCCTTGCCCAGTTCCCGCTGCAGGGCACTGCCCCGGCCGGTGGCAAATGAAGTGCCTGCACTGGCCGCTGCTGGCGTTCATCGCCACGCCGTGGATGGCGATGGCCGATGACTACAGCGGTATGCTCGCCTATCTGGACGTGGCCCGCATCGACGGCCGCGCACTGGCCGGGGCGACGGGTGCCATCGCCGTGAACCAGGCCGCCGGCGACCTCAACGTGCAGGCCAACCTGCGCGGTATCGCCAATGGCGAGCGTGCCGACGTGGCGATCAACGCCCAGCAACTGCAGCGTGGCAACCGGGTGCTGGGCGCACCGCTGCAGGCCACCGCCGTCATCGACGGTGAAGCACTGGCCGGCGCCAGCGGCATTGCATCCATCAACCAGGCCAGCGGCATCGCCAACACGACGCTCAACGTCGTCAGCGCGACGCTGGCCCGACAGGGCATACGCGAAACCGACGACGTGGCCTTGGCCGCCGAAGGTTCCGCGTTGGCAGGGGGGCGGGACGACGCCGGTCGCGGCGTTGCGACGGGGACCCGCAGCGTCGGTGTAGCCAGCACCGCGCTGCGGGGATTCGACGGGGTCCTGCAACTCAATCAGATCGCGGGCAGCGGCAACGACACGGCCAATGTGCTGGGCCTGGTCGTGCAGGACCGCCCGTGACAACCACCCAACCGATGTACCACCTGATGAGAGAGAGGGCACCATGAAAGCGACCGTCAAACGGACCATGCTCGCCATGGCGATTGCCACTGCCTCGACCGCCGCTGCGGCCAATGGCTGGGACAACCAGAACGCCAACGCGAACATCAACCACAACCACACCGTCAGCGAGACCCGCAACGACACGCACAACCACACCGACAACGACGTGCGCAACCGCACCGTCAACGTCAACGTGCAGAAGCACAGCACCATCCAGGCCGACGAACGCAAGGAGAAGAACAATCACGGCGTGGACGTGAACCTGGAGAAGGACCTGCGCCTGAGCAGCGATGTCAACTTCTCGGGTGATCCCACCATCTCCGGCGACATCGATCTGGACTCTGCAGCCATCGCGGTGATCGACAACCGCCAGTCGATCAGCAACAACGCCACCAGCAACAGCCTGGTCACCAACCGTGCTTCGATCGGTGACAGCGTAGGCGCCGGTGCATCGGGCAACCTCGGCTTCAACGTGGTGTCCGGCGACAACAACGCACAGGACAATGCCGCATCGCTGTCCGCGGCCGACGCCTCCTTCAGCTTCGGCATGGCCGACGCCGAGGTGTTCGTCAACCAGGCCGGGTTCGGTAACGTCACCCAGAACGCGGGCGTCACCAACGCCGCCAGCCTCGGTGGCAATGCCTTCGGCGGCGCATCCGGCAACATCGGGGTGAACATCGCCTCGGGCAACAACAACGAGCAGAAGAACGCGCTCGCCGCCTCGGTGGCCACCACCGCTGTGGCGCAGTCCAGCATCAGCTCCAACCAGGTCTCCACCGGCAACTCGGTCAGCAACGCCGGCTTCGTGCGGTCCTACACCGATACCGTGCAGGTGGGCATGCATGGTGGCGTCAGCGGCCTGACCCTGGCCTATGGCGCCGGCACCTACCGCGGCACCGGCAACGCCTACCAGATGGCCAATTACTACCTGGATACGTGGAACGGCGAACTGCCGCATCCGGGTGGCAACAGCACCGGCCACATCGACCTGGACAGCGGGATCCAGAACGCCACGATGAACCCCAACCGGCCGGGGGTGGGCGGCCTGGGCTTCGATACGCGTGAAAGCGGCACCAGCCAGTTCGTCGAACTGGGCGTGGCCGACCTGTATGCCAGCCTGAGCGGCACGGTCAGCACCACGCGCTGGGTGAACGTGGATGCCACCAATACCTCGGCATTGTCCGGCAGCGCCTTCTCCGGCGCCTCCGGCAACATCGGCGTGAACGTGGCCTCCGGTACCGGCAACCTGCAGGCCAACAGCCTGGCCCTGGCAGTCGCCCAGCCCAGCACCGGCGGCGGTGGTGGCAGCGGCGAGTAAGCGCAACACCCCGGCCGTCCGCCAATGGCCGGGTTCCCGGGAGCCCCTGTTCCTCCTCCCCCTGGAACAGGGGCTCCCCCCTGCTGCCGGAGACCGTGATGAGCCGTTGCCGTCTTTCGATGCGCCTGCTGTCCTGCCTGCTGGTACTGGTCGCCGCGTCGGCGTGGGCCGGCGAGGTGCGCTTCAGTGGCGTGCTGCCCAATGGCGCGCTGCTGCCGCAGAAGGTGGAAAGCATGCAGGAGCGGCGCTATCGCAACGTGGTGCGCCAGCACACCGATTACAGCTGCGGGGCTGCGGCGTTGGCGACTATCCTGCGCCACGCGTACCACCTGGACACCGACGAGGCGACGGTGATCGAAGGGATGATGGGGGTATCCGACCCGGCGCTGGTCGCCGAGCGCGGCTTCTCGCTGCTCGACATCAAGCGCTACGTGGAATCGCTGGGCATGCGAGGACGCGGCTATCGCATCGACGAACAGCGCCTGCGCACGCTGCGCGTTCCCGGCCTGGTGCTGATGGATGTGCGCGGCTTCCGCCATTTCGTGGTGCTCAAGCAGGTCCACCAGGGCTTCGTTGAAGTGGCCGATCCGATCCTCGGCAACCGCAGCCTGACCCTACCGGAGTTCCTGGCGGCGTGGCCGTCACGCGCCGTGTTCGTGGTGATCGGCAGTGATTTCGATCGCAACACGGCCTTGCTGCAACCCAGCGAGAGGCCCAGTGCCCGCGCGCTCTTCGCGCGACAGGGGCCGATCACCGATGCCGAGCTGGTCGACTTCGGCTTCAGCCATGCCGACCTGTTCTGAAGGAGGCTCCGCCATGTTCCGCCGCCCCTTGCTGATGGTCCTGTTGCTTGCCACCCCTGCTCTGCCCGTGCACGCAGCGGACGGCACCCCCGGGCACGGCCTGAAGGAAATTCCGGACTCCGAACTGAACCTGATGCGTGGCCGCTATACGGTGGGCGGCAATACCGTGGCCTGGTTCGGGGTGACCATGGTGTCGCAATGGCAGGCCAGCAACGGCGCGGCCCTGCAGGGCACACTGACGCTGGGCATGGATTTCCGCGGCGGCGGCACGCCGAAATTGAGCTTCCAGCCCAGCGTGCATGTCACCGCCGCCGACGCACCGATGCCGGATACACACGGCCGCAGCATCGACAGCGGCGGCCTGGCCAACGCCAGTGGTCTGGTGCAGAGCGTGCAGGTCGCCGGCGATGGCAACGTGGCACGCAATACCACCACGCTGGTGGTGCGTGACGGCACCGTGCCCGAGGCACAGGCGGATGGCCAGCACTCGGCCAGCGCGCAGCGGGCCGGCGTCAGTGCCAGTGCCGTGCTGGTGGGCAACCAGGCACGCCTGCTGTTGCAGGTGGACGGCCAGGGGCTGGTGCAGCAATGGATACGCAATGGCAGCGTCGGCCAGGGCATTGCCCTGGCCGGTGACGGCCAGGCAGCCAGCAACCAGCTGCGGCTGGAGCTGGTGCGTGGTTCCGCGGGCGGCAACCTGCCGTTGAGCCAGAACGTGGCCCAGGCGATTGCGCTGAACCGCGGCATGGGGCCGGGCCAGTAACACCGGCGCGGCATTTGGGGGACGCGTTCCACAACGCAGGACACGAACATGCATACCCTTCTGAGGATCACCCCGTTGGCGCTGGCGGCGCTGGCGGGCACCGCCCTCGCCGCGCCTCCGACGGCCGACGACAACGCCGATATGCAGGCCTTGGCAAACCAACTGGAACAGTTGAAGAGCAACTACGCACAGGAAGTACGGCGGCTGCGCGAGCTGGACATGCAGGTCCAGGCGATGCAGGCGCGATTGAGTGGACGCACGGGGGCCACCGGGCCGGCAACGGCGGCGGCAACGGGTACGGCGGTCGAGCCTGGCTCGACGCTTCAGGGAGGGGCGGCCGTGCCGCCCAATGGCGAGGGCTACGCCAGCACGGCGGCCGAGGCACAGCAGGCCAGGCAGGAATCGCGACGCAGCGTGGACGATGTGAAGCAGCAGCAATCGGCCCTGTTCTCGCGCCGCTTCACCATCGAGAACAGCCTCACCTACGCCCGCTACGACCGCAAGCAGCTCACTCTCAACGGCTTTCTGGCGCTGGACGCGATCTTCCTTGGCAACATCGCCATCGAGAACGTGGAGTCCGATTCACTCACCTACAACCTGGCGGCACGTTGGGGGGTGAGCCCGAACCTGACCCTGAATCTGGACGTGCCCTACCTTGCGCGACGCACGGTCTACCAGAAGGGCGGTGCCGGCGGTGCCGCAGCGGCGATCGCGCAGGAGGAAACCAATGGCAATGGCCTGGGCGACATCGGCGTGAGTGCGAACTACCGTCTGTTCAGCGAGCGCGGCTGGCGCCCCGAGACGGTGCTGACCGCAGGCGTGACCGCGCCGACCGGGCGCGCGCCCTACGGGCTGGACTGGAAGGTGATCGAGCGCGACAACGACGATTACATCCGCTTCGCCGTGCCGAAAGAGCAGCCCACCGGCAACGGTGTGTGGCAGGCCAATGTCGGCCTGTCGATGGTGAAGACGGCAGACCCGGCGATCCTGTTCGCCAACCTGGGCTACGTGCACTCCTTCCCGCGTGGCTTCAATGACATTGACAGCAACCCCGACACCGTCAATCCGGGCGAGGTGAAGCTGGGGGGTTCAGTGTATTTCGGCGCAGGCGTGGCGTTTGCCTTCAACGAACGCACCAGCCTCAGCCTGTCCTTCAGCGACCGCATCAGTGCCCGTGCCTCCACCCGCTTCCAGGGGGGCAGGTGGATGAAGGTAATCGGCAGCGATGCCAATGCGGCGTCCCTGAATCTGGGCGTGACCTACGCGCTGAACCCGCACACCACGCTGGTGACCCTGCTCGGCATCGGACTGACCCCGGATGCGCCGGACTTCACCCTGGCGTTCAAGATTCCGTACATGCTCTAGCCGCCACTGCCCATGGCATGATGGGCGCTCTGCGGCCAGCGGACGTCCATCATGCGCATCGGATTCCTGGGACTTGGAGTGATGGGTACGCCCATGGCGGCCCATCTGGCTCGCGCAGGTTACGAGGTATGCGGCTGGTCGCGCTCCCAGCGCAACAATGCTGCCGCGCGCGCCGCAGGCGTCGACGTCTGCAAGGCAGTGGGCGAGGTATTCGCGACCTGTGACAGCCTCATCCTGATGCTGGCCAATGACGATGCCATCGACAGCGTGCTCGATCGGCATGGCGCGGCGTTTGGCGAGCGCGTTGAAGGCCGCCTGCTGATCAACATGGGTACCAGCTCGGCAGCGTACTCGCAGGCGCTGTCCGATGAGATCCGTGTCGCGGGCGGCCGCTACGTGGAGGCGCCGGTCTCCGGCTCACGCGTGCAGGCCGAAGCGGCGCAACTGGTGATCCTGCTGGCGGGTGCCGAGGCCGACCTTGCGGCGGCCGCCCCGCTGGTCACACCCATGGGCCGGCAGACGGTGTGCTGTGGCGCAGTGCCGTCCGCGTTGCGCATGAAGCTGGCGGTGAACCTGTACCTGATCACGCTGGTCACCGGGCTGGCCGAGGCTGTGCATTTCGCCGAAGCGCATGGCATCCCGCTGGACCGCTTCGCGCAGGTGGTCAACGCAGGCCCGATGGCCAGCGATGTCTCGCGCATCAAGCTGGACAAGATGGTTCGCGGGGATTTCGCCGTACAGGCGTCGATCACCGATGTCCACAAGAACAGCGGACTGGTAGCCGCAGCTGCCCGTGAGGTGGGCATGCATGCCCCCTTGATCAACGCCAGCGACGCCCTGTTCGCACAGGCGCTGCAGGCGGGATTGGGCACGCTGGACATGGCGGCCGTGCTGCAGGCCGTACGGGCCGGTCCAGGCGGCATTGGCCGGAGCTGATCCGGATTCATCTTCCGGCACTACTGCCGCCCTCCGCCGCTGCTATATTCAGTCCCGTTCGGCAGGCATGGTGCCTGCCCTCGAATCACAGGGAGTTGGACATGGGTCTGGTACAGGCGGTGAAAGGTGCGGTGGGCGGTGTACTGGCCGACCAGTGGAAGGACTTCTACACCGTGCCGACGGGCCTGCCGTCCACCGCTGCGCTGTTCGCAGCGGTGCCGCGCGGCACCAATGCCGGCCGCGGCTCCAACACCAGCGGTTCGTCCAACATCATCACCAACGGTTCGAAGATCATCGTGCCGGAGGGCTACGGCCTGCTGCTGTTGCAGGACGGCGCGATCACCGCGTTCGTCGCCGAGCCGGGCGGCTACGAATGGCGCTCGGATGATCTGAACTCGCAGTCGATCTTCGCCGGTGACGGCCTGGTCAGCACCTTCATCAAGCAGAGCTGGGAGCGCTTCAAGTTCGGCGGCCAGCCGGGCTCGCAGCAGGCGGCGTATTTCGTGTCGCTGAAGGAACTGCCGGACAACCGCTTCGGCACCCAGTCGGAAATCTACTGGGACGACGGCTTCCTCAACACCCAGGTCGGTGCGGTCACGCGTGGCTCGTACACGCTGAAGATCGTCGACCCGATCCTGTTCGTGAAGAACTTCGTGCCGGCCAGCTACCTGCAGCCGGGCCAGGTGTTCGACTTCACCGACCTGGACAATGCCGCCGCCAGCCAGCTGTTCAATGAAGTGGTCGGCTCGCTGGCCCCCGCCTTCAGCCTGTACACGAACGACCCGGGCAAGGGCAACCGTATCACCAAGCTGCAGCAGGATTCGCTGGGCTTCGCGCAGAGCCTGTCGGCGGCAGTTGAGCAGAGCTACCAGTGGAAGTCCGACCGTGGCCTGGCCATCGTCAAGACCGCCATCGTTTCGATCGAATACGACGCCAACACCCGCGAACTGCTGAAGACCGTGCAGCGCGCCGACGCGCTGGCCGGTTCGCGCGGCAATTCCAACCTGCAGGCCAGCGTCGCCCAGGGCATCCAGTCGGCCGGCGAGAACGGCGGTGCAGCGGGCCTGGTCGGTGTCGGCATGGCCTCGGGCATGTTCGGTGTCGGTGGCATGCAGCAGCCGGTCGCCCCGGCGGCGGACGACCCGGTGGCCAAGCTGAAGAAGGCCAAGGAAATGCTGGACCTGGGCCTGATCACCCAGGGCGACTATGACGCCCTGAAAGCCAAGGCATTGGGCCTGTAACAGCAGGACGCACAACGAACATGTCCGATCCCCGAAACGGCCCACCGCCGCTGCCCGGATCCGCGCCCACGACGCCGCTGCCCTTGCCGGCGGCGTCGCTGGATGGCCCGGGTTCGCCGCAGGACGTCCCTCCCCTGCCCGGCAGTTTCCCGCTGGACACGTCGAAACTGCCGCAGGCGATCCGCGATGAAGTGGAAGCCCCCGACCCGGTTGCCATCGATACCTCGGCCGGCGAGCTGAAGGACGGTCTCAACCGCTGCCCCAAGTGCGGGGCCACCGACATCCGGCCGAAAGCCGGCACCGATATCCTGGTCTGCCTGTACTGCCGTCACGAATGGCACGGCGCGCGGGTCGAGGAGGAGTTCGGGCTGGGCGAGGCGATCGACCAGCTGCGCGGTACGATCATCGCCTCGGGTGCGCGTGACATCGATACCGACACCTCGGCACTGATGACCTTCAAATGCACCGGCTGCGGTGCCGAGGTCACGGTCAATACCGAAAGCACCATGACGGCACGCTGCCACTGGTGCCGGCATGTATTCGGCGTCAACGAGCAGATCGCCAATGGCGCAGTGCCCGATGCGGTGCTGCCGTTCCATATCAGGAAAGACGATGCGGTCGCGCGCATCCGCCAGTTCGTCGACAAGCGCCGCATGTTCGCGCTGAAGGCCTTCAAGGACCAGTTCACCCCGGAAAACGTGGTGGGCGTGTTCCTGCCCTACATGATCGTCGACAGCAATGTCAGTGCGGCGGTGGCCGGAAAGGGCGAGATCAAGACACGCGAATACACGGTGGGCAGCGAGAAGAACAAGCGCACCCTGTACGATGCCGATGTCTATCAGGTCGAGCGCCAGGTCGACTTCACCGTTGATGACCTGCCACTGGAATCTTCGGCCGAGCGCGGGAATCTCGATACGCGCGCCAACACCAACAACATCATCAACACCATCCTGCCGTTCGATACCAAGAACGCGGTGAAGTGGAACGCCTCGTACCTGGCCGGCTTCACGTCCGAGAAACGCAACCTGGACGTGGAGAAGCTGCGACCGCGACTGGAAGACCAGTTGCTGTCGATCGCCCGCTCCCAGGTGGAAGGTTCGGTGAGGCGCTACAACCGTGGCGTGCGCTGGGAACAGGAACAGCTGGAGGTGCATGGCACCCGCTGGGTGTCGATGTACCTGCCGGTGTGGCTGTACTCCTACCACCAGCCCGGGAAGAACGGTGGCATGCTGCACTACATCGCAGTGAACGGCCGTACCGGCGAAACCATGGGCAGTGTGCCCGTGCAGCAATGGAAGATGCTGCTGGCGGCACTGGCCACCGGCACCGTCATTGAAGCCCTCGCAATAGCCTTCCTGGTGGCATCGACATGAGCGACGACAGTGGCCTCTGGCTGTTGGCGGCAGGTCCGGCCGGCGCGACTGCGCTGTACTGGGCGCTGTACCGCTATTACCGCAACACGGACAAATCGCATTCCTTCGAGCACGAGACCGAGATCGAGGCCAAGCCGGTCACCGGCTCGGACCAGCAGGTGGGACGTGTTACCGGCACCGAGGAGAAGCGCATCCGCGGTGACAACGTGTACGAGTACCGGAAACGGGTGGTAAGGGTGAAGCCCGAAGGATAGAGCAAGGCCATGCCTGGCTGCGGGTGGTACCGGGCGCTGGCCGGCATTCCTTCTCCCGGCGTCAACGAGCAGCCGGCCAATGGCCAACAGTAGCCGCCAGCGGACAGCGCATACTCTTGGCTGGCCTGCCCCACGGCGCACCCTCACACCGTCTCCCACCCCACCGGTTCGATACTCGCGGGATCCACTCTTCCGAGGATCCCGCGATGGCTGCCCTGCTTGCCCGTAGCTGCCTGTCGGCGCTGTGCTTCCTGGCCCTGCCTGCCCTTGCGCAGCCCCCCTCGCTTGGCTTCGGCGAATAGGCCACCCGCACCGACCAGACCACGCAATCCAGCACCACCCAGACCCAGAGCAGCAGCGCGGTGACCACCCAGGTCACCACCAGCGGCAGCTCGCAGTCCGAATCACGGACCGAGAGCAACGAGATCGGCGTGGACTTCGGCTTGCACGACAACAACGATGACTGGCACCACGACCGCCAGCGCGGCGGCCGCGATGTGCGCGACAGCGATCTGTTCGGCAGCTGGACGCTGGGCCAGGAGAACGGCAACACCTGCACCATCGAGCTGAAGAACATGGCGTGGTTCGGCGGCTACAGCGCCTATGTGCCAGCCGGCTGCCCGGAGGGCTTCTTCTCGGCCAACCGCTGGGTACTGTCGGGCAACCAACTGCTGCTGACCGATACCAGCAATACGGTCTTCGGGCGCTTCCACGCGTCGGGAGGCGGGCGTTGGACGGGGTACCGTGAACCGGATGGGGCGCGTTTGTATCTCAATCCCGAGGGGCGCTGATCGCACCGTGCACACAGTAGGCACGCGCTGATCGGGAAGATCGGGCATCCGCCTCGCGCCGCCGCCGACATGTCCGCTCCCACCGGTTCCCGTCTGGTCATCTACGCCGCCCTCGCCGGCAACCTGGCCATTGCCATCGCCAAGTTCATCGCCGCCGGCATCTCCGGCAGCTCGGCCATGCTCAGCGAGGGCGTGCATTCGCTGGTCGACACATTGAATGAGCTTCTGCTGCTGTACGGGCTGCGCCGCGCCGGCAAGGCGCCGGATTCCCTGCATCCATTCGGCTATGGCCGCGAGTTGTACTTCTGGAGCTTCATCGTCGCCCTGCTGGTGTTCGCTGCTGGTGCCGGCGTTTCGGCCTACGAGGGCTTCCAGCACATCCGCCGGCCGGAGCCGGCCACAAACCACGCGTTGAGCTACAGCGTGCTGGGCATTTCCATCCTGTTCGAGGGGGCGTCATGGTGGGTCGCGCTGCGGGAGTTCCGGCGTACCAAGGGCAGACTGGGCTACTTCGAAGCCTTCCGTCGGAGCAAGGACCCGTCCACCTTCACCGTGCTGCTGGAGGATAGCGCGGCCCTGCTGGGCTTGGGTTTCGCACTGATCGGGCTCGTGGCCGCACAGCTGCTGGACATGCCGGTGCTTGATGGCGTTGCGTCGCTCTGCATCGCCGGCGTGCTGGCCGCGACTGCCTTCCTTCTGGCCCGTGAGACCAAGGGACTGCTGGTCGGAGAGCCCGCCCATCCGGCGGTGGCTGTGCGCCTCATGGCAGTGGCCGAAACCGATCCGGACCTGCGCCGGGCCAATGGCGTGACCACCATGCAGATGGGCCCGGAACAGGTCGTCGCCATGCTCAGCGCGGAATTCGAGGATGACCGGCGCACGCCGCAGATCGAAGCCTGCATCACCCGCATCGAAACGGCGGTGAAGCGCGAGTATCCGGAACTGGTGGCACTGTTCATCAAGCCGCAGACGCCGGAGGTGTATGCCGCCCGGCGCGCTGCATTGGCCGCACCGCCTGCGCCGGAATGACGCGGCGTCTGCGCTCGTTTCACCTGATCGATGCCACAGTGCCACGGTCTTTCACCCGAGCCTGCCACCACCGTGCCGGACTGGTTGCCCGCCTCCCTGAAGATCCTGCCGCGCAGCTTCTACCGGCGTCCATCGACCGACGTTGCGCCGGAGCTGCTCAACAAGCTGCTGGTGCGCGACGATGGTCGCGCTGGCCGCATCGTCGAGGTTGAAGCCTATGCCGGCAGCGACGATCCCGCCGCGCACTCCTATCGCGGGCCAACGCCGCGCACGGCCAGCATGTTCGGTGAGGCCGGCCACCTCTATGTCTACTTCACCTACGGCATGCACTGGGGCAGCAACGTGGTCTGCGGAGAGGTCGGTGAAGGCGTGGCGGTGCTGCTGCGGGCCGTCGAGCCGCTGGCGGGCCTGGAGCGCATGCAGAGGCTGCGTCCCGCCGCGCGCCGCGACCACGATCTGGCCAGCGGCCCCGGCAAGCTCTCGCAGGCCTTCGGGCTGGACCGCAGCTTCGACGGCGCCGATCTGGTGACAGGCAACCATGGCATCGTGATCACCAGCGATGGCACCCCGCCTCCGTCCGACCCGGAGGTTGGTCCACGGATCGGAATCACGCGCGCCGTCGATTTCCCTTGGCGATGGCACGTCCGCGACCACCGTCACGTATCGGTGCGGCGACGTCGCATCTCCGCCGCCGAAAGGAAACGATGATGACACCTCTCGACAAGCCGTTGCGACGCGAACTGGAGATCGATGGCCAGCCCTACACCCTGACTGTAGACCCAGACGGCCTGAAGCTGGTGGAGAAGGGGCGACGCAAGGGCATTACGTTGCGCTGGCAGGATCTGGTGTCGGGAGACGCGGCGCTGGCAACCGCATTGCAGGCGTCGCTGCGCGAGCACTGAACTGGCGCGGCCACCTCACATCGGCATCACCCAGCCATGGCGATACATAACGCCGTGCGCGCTAGCGTAGCCCCAGACAGCCGCCGCAAGCGCCCTCGCCACCCAGCCCTGAAAAGCGCCATGGACGAAGCCGAACGACTGCTCGAAATCGAACGACTGCACCTGTTGGATACGCCGCCGGAGCCGGTGTTCGATGCCATCGCCGCCGCCGCCCGCGCCGCAACCGGCATGACCATGGGCCTGATCAGCGTGGTGGCCGAGGACCGCCAGTGGTTCAAGGCCAACATCGGCCTTGACGGCGTCAGCGAAACGGCCCGCGAAATTTCCTTCTGCAGCCATGCCATACGCCAGGACGAGCTGTTCGAGATACCCGATGCGCGCCAAGACCCACGCTTCTCCACCAATCCGCTGGTGACGGATGGGCCGCGCATCCGCCACTACGCTGGCATCCCCCTGGGCTCGGCGCACGGCGCACGTATCGGCACGCTGTGCCTGCTCGATCCGATGCCCGGCGTGCTGTCTCCGTCCCAGCGCGAGCTGATGGTGCACCTTGCCCGGGTCACCACCCAGGTGCTGGAGCAGCGCAGCACGCTGATGGCGCAAGTGGGTCAGGCCAAGGCGCTGCATCGTGAGCTGAAACGCAGCGAGGACTTCCTGGAGCGCACCAACCGTGCTGCCCGGGTGGGCGGCTGGGAGATGGACCTGGTGACCAACGTAGTGCGCTGGACCCGCGAAACCAAGCAGTTGCACGGCGTGCGCAGCAACTTTGAACCGACGCTCGACACCGCGCTGTCGTTCTATCGCGAGGACAGCCGCAACATCATCCGGGCAGCAGTGCAGCGTTGCATCGACGAAGGCACGTCCTGGGAGGTGCAGCTGCCAATGACCACCGCCGACGGGCGCGCGATCTGGACCCGGGTGGTCGGCAGCCGGCAACAGATCGACGGGCATCCGCGCCTGGTCGGGGCGATCCAGGACATCACGGACGAGCGAGCCGCGCTCGACGCGCTGGAAGCGAGCGAAACCCGCTACCGGCGACTGTTCCACTACAGCCTGGGCCTGATCTGCACCCACACGCTGGACGGGACATTGACCTCGGTGAATCCGGCGGCCGTGCAATCGCTGGGTTTCGAGGAAAGCCAGATGATCGGGCGCAGCCTGTGTGACCTGATGCCGCCGGGAAAACGCGATGGCTTCAAGGCCTACCTCGCTCGGATCCAGGCAAACCACACCGACGCTGGCGTGATCGAGCTGATCGCCGCGGACGGAACGCGCCACTACTGGGCGTATCACAACGTGCTCGACAACGAAGCCAGCCCGCCTTACGTGCTGGGACATGCTCAGGACGTCACCGCGCTGCGGATGCAGGAGCAGCTGCTGCGCGAAATGTCCTTCAAGGATCCGCTCACGCAGTGCTACAACCGGCGTTACCTGCACCGGCTGGATGAACTGATTGACGAGCGCTGGGCCTGCGTGATGTTCGATCTGGACCATTTCAAGCACATCAACGACACCCAGGGCCACAGGCGTGGCGACGCCGTCCTGGTCGACTTCGCCACGTTCCTGCGCTCACCGCTGGGCAAGGAGGAGACGGTGGTGCGACTGGGCGGCGACGAATTCATGGTGGTACTGGTCGCGCCTGCGGACGGCCGGCTGAGCGAACTGGAGCATTGGTACCAGGACCACGCCGCGCTCTCGCCCAGCGCGTTCTCGATGGGTGCGGCCATCAATACGCCCGGCGAGCCGGTGGCCGACACCATCCAGAAAGCGGACAGCCGCCTGTACCGTACCCGCGCACGGGTACGCCGCGAGCGACGCGAAGACCCAGCCGCGCGTTGATCACGCCCTTACCGTCACCCACGCCGGCGCGTGGTCGCTGGCCTTTGCCTGCAGGCGTACCCAGCGGTCGACGCCAGCGTCCTTCAGTCGCTCCGCCAGTACGGGGTTCAACAGCAGATGATCGATGCGCAACCCACGGTCGCGCTCGGCATGCTGGCGGAAATAATCCCAGAAGGTGTAGATCGTGGCGTTGCCGTGCACCTTTCGCAACGCATCGGTCCAGCCCTGCGCCAGCAGCCGTTCAAAGGCCAGGCTCACCTCTGGCTGGAACAGCGCGTCGCGGCGCCAGGCCTTGGGGTCGTAGACGTCGGCTTCGGTGGGAATCACGTTGAAATCACCCAGCAGCAGCGCCGGATGCGGCAACTCGACCAGGCTGCGCGCATGCCGGATCAGGCGCGCCATCCAGCGCAGCTTGTAGTCGAACTTGGGCCCGGGCTGCGGGTTGCCGTTGGGCAGATAGAGGGCACCCACGATCACCCCGTGCACCGCCGCCTCCAGATAGCGGCTCTGCGTGTCGCTGGGCTCGCCGGGCAATCGGCGGCGGCTCTCGACCGGCATGGCCCCCCGTGCCAGCAGCGCCACGCCGTTCCAGCGCCCCTCACCTTGCCAGAGCGCACCGTACCCAGCCTCCTCCAATGACGCAGCCGGAAACGCGGCGTCGGTCGCTTTCAGTTCCTGCAGGGCAACCACGTCCGGCGATTCCCTGTGCAGCCAGTCCAGCAGCTGTGGCAGGCGCGTGCCGATGCCGTTGACGTTGAACGTGGCAATGCGAAGCGTCTTGCGACGGGCCATGCAGGAAGCCTCCTCGGCGCCGGGAATGAGCATTCACTGTGCGCGTCCGCGCATGCAGAGTCCGTGGATGCCATGTCACGGCAGGGTGCCATCCGTTTCACGAACCGATGCCACGCGCGACAGCAGGCTGGTCATCCTTGGACAGTGACGGAGAAGCCCCATGGCGGTGCGTCCGCTGCGCGCCATCTACCAGATCGACCCCTACCTGTTCCGCGACAGCGACGCGCACGGATGCTGCGTGACCGGCAGATGCCCACCGTGGTGGGCGCAGTTGCGCTCGGCCCTACAGGAAATCGGACATGCGTTGCAGCTCATCGTCCAGCGCGCCACGAAACACCTTGTCACGGACCAGTGACTTGCCGGCGTAGCCGACGTTCGATGCCAGTGCGCCGTCGCGCACGCTGAGATTGGCCCAGCCCACCACCTGATCGTGCCACAGCATCGGCAGCGCATAGTAGCCATACTGGCGCTTGGGCGCAGGCGTGTAGGCCTCGAACTTGTACACCCAGCCCCACAGCAGCTCGAAGCGGCGGCGGTCCCACACCACCGGGTCGAACGGGGCCAGCAGGCGCACCTGTTCGTCCGGTGCATGGCGGCGCGAACGCGGATTCTCATCCGCCGGCCAGTACCAGGTGGTGCCCTCCAGCGTGCAGCTGGCCAGTTGTTGCTTGGCCAACGCCAACGCCTGCCGGGTCTGCTCGGTCAGATGCGGAGCACCATAGCCCAGCAGGCGCACCAGATAGGTCAGGCTGGCCGAGGGCAGCGGCGCATACTTGCGCACCACCAGGTCGATCAGGGCGGCGGCCCGTTCAACCTGCGCCTGCTCGCTGGCGTCCGGCTCGGCGTGCTCGGCCACTGCATAGATGCGGGTGCCACTGTCGCGCCGCTGCACCCGCAGCAGGCCACGGTAGTGCATGCCGTCAAGCAGATGCGTGCTTGCGTTGCTGGTGCCGCCCCAGTAATTGGTCACCCGCCCATGCGCGAACGCCTGGTCCACCTCACGCGGGTGCACGGTGCCGCGCTCGTGCACGAAGGCCAGCACGTCGGCCGCGCGGCGATGGGTCTCGGCGTCCCATTCGCGCTTGGACACGCGCGGGTGCATCAGTGCCAAATGCTCGCACGGCAGGAAACCGTAGTTCACCAGGCAATCCTCTTCCACCGGCAGGCGGGTATACCGGCGCTCAAGATCACCTGCGCGGTAGTCCTTCACCCGGTGGCGCAGGGTCAGGTCCTGTGCTCGCGCCGGTGCCCTGATCGGGTCGGCCTGCACGAAGCCCAGCCGTCGTATCGCGGTCAGCAGCGTAGTCGGCTTGAACAGGGTGCGCGCCACCGCGTAGCGGCGAAGATCATCGAGAGTAGGCGTGGCAGGCATGGCCGCATTGTATTCTCGACACCACGCGATCCGTCCAGTAGAGCCAGGCCATGCCTGGCTGGCATCAGGGTGAACGGCCAGGATCGTCCACGCATCGCATGCATCTACCGAAGCCGCGATACCTCCAGCGAACCGATCACCAGCGCCCGCATGCCCTGCTTGAACTCGGTGATCACCTGTCCTTCCTCATCGTCCGCAATCGCATAGATCGTATCGGCGCCGGCGATGCAATAGAACGCGATCGTGGCCAGCAGCCAGCGCGCCTTGTCCACCGGCAGGCCGAACACATCAGCCACGTGTGCCTGGTGCGAGGCGATCTTTTCCAGCATCGGCGCGGTCGCCACCGTGCGCCGCAACAGGTACGGTGGCAGCCCGGGATGTGCCTTCACCACCTCGCACAGTGACTCCACGAACCGCATCAGGTAGGCCTCCAGCCCACCCGGTGCGTCGACCGACGCGCGCGGAATCTGCCAGCGCTGGAACACCGCCTCGGCCACCAGGCGTTTCAACGCCTCCAGGTTGGCCACGCGCTTGTACAGCGCCGCCTGGGTCACCGCCAGTTCGGCGGCCACGTTGGCCATGGTCAGGTTGGGCAGGCCCAGGCGGATGCCGATGTCGGCCAGGCGCTCCGGGGTGATGGTGGGTGGGCGGCCACGGGTCGGCGCCGTTGGATCGGGGTGCGTGCTCATACCCTGCTGAGGGTGCCAGCAAAGGGACCCTCTTGTCCGCTTCGATTGATTTAGTTTAATTTACTCAACTAATTCGGAATGCGTCCAGCACGCTGCCCGTAGTCGAGCCCATGGCTCACCTTCCGCCAGGTCCCCACCCAGCCAACAACCCTGCGCTGCGCCCTCTCCCCGTGCTTGCCGTCGGCAGCGCGCCAGGCGCGCTCGCGCCTGCGATTCACAGGAATCTGGCATGACCGTGTACAACTTCTCTTCTCTGCAGCATCGCGCTGCCGCCGCATCTTCCGGCCTGATGCATCCACCAGGCATCGCCCGGCGCTACCGGATGTCGGCCCTCGCGCTAGGGCTGCTGGCCTCGTTTGCCGCGCTGGCCGACTCCGCGCCGTCCACCCTGCCCTCGGTGCAGGTGCAGGAACAGCGCCGGGTCACTGCAGACTATGCGGGCGGGCAAGTGGCCGCTGGCAGCCGCGTCGGCCTGCTCGGCGACAAGGACTTCATGGACACGCCGTTCAATACGGTCAGCTACACCGAGTCCTTCATCCGCGACCGCCAGGCCAAGGACCTCACCGACGTCATCGCCGCCACCGACCCCACGGTGTTCAGCAACGGCGTCACCGGTTCGTGGAGCGAGAACTACGCGATCCGAGGCTTTGCCTCCAACACCAGCGATACCACCTTCAATGGCCTCAGCGGCATGGCGCCGTACTACCGCACTTCGCCGGAAATGTTCGAACGCATCGAGGTGCTGAAGGGCCCCTCCGCGCTGCTCAACGGCATGCCGCCGGGCGGCTCGGTCGGTGGCAGCGTCAACCTGGTCCCCAAGCGTGCCGGCGATCAACCGCTGCTGCGGGTCAGTGCCAACTTCGCCTCCGATGCGCAGTTTGGCGCCCATGTGGATGCGGGGCGTCGCCTGGGCGCGGACAAGCAGTTCGGCATCCGCTTCAACGGCGCGTACCGTGATGGTGATGGCGCGGTCGGCAAGCAGAGCAAGAAGGTGCAGCTCGGCGCACTGGCAGTGGACTGGCGCGGCGAACGTGCGCGGCTGTCGGCCGATCTGTACAGCGCCGATGACCGCGTGGACGGCCCGGCACGCGGCGTCGGTCTGGCACCGGGCGTGGCCATTCCGCGGCCGCCGCGTGGCGATACGCTGATCAACCCGGACTGGGCCTACGTGGACAGCCAGGACAAGGGCGTGATGCTGCGGGGCGAGGTGGACATCAATGACACCCTGATGGCCCACCTGGCATACGGCATCAGCAGGACCGACTACCGCTACAATGGTTCGATCAGCGCTCAGATCCTCAATCCAGCCGCCGACTTCACCACAGTGATCGGCCAGCTCGCCTTCGATATCAGGAAGCAGTCCGCAGATGCCGGCCTGCGCGGCTCGTTCCACACCGGCAGCGTCAGCCATCAGTGGGCCGCCAACGTGACCCACTACCAGCACACCCAGAACGATTACGGCCGCCGCAGCGTGCCGGGCTGGGACTGGACCACCAATCTGTACAACCCGGCATGGGGCCCGGCGGCACCGTTCGTAGCGCCGCACATCTCGCACACCGAGCTGCGGCTGGACAGCCTCGGTTTCGCCGACACCCTCGCCTTCGCCGATGACCGCGTGCTGCTGACGCTGGGCGTGCGCCGTCAGCAGGTGGTCAGTGAGACCTTCAATGTCGCCAGCGGTGCGCGCACCTCGCGCTACGACGAGAGCGCTAACACGCCGGCAGCGGCGCTGCTGGTGAAGGCCACCGGAAGGGTCTCCATCTACACCAACTACATCGAAGGCCTCAGCCAGGGCGCCACCGCGCCGATGACCGCTGCCAATGCCGGTGATGTGTTCGCACCGTTCCGCACCAGGCAGAAGGAGCTGGGCCTGAAGCTGGACCTCGGCAGCTTCGCGCACACCTTCAGTGTGTATGAAATCAAGCGACCGAGCAGCTATACCGACCCGGTCACGAATATCTTCTCGTTCGGTGGCGAGCAACGAAATCGCGGCGTGGAATTGGGCTTCTTCGGCACGCCACTGGATGGCGTGCGCCTGCTCGGTGGCGTGGCCTACGTGCAGCCGAAACTGACCCGCACGGCCGGTGGCGTGAATGAGGGACGCATCGCCACCGCCGTAGCGCAACGGCAGGCCAAGCTGGGGGTGGAATGGGATGTACCGACCTTGCAGGGCCTGACCTTGACCGGCAATGCCACGGCGATGTCGAAGCAGTACATAAGTGCCGACAATAGCCTGTCGGTGCCGGGCCGCACGTTGTTCGATGTCGGGGCGCGCTACAGCACCACCGTGGCGGGTCGACCGCTTGCGCTGAGAGCCAGTGTGAACAACGTGACCAACAAGGTGTATTGGGGCATGCCGTTGTTGTCGAGCCTGGCGCTGGGTGCACCGAGGACGGTGCTGGTGTCGGCGACGATGGACTTCTGAGGCAGGCTCCTCCACGCCAGACATGCATCACCTGTAGAGCCGAGCCATGCTCGGCTCGCTTTGCCGGTCACGCATGGCGTGGATTTCCCAGAACGTGTAGAGCCGAGCCATGCTCGGCTCCGGTTCGCCCGCTGAGTCGGGCATGGCTCGACTCTACACACGCCGATGGCGGCATGCTTCACCCCCACCTGCGACGCGCATTCCTTGACCGCATCCGGCATTCAAGACACTCGACATGCCAGTTCCGACATTACACAAGCAGATGGGCAACCAACGCCAGCACCGCCAGATGCCCCACGTAATACCCGTAGAACGCCCACCGCCAGCGCGGCAGCTGCCACGGCACCCGCGCCGCCAGCAGCACTACCGGAATGGCCAGCAGTGCCCAGCCGTTGTGGTTGGCCCAGCACACCGCTGCAAGCGCAACCAGCAACAGCCACCACGCCCGGTGCCGGAACGCGATCCAGGCCAGCAGCACGCTGCCAACCCCGGCCCACTGATAGTCCACGAACATAGGCAGCACGCCGGCAGCCAGCAACAGCTGCACCGGCCGATTGTTCGCCAGCGCATGTACGGCTACTGCTGCAAATGTAAAGGTGAGCAGGATGTTGAGCGGCAGCCAGGAACCAAACGCGAATGCGTGCAATGGCTGTGCGATCAGCCCCCACAGCGCGAGCCGGCGCATCGACTTGCGCAGGTCGGCCCCGGGCTGGGCGAGATTGCAGGCCATCACCAGCGCGAACAGCGGGAAGGCGATGCGCCCCAGTTCGCTGACCACCGGCACGTAGCCGCCGAAGACCACCTTGGCCACGTGGTCACCCGTCATGGCCAGCAGTGCGATCCACTTCAGCAGCTCACGCGCGCCGCTGCGGAGGGTGAAGTTGAAGGTTGACGTCCCGGTCGTGGTCGCTTGCATCGCGGAAGCTTATGCGCATCGGCCAGCCCATTTCCAGCGCCGCGCAGGAGCACGACGCTGCAGGCAGCAGGCGGGGGCGCTATGCTGGCCGCCCCTGCTTGTGAGACGTCCGCCGTGCGAACCCTATACCCCGCCATCGAGCCGTACCGCGAGTTCACCCTGAAGGTGAGCGATCTGCACACGCTGCACATCGAAGAGTGCGGCACGCCAGAGGGCATTCCGGTGGTGTACCTGCACGGCGGCCCGGGTGCTGGCATCTCGCCCACCCACCGCCGCTTCTTCGATCCGGCGCGGTACCGCATCGTGCTGATCGACCAGCGCGGCAGCGGCCGCTCCACACCGTTCGGCGAACTGCGCGACAACACCACGCAGGATCTGGTGGCCGATATCGAGAAGGTGCGTGAGCACCTGGGCATCGAGCGTTGGCTGGTCTACGGCGGCTCATGGGGTTCGACGTTGTCGCTGGCCTATGCGCAAGCGCATCCCGAACGCGCCACCGGCCTGATCGTGCGTGGCGTGTTCCTCGGCCGCGAGATCGAGAACCGCTGGTTCGCCGAGGCCAACGGCGGTGCGCGCTGGATCTTCCCGGAACGCTGGGAACGCTATGAGGCCTACATACCGGAAGCCGAGCGTGGCGACATGATCGCGGCCTACTGGACGCGCATGGATGGCCCGGATGAAGCGACCCGCATCGAAGCCGCGCAGGCTTGGCTGGGCTGGGAAGACAACGCCGCCACCCTGCAGCACGACGTGGATGCGCAATCCACCGACGACCCGCTGGACACATTGGCAAAGGCCCGCATTGAAGCGCATTACTTCCGCAACAGCATCTTCCTGGAGCCGGACCAGCTGCTGCGCGATATCGATCGCATCCGACACCTGCCCTGCGTGATCGTGCAGGGGCGCTACGACATCATCTGCCCGCCGCGCAGTGCGTGGGATCTGGCCAAGGCCTGGCCGGAAGCCCGGCTGGAGATGGTGACCTCCGGCCACAGCGCGAACGAGCCGGCCACGGTGGATGCGCTGGTGCGGGCGACGGACGCCTTTGCCGACCGTTTCTGAGCAGATGGTGGTGCCGGCCGCTGGCCGGCATCCCACCGTTCGAGGGTAGCGTCGACTCCGCGCAATCGCTGCTGTGCGGCCAGGTGAATGGCGACCCACCGGCAACGGTCCACGGCCCCATTCTTCGCAGCCCGCTTACAGCTCCGCGCAGAAGATCCGGCGGTGACCACCGCACCGGTGGTTCGCCCTTTCCCAAGGAGCACGCCATGACCGGTTATCGCTGCCTTCCCATCGCTCTCTCGCTATCTGCGGGCCTGCTGCTGGGCGCCTGTTCCAATCCGCAGGAGGCCAGCAAGGCCACCGCCGCCGAGGACGTGACAGAAGTAAGGCTCATCCCTGCCTACGAATCGCTGGACAAGGACAAGGACGGCATCGTCACGCTGGCCGAGGTGGATGCCGTGGCACCAGACTGGGCCGAACGACTGCACGCCTGCGACACCGACCGCAACAAGACGCTGAGCCGCGGCGAGTACGACGTATGCAAGCAGACCAGCGCTTCGCATTGATCCATCATTGAGCCCTCGACTGGCGCTGCGCATGCCGGCTATACCAAGGTATAGCCGGGCTAACCCACGAGCCTCTAGGCCCGTCCCATTCAGGGGCGGACAATAGCGCCACTGGCCAGGGCAATCCTGGCCGGCCCCCTCCCCTCATGGAGACGCAGATGGACCCCGACCCTGCCGGGCGCACCGCGCCCCGGATGACCGCTTGTTGCCTGTTCCTGGCGCCTGCCCGCCGGCCCCCGCCTGCCTGAGTGACGGGGGGCCGCCAGGCGCCGTTTGCCTGGAGAGCACCCCCATGTCCTACAAGATCCTCTACATCACCCTGCGCCGCCTGATCGGCGAGCGCGATGTTGCCGCGCTGCGCAGCCAGCTGCTGCAGCACGGCCCCGTGATGTTTGCCCGTTCGCTGTCACTCGGTTCGCCACGCGTGGTGGCCGACGCCTTGTCGCTGCTGCCGATCAGCGAGCGCATCACCGTGCTGCGTCATCTGCCCTATCCGCTGCGTGATGCGATGAAGCCGCTGTGCATCGGCGGCAGCCAGCGCCTGCACATGCAGCCGTGGTCGCCGGCGGTGCTGGCGATGCGCCACGCCTGATCGGTTGCATCCGTTCCGTTCGTGTTCCGGCCCCGGCCGGCTCTGACATTCGAGGAGAGTCCCATGAGCCTGCTCAACGCCTGGTTCAATGCCTTCCTGCGCAGCCGTCGCGCAGGCAACCTGTTCCGCCGCCGCGCGATGCCCGAGGCCGGCTTCGGCCCGGGCAGTGCCGAAGCGGCGCCGTTCGCACTCACCACCGGCCTGGTCACCCTCGCCCAGCAGGGCGAAACCGAGCTGCTGGCCACGCTGGAATCGCATGCCGATGGTCTCAGCCCGCATGAGGC
Organism: Stenotrophomonas sp. 57; assembly: GCF_030291075.1. Classification (NCBI taxonomy): domain Bacteria; kingdom Pseudomonadati; phylum Pseudomonadota; class Gammaproteobacteria; order Lysobacterales; family Lysobacteraceae; genus Stenotrophomonas; species Stenotrophomonas sp. 57. The sequence goes on from NZ_CP127407.1 coordinate 2,337,277, forward strand.
CGAGGAGCGCCTGGCCGCGCTCGGTCCCAACGAGGTGGATCACGAAAAGCCGCTGCCGTGGTGGCGGCACCTTTGGCAGTGCTACCGCAATCCGTTCAACCTGCTGCTGACCGTGCTTGCCGCGGTGTCCTGGCTGACCGAGGACATCAAGGCGACGATCGTGATTGGTGCGATGGTGCTGCTGTCCACGCTGATCCGCTTCGTGCAGGAGGGCCGCTCCAACCGCGCTGCCGAACGCTTGAAGGCATTGGTGGGCAACACCGCGCGCGTACTGCGGCGCAATCCCGGTACCGAAGCCGCCGATGTGGCCGACCAGTACTTCGGCGCGCACCTGCACAGCCGTCGTCCGGCGCGTCTGCTGGACCTGCCGATCCGCGAGCTGGTGCCCGGCGACCATATCGTGCTGTCAGCCGGCGACATGATTCCGGCCGATTGCCGCGTGCTGACCGCCAAGGACCTGTTCGTGGCGCAGGCGGCGATGACCGGTGAGTCGCTGCCGGTGGAGAAGTTCGCGCACCCCGGCGACGGACTGGCCGGCCTGCTGGAACAGCACAACCTGCTGTTCATGGGTACCAATGTGGTGTCCGGCACGGCCACGGCCATCGTGCTGGCCACCGGCAACCGCACCTACTTCGGTACGTTGGCGCAGCGCAGCACCGCCACCGACCGCGCGCCGACCGCTTTCCAGGCGGGGGTCAACAGTGTCAGCTGGCTGCTGATCCGCTTTGCGCTGGTGATGGTGCCGTTCGTGCTGCTGATCAACGGCTGGACCAAGGGCGACTGGACCGAGGCGTTCCTGTTCGCGCTGTCGGTGGCGGTGGGCCTGACCCCGGAAATGCTGCCGATGATTGTCACCTCCACCCTGGCCAAGGGCGCGGTGCTGCTGTCGCGGCGCAAGGTGATCGTCAAGCGCCTGGACGCGATCCAGAACTTCGGCGCGATGGAAGTGCTGTGCACCGACAAGACCGGCACCCTCACCCAGGACAAGATCGCGCTGGAGCGGCATACCGATGTGTTCGGGCACGATTCGGAGGACGTACTGAAGTTTGCCTACCTCAACAGCCACTTCCAGACCGGCCTGATCAACCTGCTAGACCGCGCGGTGCTCGAGCACGTCGAGATTCAGAGCTCGCTGCGGCTTTCGCAGGACTACCACAAGGTGGACGAGATTCCGTTCGACTTCGAGCGCCGCCGCATGTCGGTGGTGGTGTCCGAGCGCGAGGATCACCATGAACTGATCTGCAAGGGTGCGGTCGAGGAGATGCTGGCGGTATGCAGCACGGTGCGCGAGGACGGCCAGGACATGCCGCTGGACGAACATCGCCTGGCCCGCGTGCGGCAGACCACCGAAGAGCTCAACGAACAGGGTCTGCGCGTGGTGGCAGTGGCGATGAAGGAGACCGCCGCCAGCCAGACCACCTATTCGCAGGCCGACGAATGTAGCCTGACCCTGGTCGGCTACGTGGCCTTCCTGGACCCGCCGAAGGAATCGGCGGCACAGGCGCTGCAGGCGCTGGCCGCGCATGGCGTGGAGGTGAAGGTGTTCACCGGTGACAACGAGCTGGTCACCGCCCGCGTCTGCGCCCAGGTCGGACTGGACGCGGACACGATCCTGACCGGGCCGCAGATCGAGCGCATGGATGACGGCGCGCTGTCGCGTGCCCTGCACCACCACCGTGTGTACGCCCGCCTGACCCCGCTGCACAAGGAGCGCCTTGTGCGCGAGCTGCGTGCGCAGGGCAAGGTGGTGGGTTTCCTCGGCGATGGCATCAACGACGCGCCGGCGCTGCGTGCGGCGGACATCGGCATCAGCGTGGACAGCGCGGTGGACATCGCCAAGGAGGCCGCCGACATCATCCTGCTGGAAAAGAACCTGATAGTGCTGGAAGAAGGTGTCATCCAGGGCCGGCGCACGTTCAACAACATGCTGAAGTACATCCGCATGACCGCCAGTTCCAACTTCGGCAATGTGTTCTCGGTGCTGGTGGCCTCGGCCTTCCTGCCGTTCCTGCCGATGCTGCCGCTGCAGCTGCTGGTGCAGAACCTGCTGTACGACATCTCGCAGATCGCCATTCCCTTCGACAACGTGGACGAGGAGCTGGTGCGCAAGCCACTGAAGTGGAACCCGGCGGACATCGGCCGCTTCATGGTGTTCTTCGGACCGATCAGCTCGATCTTCGACCTGACCTGCTTCGCGCTGATGTGGTACGTGTTCGATGCGCGCACCGCCGCCGATCAGAGTCTGTTCCAGTCCGGCTGGTTCGTGGTCGGCCTGCTGACCCAGACCCTGATCGTGCACATGATCCGTACGCCGAAAGTACCGTTCCTGCAGAGCATCGCTGCACCGCCGCTGCTGCTGATGACCGGCCTGATCATGGCCATCGGCGTGGCCCTGCCGATGAGCCCGCTGGCCGGCTACTTCAAGCTGCAGGCGCTGCCGGCCGGCTACTGGCCGTTCCTCGTGGCGATCCTGTTCGGCTATGCGGTGCTGACCACCGCGCTGAAGCGCTTCTATATCCGTCGCTACGGCTGGCAGTAACGGCCTGCCGCCTTGTCCAGGGAGAACACAATGGACATCAATCCAAACCTGCCAGCGTTCAATGCTGGCGCGACCCTCAGCTCGCTGATCAGCCTGTCGGTGGCCTTCGTGCTGGGTACGATCATCGGTCTGGAGCGGCAGTTGCGCCAGCGCACTGCCGGCCTGCGCACCAACACGCTGGTGGCGGTGGGCGCGGCGGTGTTCGTCGACCTCGCCGTGCGCTTCCATGACCTGTACGGTGGGCCGCCATCGCCACTGCATGTGGTGGCCTATGTTATCTCCGGCGTCGGCTTCCTGGGTGCCGGCGCGATCATGAAGGAGGGCGCGCAGGTGTCCGGCCTGAACACCGCCGCCACGCTGTGGGGGTCGGCGGCGGTGGGCGCATGCGCAGGCATCAAGCTGCTGCCGGAAGCGGTGCTGGCTGCGGTCTTCGTGCTGGCCGCCAACACCCTGCTGCGGCCAGTGGTGAACCGCATCCAGCGGCGACCGCTGCCGGAAGCGTTCAGTGAAGCGACGTATGCGATCAACGTGGTCTGCCTGCGTGAACAACAGGCCGAGGTACTGGACCAGCTGTTGCTGCTGCTGGAACAGGCACAATACCCGGTCCGCGCGGTGGACCAGCGGCCATTCGGCGAGCATGACGTGGAGATCGAAGCGGTGCTGTATGCCACCACGGTCGATGCCGGCGAGCTGGACGCAGTACTGGCGACGCTGTCGACCACGCCGGGGGTACTGCAAGGGTTCTGGAACGCCAGCCTGGAAGAGTAGTGCCGGCCGCGAGTCGGCAACGACCGGACAACGCTTTGCTATCCTTTCCCCCCACGCCAGGGAGCCGTCCCGATGCCATCGCTGTCGCCCCGCCGCCCACTGGTGCTGCTGGCCCTGATCGTCGTGATGGCGACGATCTTCCTGATCGACACCGTCACCGATTACGCTGTCGCCGCGGCCTGTTTCTACGCGGCAGTCATTCTCGCTGCGTCGCGCGTGCTCGGCGCGCGCGGGCTGATCACGCTGGCCATCGCCTGCATCGCCCTGACCGGGCTGAGCTTCTTCCTGACCCGCTTCGGCACCTACCGCATCGGCCTGGTCAATTCGGTGATCGGCATGCTGGTGATCGGCATCACCACCTACCTTGCCCTGAACATGGAAGCGGCCAAGGCCGCTGTCCAGGAAGCACAGGGTCGCCTGCTGCGGGTGGCCCGCGCTTCCACCGTCGGCGAGCTGACCACGTCCATCGCGCATGAAGTAAACCAGCCGCTGGCGGCCATCGCCAGCAGCGCCGAAGCCTGCCAGCGCTGGCTGGCACAGGACCCACCGAACGTGGACAAGGCACGGCAGACAGTGGCCCGCATCCTGGCCGATGCGCACCGTGCGGGTGACGTGATTGCCCGCATCCGTGGCCTGACCCAGGGTGCCGCGCCCGAGCGGCGTGCCTTTGATCTGAACCAGGCGGTGGAGGAAATGCTGGCACTGTCGCGCAGCGAACTGGACCGGCACGGCGTGACCGTGGCGCTGCTGCTGGATGCCGACCTGCCACCGGTGCAGGCCGACCGCGTACAGGTGCAGCAGGTGATCGGCAACCTCATCCTCAATGCGGTGGACGCCATGGAAGCCGTGCCCACCGCCGACCGTCGCCTGTCACTGCTGAGCCGGCGTGACGGTTCGCGGGTCAGCCTAAGCGTGCGTGACCGTGGCGTCGGCCTGCCCACCGATCATCCCGACCGTGTATTCGATGCGTTCTGGACCACCAAGTCGCACGGGCTGGGTCTTGGACTCAGCCTGAGCCGTTCGATGATCGAAGCCAATGACGGCCAGATCCGCGCCGAACGCCCGGCGGGCGGTGGCGCCTGCTTTGTCTTCGACCTGCCCATTGCCACGGATCCCGACCATGCGTAAGCCAACCGCCGCTGCAGCCGAGCCAGCCCCCATCGTCTACGTGGTCGACGATGATCCGTCGGTGCGCGCCGCACTGGAAGATCTACTGGCCTCGATGGGCCTGCAGGTGCGAGCGTTCGCCTCCACCCAGGCGTTCCTGGATCATGACCTGGAAGACGCACCGGCCTGCCTGGTGCTGGACGTACGCATGCCTGGCCAGAGCGGTCTGGAGTTCCAGCGCAGCATGAGCAGCCTCGGCCTGCAGCTGCCGGTGGTGTTCATCACCGGCCACGGCGACATCGCCATGGGCGTCAACGCAATCAAGGACGGGGCCATCGAGTTCCTGACCAAACCCTTCCGCGACCAGGAACTGCTTGATGCAATCCACAGGGGCATCGAGCTCGACCGCCAGCGCCGCCGCGAGGGCGACGTGCTGGGCGCGCTGCAGCAGCGCTGGGAGTCACTGAACACCGGCGAGCGCGAGGTGGTCGACGGCGTGGTTCGCGGCCGCCTCAACAAGCAGATCGCAGGCGACCTGGGGGTCAGCGAGATCACGGTGAAGGTGCGGCGCGCACAGGTAATGCGCAAGATGGGGGCGCGCACCCTCGTGGACCTGGTGCGCATGTACGACCGTCTGCAGGCGGGTACTGCGTGAACGTCCACGTCACTGCGCGGTAGAGCCTGTAGAGTCGACCCTGCACATGGGTTTGACGCTGCTACTTCTTCGTGGCCAGCACGATCACCCCGGCCACCACCAGGCCGATGCCACTCCATTCCCGCAGGCTGGGGCGCTCGCCCAGCAGCAGGTAGGCCAGCACGATCACCAGCACAACGCTGAACTTGTCCACCACCGCCAGCTTGGCCAGCTCGCCGCTCTGCAGCGCGCGGAAATAGAACAGCCAGGAAGCCCCGTGGCGAGTGCCGACAACACCAGGAACAGCTGCGTGCGCCCCGGCAACAGCAACGGGTTGGACCACTTGCCGGTGACCACCACCAGCGGCAGGATCACCGCCGCCACCACCAGCGTGCGGATGGCCATGGCCAGGTCCGAGTCCACGCCCTTGACGCCAACCTTGGCAAACAGCGCCGTCAGCGCCGCGAACACGGCAGACAGTCCAGCCCACAACAGCCATTGCGGTAGATTCTGCATGCCGCGTTTCTCCCGGTCCAAAGGGGGTGGTACCGACAACGCTACACTCACCGGTGTCGTGCGCAGGTACTGCGGCGCACACCACGGCTCAGGCACGCTGCAGGCGTCGCTTCAACTGCGTGTCCATCAGTCCGACGACCAGCAGCACCGCGCTGGTCAGCCAGCCCGCGGCCAGCAGGTGGGTGTGCGGCAACAGCGCGCCCAGCGCACCCAGTGCCATCGCACCGAACAGGTGCGAATGCGGTGCGTGCCCGTAGACCACACGCTTGTAGAGCGCACTTCCCAGCAGGTAGATCAGCGGGCCGGCCACCAGCACTGCGGCATACACCGGCGTGACCGCCGCGCCCGGATGGTCCATCACCAGATCGTTGCCCACCGCGGTGGCGATGATGCCGGCGATCAACAACGCGTGCACGTAATGGAAGTTCGCGCCTATTCGCCCCGGGTCCTGGGCGTGGCTGATGGCCTCGGTGGCGTCCCGGCTGGAGATGCCGAAGTACAGCCACCACATGGCGATCGTGCCGGCAAAGGTGGCCAGCACCGCCGACACCACCGCCCCGCTCCACTGCTCGACTTCGCTGAGCACGCCGCCGGTCGCCAGCAGCATCTCACCCAGCGCGACAATGACGAACAGCTGGCAGCGCTCGGCCAGATGCCCGCCTTCGATGGTCCAGTCGCGGGTATGCGAGCGCCCCATGCCCGGGAACGCAAAGCCGAACATCGGCGAGATGTACTCGCACGCCACCGCTACCGCCCACAGCGCAAGCCGTGCATTCCCATCGGCCGCAGCGCCGGCCAGCCAGAAACAGGCCGACACGCAGACCCAAGCCAGCATGCGGCGGAAGTTGGGCGCCAGTGGATGCCTGCCTCCCACCTCGAACAGGACGAAGGCGGTACGCCCCACCTGCATCGTCGCATAGGCACCGGCGAACACCCACGCGCGATCGCCGAACGCCTCGGGAATGGACGAAGACATCAACAGCGCCAGCAGCATGGTGACGAACAGCAGCGCGCGGATGCGCGGTGCTTCCGGATCGAACCAGTTGCTGACCCAGCACGCGTACTGCCAGCCCAGCCACACCGCGAACCACAGCACCAGCGTCTGCAGCACGCCAGCCAGGCCCAGGTGGTGCAGCAGGTGGTGGCTGAGCTGGGTGACCGCGAACACGTAGACCAGGTCGAAGAACAGCTCTTCGTAGGTCACGCGTGCATGGTGGCCATCGCGATGGCGCAGTGCCGGCAGGCGCAGTCGAGTGCTCATGGGCCGCCCTCAGCGCGCCAGGCGCCAGTACAGCAGCCCGGCCAGCAGGGCCGGCACTGCGAACACCAGCAGCAGGATCGGCAGTTCCTCGCGCACCGCATAGCCGGCGCGGCTGACGCCCACCCACATGTTGGCCACGGCCACCAGCAGCCAGGTGGCGATGAAGGCCAGCAGGACCGCGGGCATCAGCGAGTTGCCGACGCTCCACAGACGGCCGAACAGCAGGAACACCCCGAGCAGCAGGACCCCGCCGCCGATCACCAGAAGCACATGCATGTGTCGATCCCCATTGGCCTGGGCGCAGGCTAGCCCGGGCCGATTCTGCGCTCCAGACGATGATCGTGGTTTCACCCTCCAGCCACCGCGAACAATCCACTGGCCGGGCAACCGATAGCACATGCGAACAGTTCCCATTAATATCCAGCCGCCACGCAGCGACCCTCGCTGCGCGCTGCCCTGTCTTTTCCCTGTGCCCGTCCGGATGCCCGAATCGCCCCCGTCGCTGCCCGCCTTGCCGCTGCCGCATGCCCTGGTGCGCCACTACGAGGAGCTGGTCGACCACCTGCGTCGCCGCTTCCGCTCACCCGGTCCGGCGCGGTCGGTGGCCGCTTCCAGGCTCAGGCCTTCGCGGTGGATTTCGAAGGGCGCTATCACGCAGTACATCAGCTACTACTCGCAGACCGCGCGGTCAAACCCGAGCTGCTTCTCCGGCCGCGGCCGGGTGCTGACCCTGGGATGGCAGTACCGCTACTGATCCACGGCGCCCTTATGGGAGCCATGAAATCTATGCGCGAGTTGATGGAGGAGGCCCGTGCTAGTTTCTGGGCCTCCTTCAAACGGACGTGCAACATGCGCAGCTCCATGCTCGCCCTCACGCTTGCCGCAGTGCTGCCGATCGCCCACGCGACGGCCGCTGATGCCCCCCTGCCCCAGCTGCGTGCCTACACCGTTGACGCCTCATGGCTGCAGCCGATGGCGCCGCTGCAGATTGCCGACCATACCTGGCAGATCGGCACGCAGGACCTGACCGCGCTGCTGGTGCAGACCGCCGAGGGCGCGGTGCTGCTGGATGGTGGCATGCCGCAGATGGCCGACCATCTGCTGGCCAACATGAAGGCTCGCGGAGTGGCGCCGCAGGATCTGCGGTTGATCCTGCTCAGTCATGCCCATGCCGACCACGCAGGGCCGGTGGCCGAGATCAAGCGGCGCACCGCTGCCCATGTGGCGGCCAACGCCGAGTCGGCGGTGTTGCTGGCACGCGGCGGCAGCGATGACCTGCACTTCGGCGATGGCATCACCTATCCGCCGGCCAGCGCCGACCGCATCATCATGGATGGCGAAGTGGTCTCCATCGGTGGCATCGACTTCACCGCGCACTTCATGCCGGGGCACACCCCCGGCAGCACCGCGTGGACCTGGACCGACACCCGCAACGGCAAGCCGGTGCGCATCGCCTATGCCGACAGCCTGAGCGCACCGGGTTACCAGCTGCAGGACAACCCCCGCTATCCGCGCCTGATCGAAGACTACAAGCGCAGCTTCACCACGGTGCGTGGCCTGCCCTGTGACCTGCTGCTGACCCCGCATCCGGGTGCCAGCCACTGGAACTATGCCGCTGGCAGCAAGGCCGGCGTGGATGTGTTGAGCTGCAAGGCCTACGCCGATGACGCCGAGAAGAAATTCGACGTCCAGCTGGCCAGGGAGACGGCCGGGGTACGCTGATTCTGTAGAGCCGAGCCAACGTTCGGCTGCTTTCTGCCGGCAAGCCGAGCATGGGCTCGGCTCTACAGAGAGCGCATCGAAGGGTGCCGGTCAGAACGACCGGCACCTCCGCCTGTCAGCCTTCCTGCCCGTGCTGGGCAAACGGCTCGGTACTGCCATCGGCGCGTACCAGCTCGACCGTGTACGGCTGCACATAGCCATCCGGCATTTCCATGCCCGGCGAACCAGCGGGCATGCCCGGCAGCACCAGCCCGCGCGCCGCCGGTCGTTCGGCCAGCAGGCGCTTGATGTCCTCGGCCGGGATGTGGCCCTCGACTACATAACCGCCGATCTCGGCGGTATGGCAGGACGCCTTGCCGACCGGTACACCCAGGCGGACCTTGATCGGGTTCATGTCGTCGGTGTCGCGCACATCCACCTGGAAGCCGGCGGCCTTGAGGTGATCGACCCAGACGCTGCAGCAGCCGCAGCTGGCGGTCTTGTGCACGATGGCCAGCGGCAACGCCGGATCGATCTCGGCCGCGCTGACCTTGGCCGGCGCCGCCGGCGCCTCACTGGCAACCGGCGTTGCCGACGATTCTTCGGCGGCCCGCGCGCAGGCGGCAGTGGCCAGAACGGTGCCCAGCAGCACGCCCAGGGAGAAAGAACGGTTCATTGAATGATTCCTTTGCAGATGCGGGCACCAGCGCCCGCCGCCCGCGCATCGATGGCGCAGGCCAAGTCGAGATTGAGTCGAACAGTCATGGCAGGCGCGTGGGGCCTGCAGGAAATCACACGATCGGCGGCCGCATCGGGTCCGGCGTTGGCGGCGGCGCGCGTTGCTGCGTCGTGGTCGGAGCAGGCGCCTCGCGCCAGGGCGAGGCCGGTGTTCCGTTCAACGTCGACAGCATGGCAAGACAGGCCGGCGGACATTCGCACTCACCGCTCTGGCAGGCCGCCGGGGCAGCATCATCGCAACAGCCGGCCACCGCCATTGCGGACGAATGCGGTGCCGTGCACGGGTCCTGGCTGGCCGGCCCGCCGTACGAAGGTGCGGCGAGCGCCGGCGCCGGCGCATCCAGCACCAGGGCAACGAGCAGCATCCATCGCAGCAGCAGGCCAGGCAGGTTCACATGCCGATGATAGCCGATGCGCGCGTCATGCAGTCGCCGCCGCCATCGCGCTCATCCGCACCGGGATCGACTTGGCGGCTGGCGTGCCGCTGATGCGATCGTAATAGTCCAGCGGCAGCAATGGGTTCAGTTCGGGGTAGTAACCAGCCAGCGCGCCACGTGGCATCGGGTAGTCCAGCACGGTCAGGCCCTCGATGCGCCGCTGCACGCCATCGCCGCTGATCGTCTCCAGGCTGACCCGCGCTTCCTTTTCCAGCCCGCGCGCCAGCCGGTCCTCGATGTTCATGAACAGCACCATGCGGTCGTTGTACACGCCGCGATAGCGGTCGTTGTAGCTGTAGATGGTGGTGTTGTACTGGTCATGCGAGCGCACCGTGGCCAGCCGCAGCATGTCCGGATCGTGTACGGGATCGTCCACGTCCAGGCCAGGCATCACCAGGATGTTGGCCTTGCCGTTTGGCGTGGGCCAGACGCGGCGGCGCGGCGGAATGTCCAGGTGGAAGCCATGCGGCTGCTGGATGCGCTCGTTGAAACCGGTGTAGATCTCCGGGTACACGGCCGCGATCAGCTCACGGATGAGTGCGTAGTCGTGCATGCAGCCTGCCCAGTCGACCCTGCTGCGTGGCAGCGCGGCCATCGCCATGCGACAGACGATCTCGACCTCGGGCAACACATCGGCACTGACTGGCTCAAGCACGCCGCGCGAGGCGGTCACATTCGACATCGCATCTTCAATGGTGACGAACTGCTCGCCTGAAGGCGTGACGATGCGCTCCGAGCGCGCCACCACCGGCAGGATCAGCGCATCGCGGCCATGAACCAGATGACCTCGATTGAGCTTGGTGGCGATGCCCACGGTCAGGTCCAGGCCACGCATGGCTTCGTACGCACGCGGCGTATCGGGCACCGCATGGATGAAGTTGCCACCCAGGCCAATGAACACCTTGGCGCTGCCGTCCAGCATCGCCTCGATGGATTCGACCACATGGTGGCCATGCTCGCGCGGCGGGTCGAAGCCGAACACCTGCTGCACGCGGTCCAGGTAGGCCGGCTTGGGCTTCTCGTCGATGCCGACGGTACGGTCGCCCTGCACATTGGAATGCCCGCGGATCGGCCCGATGCCGGCGCCGGGCTTGCCGAAGTTGCCGCGCAGCATCAACAGGTTGGCGACCTGTTGCAGCAGGCGCGAGCCATACTGGTGCTGGGTCAGCCCCATTCCGTAACAGATCACGGTCGCGTTGGAGCGGATGTAGATCTCCGCGCATCGGCGGATCTGCGCCTGCGAAATGCCGGACACCTGTACGATCTCGTCCCAGTCCTGCGCCATCACGTCCTCGCGCAGCGCCTCCAGGCCCACCGTGTGTTCTGACAGGAAATCATGGTCGAGCACGCGCTCGCCCTGTGCCTCGCGCTCGAACATCACCTTCATCATGCCCTTGATCAGGGCCAGGTCGCCGCCGATGCGGATGTGCACGAACTCGCTGGTGATCTCGGTTGAACCGAAAGTGGCCATCTGCACCACGTCCTGCGGCTCGGCAAAGCGGATCAGCGCGCGCTCGGGCATCGGGTTGACCGCCACGATCGGAATACCGCGTTTGCGCGCTTCCACCAGGTTGCTCATCATCCGCGGCGAATTGGTGCCGGTGTTCTGGCCGATCACGAAGATCGCCTCTGCGTGCTCGAAGTCCTGCAGCACGATGGTGCCCTTGCCCACCCCGATGGCCGGCGGCAGGCCCCGGCTGGTCGGCTCGTGGCACATGTTCGAGCAGTCCGGGAAATTGTTGGTGCCGAACTCGCGCACGAAGATCGAATACAGGAACGCGGCTTCGTTGGGCGTACGGCCGGAGGTATAGAACTCGGCCTGGTGAGGGCTGTCCAGCGCCTGCAGGTGGCGGCCGATCAGCGCGAAGGCGTCGTCCCAGCTGCACGGCACGTAATGATCGGTGGACGCGTCGTAGCGCATCGGCTCGGTCAACCGGCCCTGCATCTCCAGCCAATAGTCGGTCTGCGCCATCAGTTCAGTGACGGAGTACTGGGCGAACAGTTCGCGCCCCGCACGGAACTGAGTGGCTTCCCAGGCCAGTGCCTTCGCGCCGTTCTCGCAGAACTCCAGCTTTTTGCGTTCGTCGGCGTCGGGGAACGCACAGCTGGGGCACTTGAAGCCGCCCGGCTGGTTCATCGCCAGCAGCGCCTTCGATCCCTTGCCGATCACGCTCTGCTGCAGCAGCACCTTGGCGGTGGCGCCGGCGGCACCCCAGCCACCGGCGGGCTGGTTGTAGGGTTTGTAACGCGGTGGCTTCTGCTCGGACATGTTCGGGAACCTGGCGGGACGAACGCAACGACGTACGGTGCTCGGCTGATCGGCGGCCCTGTCGGCACCCCGCCCAGCGCCACAGTCAAGCACGGCACACGGCACTGCGCCAGAGGTGGCAACCGATTTTCGCGCAGCCTGCCATGACACCGGTTACACCCGCGTCAGCAGCAGGCCGCTGCGCTATTCTCAAAGCCGTAGGTTGTCCACCACCTGCGCATTCCCCTTGCCCGGACGCGCTGCATGCCTGATTCGATTCCGCCCCACACCCCCCCCGCCGGCACGGCCCAGCGCCCGTTGCAGCGCTGGCGCGGCGAAGGACGCCAGCAACAGATCGATGTGGTGGCCGAAGAAGTACCCATCGCACTGCGCTACAACGGCGCCACCTTCGCGGTGATGATGGCCACGCCCTGTGACCTGGAAGACTTCGCGCTGGGCTTTTCGCTCAGCGAGGGCCTGGTCACGGCGCCGGCGCAGCTGCTGGCCATCGAGGTGCGGCCGCAGCTGGAAGGGATCGAGCTGCAGATGACCGTGTGCGAGGATGCACCCGCTGCCCAGCTGGACCCGGCAAATGCGCGCCTGCTACCCGGTCGGGGTGGCTGTGGGCTATGCGGCACCCGGCAACTGGAGGACGTGCTGCGGCCGCTGCCGCAGATCCGCGAACGTCGTACCTACGCGCCAGCCGCCCTGCGACGAGCACTGGCCACGTTGGCACAGCACCAGCCGATGAACGCGGCAAGCGGCTCCACACATGCTGCCGCCTGGGCGGATGCCAGCGGCCGGATCGGCTGGGTGCGCGAGGACGTCGGCCGCCACAATGCACTGGACAAGTTGATCGGTGCCCTGCACCACAACGAGCACACCGTCGATGGCGGCCTGCTGGTGATTTCCAGCCGTGCCAGCTACGAGATGGTCAGCAAGGCGGTGCGTGCCGGCGCCAGCATGCTGGCCGCCGTGTCGGCGCCGACCGCACTGGCGATCGATCTGGCCCGCGGCGGCGGCCTGTGCCTGGTGGGGTTCGCGCGAGAAAGCGGATTCAATGTGTATACCCATCCGGAACGGCTGCAGGCGGATGACAGGTAGCGCCGACCGGGTAGAGACGGCGGCGTAGCGTCGACTGGGTAGAGTCGACTGTCAGTCGACTGCTCTTCGCTCAGATCCCCCAAAAACCCCCGCGCTGCGTGCGATAGTCGACTGACAGTCGACTCTACAAGTGCGGCGACCCGTCCGGCTTCGCCAGCAACCCGGCGATGCGCTCGGCAACCTGGGCACGCACATCTTCATCCAGCTGCCCTTCGTACATCGCCTCGTAGATCCACAGGCCATCGGCCGCCAGCCGTGCAACGAAATTGTCGAGCGTGGCCGGATCGTCGCTGCCTGCCTCCGGCGCGGATGGCGCCCAGCGTCGTACTGCCGGCCCCCACGGACGTTCGCCAGCCTCCGGGTCGGCCGATTCAAGCATGAACATCAGCTCGGCACGCGTGGCGCTCTGGGCCGACACGCGCACGAAGGTCTGGTAGCGCTCCAGCGCCGTGGCCTGCTCGGCGGTCTTGCCCAGCAACGCTTCCATCGACGTCTCCCAGGCACGCACCAGGTGTTCGTCGATACCCCGCAGCAGCGCCTCGCGGGACGGGAAGTGGTACAGCAGGCCACCACGGGTCAATTGGGCCTCGGCCGCCACCGACTCGAAGGTCACCGCACGCACGCCGTCACGATTGATCACGTTGACGGCGGCGTCGAGGATGCGGTCGCGCTTGCTGGTTCTCATGGGCTCATTTTACGCGATCGGCGGCGCCCTCGCGGCCACCAACACGGCCACGCAACAGGCGTGCGATGAGCGCGGCACCCACCGCCAGCACCACCGTGATCACCAGCAGCACGATCTGGTAGCCGCGATCGTAGGCCGCCGCGGCCAGCGCGAACCACTCGCCCTGCCCGCTTTCGCGTGCCACGTGCAGCGCCTGGGTGAAACCTTCGCGTGCAAGCGCCGGCATGTCGGCAGAGGCCGGCAGGAACGCGCTGTACATCGCAGCGCTCAAGCTGCCCAGCATCGCCACTGCCAGCAGGCCACCGAACTCGTAGGACACTTCCTCCACCGACGACGCCATGCCCGCGCGGTGCGCCGGTACGTTGTTGAGGATGGCGGTGGAGGCCACCGAGATGGCCGAACCCATGCCGAAACCGGTGATCGCCATGCCCGCCACCACCCAGCCGAGCCCGTGCGGGAAGCCGAATGCCACCACGCCGACACCCAGTGCGCCCGCAGCCAGGCCACCGCAGATCAACGGACGCAGGCCAACCCGATGCAGGATGCTGCCGCCCAGCAGTGCACTCGGCAGGCTGCCCAGCGCTGCCACCGACACCAGCAGGCCCGCCTGCAGCGGCGTGAAGCCTGCAACCAGCTGGAAACGCTGGGTGGTGACCAGCTGCAGGCCGGCCATCGCGAACAGGGTGAACACCGCAGACAGCGTGCCGGCCAGGAACGCCGGATTGCGGAAGATCGCGAAGTCCAGCAACGGATACGGCAGCTGTTGCTGGCGACGCGCGAACGCCGCGCCGGTCACCACGGCCAACAGCAGCGCAGCAACGCCCAGCGCATACGACGGCGGCGTGGCGATCAGCGACTTGATCGCCAGCACCAGGCCGGAAAGCGCAGCGAGTGCCAGCAGCGACGAAACGAGGTCCCAGGGTCGCGACGTATCGCGCTGGCCTTCCGGCGCCAGCAGCAGCGTGGCCGCGAACGCGACCACCACCACCGGCACATTGATCAGGAACACCGAGCCCCACCAGAAGTGCTGCAGCAGCCAGCCGCCGATGATCGGTCCCAGTGCTGCGCCGACGATGGCGACGGAACCCCAGATCGCAATGGCGATATTGCGCTCGCGCTCCTCATGGAAGCTCAGCCCGATCAGCGCCAGCGTGGCCGGCATCATTGCCGCCGCACCCACTGCCAGGAAGGCACGCGCGGCAATCAGCTGGGGGGCGCTGCCGGCGAACGCCGCCGCCAGCGAGGCGATGCCGAACACCACCAGGCCGATCAGGAACATGCGGCGATGGCCGATGCGGTCGCCCAGCGTACCCGCGCCCAGCAGCAGGCCAGCCATCACCAGCGGATAGGCATTGATGATCCACAACGCCTGGCCCGCACTGGCCGAGAGTTCCTCGGTGAGCGTGGGCAGTGCGGTGTAGAGCACGGAGTTGTCGAGCGTGACCAGCAAGAGGCCGGCAGCGACGGTGAACAACAGTGCCCAGCGACGGGCACGCGACAGGGCCGGAGTACCGGCCAAGGGCTGGGACAGAGCCATGGGACAACCTGATGGGGTGAAGTACGGCCATAACTATACCGGACATCCGGTATAGTTATGGCCTTCCGGACCAGCCGGTTCAGCCTTTGTAGAGGCGAGCTTGCTCGACGGAACGGCCGGGCAGGCATGGCCGGGCTCGACCGGTCAATGTCTACCGGCAGCCTTCTGGCAACGCCGCGATCGCCGCCACTACCGCACCCTGCATGCCCTGGCCCACAGCCATGTCCAGCTCGCCGCCGGTGCCGCCGTGCTGGCGCCGCAGTTCGTCCTCGCACAGCCTGCGCACGCGCGAGCGCGCGTTCGCCCGCAGGCTGCTGCAGCGCCAGTCGGTGCCCCCCAACGGCAATACCGAGTACACCACGCTGTTGCAGGCGTTGCCGGCGCGCTGCTGCAGCGACAGACCATCGAAGTCCCGTGGCTCGCTGCTGTGCTCCGGGTCGAAATAGCTGTCCGGGAAGGTTCGCGCGTACTGTTCAACGTCCACATCCATGACGCGCCCGCCGGCCAACGGCATGCGCAGGCGCTCACCACACCGCATGCCATCGGCGCGATGCTGGATGTACTGGTAGATCGGCCGATCCAGTGTTGGATCCTGCTGGGTCACCGCACTGACCGCCGCCAGCACCGGCAGCGAGGCACGATTGGCCATGCGTGCCAGCAGCCCGGCCTGCGCCGGCTGGCAGCGGTCACGCAGCGTTGCCGCCAGCAGGAACAGCACATCGTTGCGAAAGGGCGGTTCCTCCACCATGTGCCGTTCGATGCGCTGGCGCGCCACGGCCGCAGGTGCGGGAAACACAATCGCGGGCGGCTTGGAGACGACAACACGCCGATGCCATCCCGCCACCAGCGCGATTGCGGTTGCCAGCACGCCCGCAGCGATGAGCCAACGCCTGCGCATCAGTTGCCGATCGCCGTCAGCGTCGCCGACGCTGCATCGTAGGATGCGCTGGCGATATCCGCATTGAACCGCTTCACCTGCAGGCGGCCGGCAAGCCGATAGGGATCCCACAGGTTGCCCAGCGCGATCGGCGTGGCCAGGGTGACATGGATGATCTGGTTCGGCGGCGGCGGTGGCACGTGGATGCATGCGCCGTAGAACGGCACGAACAGCAGTTCATCCACCAGGCCCGCATCCGTGGTCCCCAGCGGCACCACGAAACCGTCCAGATCCACGGCGCGGCCATCAGCTGCGTCGACCACGCGCGAAGAGCCGAACTGCCTGGCGCGGTCCGGGCTGGAATGATCGATCTCCAGCCCCGGGGGCGTGCCCGCGCCGGTGTCGTCGATCAGGCCGCCCACGCCGTCCATCCCATTGCGTGACAGGCCGATCTGCGGGCGCGGGCGCTGGTAGGTCACTTCGTCGGGCCGCAACGCGTCCCAACGGTCGATGGGGGCTTCGGCCGAGCCGGAGCATGCCGGCTTGTCCTGCGGCTTGACCATCACGGCATCGCCGCCCGGCGCCGTGCAGCCCGCCAACCACAGGCATCCCAACGCCAGCAACAGGTGGCTACGGTTCATACGTCCTCAGCTGCGCATCACGCATGGTGTAGGCCGAACCGGCCAGTTCGTCGTCCAGCCGCTCGGCCTGCAGCGTCCCGACCAGGAAGAAGGGCGAGTACATGTCCGGCATCTCGATCGGCCGCGGCAGCACCACGTGCACGATCTGGTTCGGCGGCGGCGGTGGCACGTGGATGCAGGCGCCGTAGTACGGCACGAACAGGAATTCGGTCAGGCGCCCGTCCTGCGCATTGGCCAGCGGCACCACGTAACCGGGCAGTCGTACCGGACGCCGCAGCACCGTATCCACGGTGCGGAAGGTGCCGAACTGCGGCATGCGGCGATTGCCATTGTGCTCGACCTCTGGCCCTTCGCCCCGCTCCAGCGCCGCCAGTTCGTCCCTGGGCATCATCTGCAGCCAGTCCAGCTCCTGCTCCCCGGCTGCGACCGTACCCGCGCGGTCGACCACCGACGAGGGCGGCAAGGCCTGCACGCCGGTATCGACCGGCCGCTCGCACGCCACCAGCGCGAGCATCATCGTCAGCAACCCGATCCCGCGCATGCTCAGGCTCCCGGCGACAGGCCGTCGGCCACAGTGCGGCGGTAGGCCAGAACGGCCGGCACCAGCCCGGCCAGTGCGCTGATCCCCAGCACCGCCGCCACCCAGCCCAGCTCACGGCCGTCGGGCCATACATGGGTAATGGACAGGCCGAACGTCGCCAGCACCCAACCACGCCCCGCCAGGCTGGCCAGGACCAGCAGCGACAGCGCCAATGCGCAGGCGGCCGCGCTGGTCGCCACTGCCTCCACCACCAGCAGGCACGCGATGTCGCCTGGTCGCGCGCCGGTGGCGCGCAGCACCGCCATCTCGCGACGCCGCTCCTGCAGGGTCGAGACCAGCAGCGCCACCAGCGAGACCATGCCCAGCAGCACCACCATCGCACTGATCAGCTGCAGGGCGCGCTCGGCGGCACCCAGCGACTGCCACAGCTGCTGCAACGTCACGCCCGGCAGGATCGCCAGCATCGCCTCGTCTGGATACTCGTTGATCCTGCGCTGCACCGAGAACGTTGCGATGCGCGAGTTCAGGCCGAGCATGAAGGCGGTGATGCTGGTCGGAGTCAGGTCCAGGTGGCGCGCCTGCTCGGCACTGACGCTCTGGCTGCGCAGCTGCACGCCCGAACGCCAGTCGACGTGGATCGCTTCGATCGCCGGCAACGAAACCAGCACCGATGAATCGACCGGCGTGCCGGTGCGCTTCAGGATGCCGGAAACACGGAACGGCTTGTCGGCATGCGTCGCCAGGGCGACCGCCCCGGTGCCATGGGCCAGCACGATCTCGCTGCCGACACCCACCTTCTGCGCATGTGCCACCTCCGCGCCGATCACCGCGTCATACAGATCATCGAACGGCCGTCCCTGCGCAAACCCGAGCGTGTGCCCGGCACCGTAGCGATAGTGTTCGAAGTAGCCGCCACTGGTACCGATCACACGGAAGCCGCGCCAGGAATCACCGAGCGACAACGGCACCGCCCACTTCACCTGCGGTAGCGTGGACAGCTCCTGGTAGGACTGCCAGGACACATTGTTGGTGGGATCGCCGATATGGAACACCGAGTACAGCAGCAGATTCACCGGTCCAGAGCGCGCACCGACGATCAGGTCGGTGCCCGACACGGTACTGGCGAAGCCTTCGTGCGCCTGGTTGCGTATGCGTTCGACGCCCAGCAGCAGTACCACGCTGAGGGTGATGACCAGGATGGTCAGGCCCACGCTCAGCGCACGGCTGCGCAGGCTGGCCCAGGCAAGCTCAAGCATGGTCGCCACCTGCAAGGTTGATCTGCGACAAGGCAAGGGTGCGGTCGAACAAGGGTTGCAGGCTGTCGTCATGGCTGACCACCACCACCGTTGTGCCTGCCGCCTGGCCCTGCGCTGACATCAGCCGCAGGAAGGCGGTGGCCGCATCGCGATCCAGCGCCGAAGTAGGTTCGTCAGCCAACAGCAGGGCCGGTCGACCGATCAATGCTCGCGCCGCGGCCACGCGTTGCTGCTGGCCGACACTGAGCGTGCCAGCGCGCCGCTGCATCAGCGCCGGGTCCAGCTGCAGGGCGGACAACAGCCGCGCGATCTCGCCATCCAGCGGCCCGCTGACGCGCTCGCTGCGCAAGCGCGAAAAGCGCAGGCCCAGCGCGATGTTGTCGCGCACGCTGAGGAACGGCAGCAGGTTGAACTGCTGGAAAATCACGCCCAGGTGGTCGGCACGGAATCGATCCCGCGCCGCACCGCGCATTGTGTGCAGCGGGCGCCCCGCGACCTCGACATGCCCCCTGCTCGGCAGCAGCACGCCGGCCAACAGGCCCAGCAGGGTACTCTTGCCGCCCCCACTGGCGCCTCGCAGCAGCACGCTGCTGCCCTGCTCGATCGACAGTCGCGGAATATCCAGCACCCGGCGCACGCCATAGCCGAACTGCACGTCTTCGAGTGCGATCACTGGTACCGCGCTCACGGTGCCAGCACCACGCGCAGGTTGCCGGGTGTCAGCACGTTGCGCCCCTGGCCGTTGGCCGTGGTGCTGTTGACGATGACTTCGTGCAACCCGGGGAACAGTACCGGCAGGCGCACGACGATGGCGCGCAATGCGGCCGGATTCGCGCAGCGGTACTGGAGCGTGGCAGTGAAACCGGCGTGTCGATGCTGTGCTGCCGATGGCGGGGCGACCGTCGCGTCGAAACCCTCCGCCGTGGCGTGGCTGCTGGCCACGCGGCACCCTGCAGCGGTGGGCAGGGTGACCCAGCTTCCCCCCTTCAACAACACGGTGGCACGCGCCAGCGCGGCCTGCTCCGCTGCGCTGCCTGGCGCTCGCTCGAAGTCCAGGATGCCGATGCCCGGTGCCTGCAGGGCAACCTCCAGCGTGCCTCGATCCAGCGCCAGGTCGAGCGTGGCCTGGCCATGCATGTGCGGTGCATGCTGGCGGATATCGTGTGCATGCGCAGCGCTGGCGCCCAGCAGCAGGAAGAGAGCAGCAGGAAGCTTCATGACGTGGACTCCACATTGTTACTATGTAACATTATGGACCACATCCCCACCACGCCCGCAAGGGCCTTGGCCCAGCCGCCAACGTCGGCACGCTGGCACCCCCACATCGACCTGGCTGGCGCCTGGCTGTCACTGGGCTGCGCCGCGCACTGCATCGCCCTGCCCCTGCTGCTTGCCTTCGTGCCCGCGGCAATGATGGCGCTGCGCTCGTTCCAGCATCCCGGACATGGAGCAATGACCCTGCTGCTGGTGATGTCGCGCTGGGAATGGCTGTTCGCGCTGCTGGCCTCGGCGTTGGCGATGGCCAGTACAGCGGCCGGGCTGCACCGGCATGGCCGCTGGCGCTCGGTACGGCTCGCCAGCGTCGGCGCCGGCCTGTTGCTGTCCGCCTCGCTGTACCTGCCACTGAAGGAATCACTGCTCTGGCATGGCGTGGCGACCGCCTGCGGCGGCGTGCTGCTGGCGGCAGCGCACATCAGCAACCGCCGCGCATTGCGCCAGCGCCGCTAGCGCCGGGCCATGCCCGCCATGGCATTTCGTCATCCACGCCCGGCATGGATCTACTGTAGGGCCGAGCATAGGGCTCGGCTCTACACTGTGGTCACCCCGCGCGGGCCTCTCGGCGGCGGTGTACCCAGTAGTACAACGTGGGCAGCACCAGCAGGGTCAGCAGCATCGCCGACAGCAGACCGCCGATCACCACCACCGCCAGCGGCTTCTGGGTCTCGGCACCGATCGCGTGCGAGGTGGCCATCGGCAGCAGGCCGAACATCGCCAGCAGCGCCGTCATCAGCACCGTGCGCAGGCGCTGCAGCGAGCCCTGCACCACCGACTGCAGCAGATCCATGCCCTGCTCACGCAGCTGGGCAAAACGGCTGAGCATCACCACCCCGTTCAATACCGCCTGCCCGAACAACGCGATGAAGCCGATCGCTGCCGACACCGACAGCGGAATGCCGGTCAGCCACAGGGCAAGGATGCCGCCGATCATCGCCAGCGGCACGTTGGCCAGGATCAGGGCTGCACTGCTGATGTCCTTGAAGGCATCAAACAGCAGCACGAAAATGATCAGCACCGACAACGGAATCACCCAGCCCAGCCGCTTCATCGCGCGCTGCTGGTTCTCGAATTCACCGGACCACTCCAGCCGATAGCCCTCCGGTAGCTGCACGCTGGCATCCACGCGCTTGCGCATGTCGGCCACCACGCTGCCCATGTCACGTCCGGCGATGAAGATGCTGACCGCCTTTACCCGTTGCGCGTTCTCACGCGAGATATTGATCGCGCCACTGGCCATGTGGAAATCGGCCACGTCGGACAGCGTCACCGCATGGCCATCACCGATGCCCACCGGCACCGTGCGCAGGCGTTGCAGATCACGGTCGGCATCGTCCAGGCGCAGTGTGATCGGGAACTTGCGGTCGCCGTCCCAGAGCTCGCCGACCTGGCGGCCGCCCAGCGCGGTCTCGATCACCTCGTCGATATCGCGCACGTTCAGGCCGTAGCGCGCGGCACGGTCGCGGTCGATCTCGATCTGCAGCTGCGGCAGGGAGCCGTCACGGTCGATGAAGGCGCTCTCCACGCCCTCCACGCCGCGCACCTGGGCCAGGATGGCCTGCGCCTGACGGTTCAGCACCTCCAGGTCCGAGCCGCTGACCTTGATCACCACCTGGCCCTTGATCTGCGAAATGCTCTCCAGGATGTTGTCGCGCACCGGCTGCGAGATCGAGAACTCCGGTCCCGGAATGCGTTGCTCCAGGGTACGTTGCAGATCACTCACGAGCTGCCGCTTGTCCACGCCCTTCGGCCACTCCTTCTCCGGCGTCAGCGCCACCAGCGCCTCGATCTGGTTGGCGCCCTTGGCATCCGAACCATCCTCGGGACGACCCAGTTTGGCCACCACCGTGGACACCTGCGGGAACGTGCCGACCAGCTCGCGGATGCGCCCCGACTGCTGCTGGGCTTCGGCCAGGCTGGTGCTGGGGTCGAGCGTGGCGGTCAGCCAGATCGAACCCTCGTCCAGCTCCGGCAGGAACTCCGAGCCCAGCCGCGTGCCCAGCGCCAGCGTAGCGACCAGCAGCGCCAACGCGGTCAGCACCACCGCACGTGGTCGCGCCAGGGCGCGCTCCAGCACCGGCTTGTACCAGCCGGTCAGGCGGTCCATCAACGGGTTCTCGCCGCGCATGCGGTCGCGCCGCAGCCACCAGTAGCAGAACAGTGGCACCACAGTCAGCGCCAGGATCAGCGCACCGATCAGCGCTGAGGTCACCGAATAGGCCATCGGCGCGAACATGCGGCCTTCCTGGCGCTGCAGGGTGAAGATCGGGATGTGCGCGGCGATGATGATCAGCATCGAGAAGAACGTCGGCCGCCCCACTTCGGATGCTGCCGACAGGATGGTCGAGAAGCGCGTCTTCCTGTCGGCGTTGGGCGGCAGTTTCGATAGTCGCGAAACGATATGCTCGGTCACGATCACCGCACCATCAATGATGATGCCGAAGTCCATCGCCCCCAGCGACAGCAGGTTGGCCGGCACGCCCCAGAGGTGCAGGCCGAGGAAGGTCGACAGCAGCGCAAGCGGCATCATCGCCGCCACGATCAGCGCCGCGCGGGCGTTGTAGAGGAACAGCCACAGCACCAGGAACACCAGCACCGCACCTTCCAGCAGGTTGCGGAACACGGTCTTCAACGTGGTCGAGACCAGCCACGAGCGATCGTAGAACGGCTCGATGCTGACCCCGGCCGGTAACTGGTTCGCCTCGATCTCGGCCACACGCTGGTGCAATGCATCGAGCACGTCGGACGGATTCTCGCCCTTGCGCATCAGCACCATGCCGAACACCGCATCATCGTTGTCGTCCTGCCCGACCAGGCCCTGGCGCGGCAGGCCGGTATCGGCGATGCTGGCCAGGTCGCGTACCAGGATCGGTGTACCACCGCGCTGTTCCACCACCACGTTGCCGATGTCGGTCGGCGAACGCATCAGGCCGACGCCGCGGATCAGGAACTGCTGCTGGCCACGCTCCACATAGCCCCCACCCGCGTTCGAGCTGCCCTTTTCCAGGGCTTCGGCGAACTGACCGAGACTGATGCCACGGTCGCGCAGCTTGTCCAGGTCCGGCTTGACCTGGAACGTCCGCGCGAAGCCACCAAAACTGATCACATCGGCCACGCCGGGCACCGTGCGCAGGCCACGCTCCATCACCCATTCCTGCGTGGTGCGCAGTTGGGTCGGGGTCAGGTGCGGACCCTTCAGCACGTAGCGGTAGATCTCGCCCACCGCCGAGCTCATCGCCTCCAGTTCCGGGGTCACCCCTTCCGGCAGTTCCACGCCCTGCAGGCGCTCCAGTACCTGCTGCCGCGCGAAATAGTCATCGGCCTTGTCGTCGAAGGTCAGGATGATCATCGACAGACCGAACTGCGTATGCGAGAACACCCGCACCGAATGCGGAATGCCGGACAGCGCCACCTCCAACGGCATCGTCACCTCGCGTTCCACCTCTTCGGCCGCGCGCCCCGGGTGCAGCGACACCACCGTCACCTGGGTATCGGACACATCGGGGAAGGCTTCCACCGGCAGCACACGGAACGCCGCGATGCCGGCGCCGATGAACAGCAGCAACGCCAGCATCACCATCAATGGCTGTCGCAGGCAATAGGCAATCAGGCGATCGATCATGGCGCGGCGTGCCCGGTTCCGGTGGCGGCCGCGGCCGGAGCGCTGTCCACCAGCTGCTGCAGCAGCAGCCCGCCCTCCACCACCACCCTGCTGCCCGCGGCCAGGCCCTCACGCACCCACAGGCGGCCATCGCCCAGTTCCTCCGCCTGCACGGCGTGGCGCATGAAGCGGCCCTTGCCCTCTTCCACGAACACCACCTGCCTGCCATCGATCAGCAGCACCGCCGCATCCGGCAGCGTGACGCCGCCCTCGGCCGGCAACGCTACCTGCGCGCGCACGTACTGTCCCGCCTTGAATCCGCGCGCACGGTTGTCCAGCTCGGCACGCGCCTGCACCACGCGGCGCTCGCTGTCGACGAAGTCATCCACGTGCTGCAGGGTGGCCTGCAGGGGTTGGCCGTCGGCACCCGGCACGTTTACCTGCATGCCGGCCTTCAGGCGTCCGGCCAGGCTCTCGGGAATGTCCAGCAGCAACCACAACCGGTCTGGATCACCAATCACCGCCAACGGCTGTTCGCTGTCGGGGCTGACTGCCATGCCCGGGCTCATCCGCCGCTCCACCAGCACGCCATCGATCGGCGCGCGCAACGGCAGGCGCTGGTCCACGCGCTGGCCATTGCCATAGGCCTTGGCGAAAGCGGTCGCACGCGCATGATCAGCCTGGCTGCCCGCGAAGTTGGCCTCGGCCTCGTCCAGTTCCCGGCCGGATGCCACGCCGGCGGCATGCAGTTCGCGGGTTCGCTCCAGCTCCCTTCGCGCCTGCTGCAGTTCGGCGCGGCCGCGCACCCCCTCGGCCTGGGCCTGGCCAAACTCAGGCGAGGTGATCCAGGCAATCACCTGGCCAGCCTTCACTTTCTGCCCGGGCTGCGCCTCGATACGTGCGACCTGGCCCGGCAGCGGTGTGCGCAGCATGCTGGAGCGCGTCTCATCCCAGACCACCCGGCCCGGCAGCTGCAGGCTGGCGCTGGCACCCGCGCTCACCGCCTCGCTGCGCAGCACATCCAGCTGGCGGCTGTCGGCCGGGAACTGGATCTGCCCTGCACTGACCTTCGGCGCATCCTCGGTGTACGAGGCCGGTTCGCGGCCGCAGCCGCTCAGCAGGGCCAGCGCCAGCATTGCCGGCAGCACGGCGTGTCGCGCCAGCAGGCGGCGGACGACGGTGGATTTCATCGGGATTCTCCTTCAGCAAGGGATGTGGCCGCTTCCCAGCGCGCCAGGGCAACAGCATGGTCGGCGCGTGCTTCGATCAGCGCGGCCTCGAAGTCGCGCCAGCTGCGGCGCGCGTCCAGCAGGTCGGTCAGGCTGGCGGCACCGCGGCGGTAAGCCAGTTCAATACCCTGCAACGCCTTGCGCGCGGCGTCGGCATGCAGCCCTTCGTAGTCGTCGCGGCGCCGCGCCGCGGATTGCACGCTGGCCTGCAGCTGGTCCAGCTCGGCGCGCGCTTCGCGCTGCAGCACTTGCAGCTCGAGTGCCGCGCTGTCGCGGTCAGCCTCCGCACGCTGGATCGCGCCGCGCGCTCGCGACGGGCCACCGAGTGGAAGGGTCAACGAAACGCCCCAGGTGACACCGCTGATGTCGGTCGGCTCCCGTTCGGCCTCCACGCCCAGCTGGATGTCGCGGTGGCGCTCGCTGCGCGCCAGATCCACACCGGCGTCGGCGGCGGCAAGGCGTGACCGTGCAGCACGCAGGTCGGCGCGCTGCTGCGGATCGAACGCCACAGCAGCCAACGCGACGCCGGTCTGGGGCCACGGATCATCGGCACTGAGGTCACGGCTGTCATCGCGGCCCAGCAGCAGGCCCAGCATGTGCCGCGCGTCGCGCAGTTCCAGCGCTGCCTCGCGCGCGGCGTCGGCGACGGCCAGATCGTCCACCGCCAGCCGCGCACGATCCACCGGCGCCATCGCCCCGGTGGCCACCTGCTTGTCGGCCGCCGCCATCTGTTCCGCCGAACTCTGACGGTTGGCCTCGGCAATCCGCACACGCTCCTGCGCACCCTTCAGCCCGAAATAGGCCTCGTGCAGTGCCACCTGTTTGCGGCGCCGGGCGTCAAGCATTTCCAGTCCCGCCACTTCCAGCAGTGCGTCAGCCTGGCGGATGCGCAGTGCGCGCTTGCCGCCACGCTCCCAGGTCCAGCCCAGCCCCAGCGTGCTGTCCACCCGTTTGTCCTGCCAGCGTCCGGGGCCGACGCCATGCCTGGGACTGACCTTGCTGGTGCCGATCGACAGCTCGGTGGCCGGGCGCAACGCCGCTGTCTGCGCGTCACCCTGCACGCCGCGCAGCTCCAGCGCTGCCGCGCGCAGGTCCGGGTTGTGCGCTTCCATTGCGCGCTGCGCTTCCTGCAGGGACAGCGCCGAAGCCGCGGGCGCGCACAGAAGGGCGGCCAACACGGCCGCAGGACGAAGGGAGAAATTCATGCGCGTCACGGTAAGGTGACGCACTTGCGCCAAACTTGCCCCAACCTTGCACGAAGCTTGCAATGCGAATCCTGCTGATCGAAGACGATGCTGCCCTGGCCGATGGACTGAGCCGCGCCCTGCAGGGCGCCGGTCATCTCTGCGACCACCTCTCGCGCGGGCTGCATGCACCTGCGGCATTGGCTAGTGCGCCGTATGATGTGATGGTGCTGGACCTCTCGCTGCCCGACGTGGACGGGCTCGATCTGCTGTCGCGGCTGCGCAACGATGGCGTCACCCTGCCGGTGTTGATCCTTACCGCACGCGACGGCGTGGAAGACCGCATTCTTGGGCTTGACCGCGGTGGCGACGATTACCTCGCAAAGCCCTTCGCGCTCGGCGAACTGGAAGCGCGCCTGCGGGCGCTGTCACGCCGGCGCAGCGACGCACCGGCACAGAAGCGGCTGGGCCGCTTGTGCTTCGACAGCATCCGCAACGAAGTGCAGGTGGAGGGGCAGCGCGTCGAGCTGACTGCGCGTGAGCTGGCGCTGGTGGAGTCGCTGATGCAGCACCCCGGTCGCACCGTCACCAAGCAGCGCCTGTTCGACGCGTTGTACAGCTGGGACCACGATGCCAACCTGTCGGTGATCGAGGTGCATGTAAGCCGCCTGCGCCGCAAGCTGGAGCAGGCTCGCGCTGGCGTGGGCATCCGCATGCTGCGCGGCCTCGGCTATCGCCTGGAGGCCGGCAGTGACTGAGCGCGTGCACAGCCTGCGTGGCCTGCTGCTGCGCCGCCTGTGGTTGCCGCTGCTGGTGTTGATGCTGTGCAGCGCGGTCGGCTCGTTCGCGCTGGCCCGCTTCTACGCCGGCCAGGTCTACGACCGCTGGCTGCTGGACTCGGCGATGTCCTTGTCCGAGCTGGTTAAAGTCCAGGACGGCCACGCGTCCATCGAGATCACCCCAGCGGTCTCGCGCATGTTCACCTGGGATACCGCCGACGAAGTGCATGGCGAGGTGGTCGATGCCACGGGCGGGCGGCTGTATGGCGATCTGCCCGAGGCCTTGCCGCGTCCAGCGGTCGCCGCCGATGGCAACGACGCGGTCTACTATGATGCACGCCTGCGCGGCCAGGCGGTACGCATGGTGGAAGTGGTGGTCAGCGCCGGGCCCGGCCATGAGATCCGCCTGCGCGTGGCCGAGACATTGCGCAAGCGCCATCGGCTCGAACGCAAACTGTTGATGACCAGCATTCCCTTCCAGGCCGCGATTCTGGCACTCGCTGCATGGCTGGCCTGGTCCGGCACCGGCGCGGCAGCGCGCCACGCCAATCAGGTCGCCCGGCGACTGGCCAGCCCGCGACCGGACCCGCTTGCACCTCTGGACCCGCAGCAGGAGGCACCGCGCGAGCTGTGGCCCGCGGTGGAGGCCTACAACGCCCTGCTGCAGCGGCTGGATGCAATGCAGGCGGCGCAGCGGCGCTTCGTCAGCAATGCCGCGCACCAGCTGCGCACGCCGTTGGCAGCCATGCAGGTGGAGCTGGAAAGTTCGCTGCGCCAGCACGATCCGCAGGCGCAGCAGCTGGCCCTGTCCGGCACCCTGGCTGGGTTGGCACGGCTGCAACACCTCGTCAACCAGTTGCTGATGCTGAGCCGTTCCGAGGATTCGCAGGGCAGCGTGCTGTCGCTGCAACCAGTGGACCTCGCCACGCTTGCCCGGGGCGTGGTCGAACGCTATGCCGACCGCGCGCTGGCCGCAGGCGTGGACCTCGGTTACGACGGCCCGGACGAGGGTATACTGGTGCGGGGTGATCCGCAGCTGTTGCGCGAGGCGCTGGGCAACCTGCTGGACAACGCGTTGCGCTATGGCGCCGTGCGCGGCGTGATTACGCTGGGGCTGCAGCAGGATGCCGGCGGCGTGCAGGTGTGGGTGGACGATGAGGGCCCCGGCATCGCCGAAGCCGAACGCGCGCGCGTCACGGAACGCTTCTACCGCGCCAGCAGCGAAGGCGACGGCTGTGGGTTGGGACTGGCGATCGTGGCCGAGATCGCGCAACGGCATGGCGCGGCGTTGGCGATCGGTACCGCCCCCATCGGCGGCGCGCGGGTGGGATTGCGGTTCCGCGCCCTGTAGAGCCGAGCCCATGCTCGGCTGCTTCTGGCGCAGTGCCTGAGCCGAGCGTGGGCTCGGCTCTACAGATCCCGCCGCCGGACGTGGCCCGGCGCTACCGTTACGGCGTTGACATCGAATACGGTGCCTGTGCGCCCTGCCCCGGCCAATCCTTGTTGGGCTCGGCCTGCATGCTGAAACGCAGTTCGCCACCGGCCATGATCTCGTCGTGGCGCAGGAAGGTGCGCTGCAGCGGCTTGCCGTTGAGGCTCACACTGCCGACATAGGTGTGCGCTTCGTCCAGCCCATCGGCCACGATGGTGAAGGTCTTGCCGTTGGGCAGGCGCATGGTGGCCTTCGGCAGGAACGGGCGGCCCAGGATGTATTCGCCCGAACCCGGCGCCACCGGGTAGAAGCCCAGCGCGGTGAACACGTACCACGCCGACATCTGGCCCACGTCATCATTGCCGGCCAGGCCATCGGGGCGATCGGCGTACTGGGTGTCCATGATCTGCTTCAGGCGTGCCTGCGTGCGCCACGGCTGGCCAGCGTACGAGTACAGGTAGGCCACGTGGTGGCTGGGCTCGTTGCCGTGCGCGTACCAGCCGATCAGGCCGGTGATGTCTTCCATGTGCTCGAAGATGGACGGATCGACTTTGGCGTTGAACACCTCGTCGAGTCGCGCCAGCAGCTTGTCGCTGCCGCCGTGCGCTGCGGCCAGCCCGGCCACGTCCTGCGGCACGTACCAGGAATACTGCCAGGCATTGCCTTCGGTGTAGTCGGTGCCGTAACCGCTGGCACTCGGGTCGAACGGCGTGCGGAAGCTGCCATCGCGCTTGCGCGCGCGCATGAAGCCGGTGTCCTTGTCGAACGCATTGCGCCAGTTGCCGGCACGCTTGTCGAAGGTGGTGGCGACGTCGGTCTTGCCCATCGCCTGCGCCATGCGCGCGATGGTCCAGTCATCGAAGGCATATTCCAGCGTCTTGCTGGCGGCCTCGCCCTCCTCGTCGATCGGCACGTAGCCCAGCTCGCGATACTGCGCGATGCCGTCGTAGGGACCGTAGTTGGCCGTCTCGACCATGGCCTTCAGCGCCTTGTCGGCGTCGAAGCCACGGATGCCCTTGACGTAGGCATCGGCGATCACCGGCACCGCGTGGTAGCCGATCATGCACCAGTCTTCCAGGCCGTGGAACGACCACACCGGCAGCATGCCGTAGGGGCTGTGGTGGTGGTGGGCCAGCATCGAGTTGATGAAATCGCTGTTGCGCTTCTCAGGCTGTACCAGGGTCAGCAAGGGATGCAGGGCGCGGTAGGTATCCCACAGCGAGAAGGTCGAGTAGTTGGTGTAGCCCTCGGCCTTGTGCACGGCATTGTCGGCGCCGCGATACTGGCCGTCGGCATCCATGAACAGCGTCGGCCCCAGCAGAGTATGGTACAGCGCGGTGTAGGCGCTGCGGCGCGCATGTTCGGGTGCGTCGATGTCGAGCGCCGACAGCGCCTTGGTCCACTCCTGCTTCGCCTGCGCACGCACATGGTCGAAGTCGAAGTCGGCCACTTCTGCGTCGAGATTGGCGATGGCGCCGGCCTCGCTGGCCGGCGAGATCGCGACCTTCACGATCAGCGGCGCGTCCAGCTTGCCGAAATCGAAGGTGCCGACCAGCTGCCGGCCCTCGATCTGTGCCCGCTGCTTCGGGTCCTTCTCACCCGGTGGCGCGAAGCCCTTGTAGACGATGTCCTGCTCGGTGCTGTGCAGCGCGTGGCTGGCCAGCGGCCGCGAGAAGCGCATCGCGAAATACAGCTGGCGGCCGGCCGCCCAGCCGCGCGTTTCGCGGAAACCGGTGACCGTGCCGTCGTCGCGAACGCGCACCCGCGACCACAGGATCTTGCCCGGGTAGTCGTACATGCTGGTGCGCATGTCCAGCAGCATCTTCGCGTCGGCACCCTTGGGGAAGGTATAGCGATGCACGCCGACGCGGGCGCTGGTGGTCAACTCGGCGCGCACCTTGTAATCGTCGAGGGTGACAGCGTAGTAGCCCGGCTCGGCCTTCTCGTCGTCATGGCGGAAGCGCGAGGCATAGCCGCTGCGCGGCTTTTCCGGATCGCCGCGTTCCAGGCCGGGCTCGCCCGTGAACGGCATCACCAGGATGTCGCCCAGATCCGAGTGGCCGGTGCCGGAGAAATGCGTGTGCGAGAAGCCGACGATGCTGCTGTCGTCGTAGCGGTACCCGGCTGCCCAGCCATAGGCCTTCTCGCGCGGCTGGATGCGCGTGTCCGGGCTGAGCTGGACCATGCCGAACGGCACGGTTGCGCCCGGGTAGGTATGCCCTTCCCCGCCGGTGCCGATGAAGGGATCGACCGCGGCATAGGCCTTGTCGGCGGCGGTCTTGGCGGGAGCGGCAGCGGCGACGCCGGTGGCGAGCATCGCCCCGGCGGCGACAGCGATAAGGAGACGACGGTCCAGCGTAGGCATCGGCATTTGGATCGATTCAGGTGGTGTCGGGATCGTAGCGCCCGAACCGGCGTGGCCGCATGTTGCGGTGCAGCTGAATGAACGCCGTCGCGCGGCGGCGCGTCGGCTGCGGAATGCAATTAATTGAATGGAATACAGCCCGGGAGCGGACGAAACTGTCGCCCTGCCGTAAGCGACAGCAATGCTTTGTGGCGCCACTGATTGACGCAATGGAGTCGATTCCCCGTCGCTAAACGCCTTTACGTTTCACGCTCATTTCACGGCGGATCCGCATGTTGCTAACGCTGACGAAGTGAATGCGCAGTTCCTGGAGTTTCCCCTCAAAGGAGTCTGTCATGCAGACCGCCGTTCGCAGTGCCCTCCGTCAACGCGCCACTGGCGCCCTGCTGTCAATCACTCCCTGGCCGTGCGCGTGCCTTACGGCCAGGCTCATGCAGCGTGCCCCGCGCACCGACCCCGTCGCCCGTACGGACGGCAGCGCCGCTATCGTCCCCCAGCCGGACTGATCCGCGGCCCACTGCACGTCTTGGTGGCGGACCGGCCGCCGACGTCTGCCCTCTTGTGCCTTTCGATGCCGCGACGCGTCGTCGTGCACGCACGCCTCCCATCTGGAATCCATCCCTACTGGAGTTCTCCAATGATGCCTACTACCGCCAACACCCTCTCCATCGCCATTTCGGCCAGCCTGCTGCTGGTAGCCGGTGCTGGCCACGGCGCCTCACTGGGCCCTGGCCAATCCGCAACGGTGCAGCCAGGCGATGCCGCCCAGACGTGGACCATGAATGGCGCCCGTCTTGAGGTGCGCCCCGGCGGGCAGACGCTGCAGATCGTTGCACAAAGTTCTTCGAACGTGATTCTGGATGGAGCGCAGGTTTCTTCCTCAGGACCCGACATTGCTGTTGACCTGCTCAACAGCAACGCTGAAATCAGTGATACGACGATTGCGAACAGCGTGGGTCGCGCGCTTTCGCTGGGCCACCTCGGCGTCGGCGGGTCACCACCAGCTTCCACGGCGACGATCCGGCGCAGCACGCTGACGGGGCTGGGTCTGGGGGCGAGCGTCACTTCGGATGGTCCCACTCAACGGGCAGTTCTTGTCCTGGACGCAACGCGTGCCGAGGGACTGGCCGACGTCGGCAACGTCGGGCCACTGGCCGGCAATGGTCTGCTGCTGATCGGAACTGCCGATATCGACATCCAGAACGGCAGCACGGTCATCGGCGCCCAGAATGGCATCTACGCCATTGATACCGACGTGGGCGGCGCCTCGGAAATGAACATCGACAGCTCCCGGGTAGAGGGCCGTACTGCGGCCGCCATCCACGTTGCTCCCTCGCGTGGTGCAGGTTATCCGCCCTCGAACGTGGTCTTCAATGTACGCAACAACAGCCAACTGGTCGGTGGAGATGGCAACCTGCTCTCCGTCGAAGCGTCTGACGCGACGATCGGCCTGAACGTCGACAATTCACGCCTGACCGGAAACATCATCAACACCGTCGGTAGCACGATCGAGGTTGCTTTGCGCAACGGTGCCAGCCTGACCGGCACCACGCGCGACATCACCTCGATGGCACTGGACAGCGCCCGCTGGCAGCTTTCTGACAACAGCAGCACCGGCAGCCTGTCTCTGGGCAGTGGCAGCGAACTGGTGCTGGGCGACGGCTCCGCCTTCCACACCCTCAACGTGTCCGGCAGCTTCACCGGCAACGACGGCACCCTCCTGTTCAACACCGTGCTGGCCGGCGACGATGCTGCCAGCGACAAGCTGATCATCGGCGGCGACACCAGCGGCACCGCCAACGTGCGCGTCAACAACGTCGGCGGCGCAGGTGCGCAGACGGTCAACGGCATCCAGCTGATCACCGTAGGCGGCGCCTCCAACGGCCAGTTCAACCTGGCAGGGCGCGCCGTGGGTGGCCAGTATGAGTACTTCCTGCACAAGGGCTCCGGCACCGATGGCAACTGGTACCTGCGTTCGGTGCTGCCCACCGCGCCGGACCCGTGCGAGGTCGATCCGAGCCTGCCCGAGTGCAACCCGGTACTGCCGGGCCCGGGCCCGGATCCCGACCCGGTGCTGCGCCCCGAGCCCGGCGCCTACCTGGCCAACCTGCAGGCCGCGCAGACGATGTTCCGCCTCGGCTACCACGATCGCCATGCTGGACAGAATGCGGGGCGCGCGTGGGCCCGCGTGGACGGTTCGCGCAACGGCTTCGATGCGGTCAGCCAGCAGCTGGACATCCGCGGCAACAGCCAGGCCCTGACCGTCGGCGCCGATCTGTGGCGCGCCGACACTGGCAGCAGCGTCGGCGTGATGCTGTCCACCGGCAACGCCAGCAGCACCTCCACCAACGAGCTGACCGGCTACTACGCCCGCGGCAAGGTGAAGGGCGAGGCGCTGGGCCTGTATGGCACGTGGCGCGGCGGCAATGGCGCCGATCCGTATGCGGGATTCTACGTGGATGGCTCTGTGCAGCGTGCGCAGTTCCGCAACCGTGTGGAAGGCATCGGTCTGGCCACCGAACGCTACGACAGCCGCGCCTGGCAGGGTGCGGTGGAGACCGGCTATGCCTTCCGCGTGGGCGGTGCCAGCAACGGCGGCATCTATCTGGAACCGCAGTTGCAGGTGGGCTACAGCCGCTGGGATGACTATCGCCACACCGAAACCAACGGCACCGTGGTCGGTGCCGAGAATGCCGATGGCCTGTTCGGGCGCGCCGGCGTGCGCCTGTCCGGCGTGACCCACTGGGGCAATGGTGTTGCCGAAGTGCAGCCCTACTTGGCCGCCAATTGGCTGCATACCCGCGCCGAGTCGCAGATCAGCATGGACGGCGAGGTGGTGGATGCACGCATCCCGCGCAGCCGCGGCGAGTTCAGTTTCGGTGCTTCGGTGAAGTTCGGCAGCGGTGTGGGCATCTGGGCCGGGATCGCGCGGCAGCAGGGCCAGGGCTACCACCAGACCAGCGCGCAGCTGGGGGTGAATTACCGCTGGTGAGGCGTATGGACATCGGGCCGTCGCACGGAGGCGGCGGCCGGTGGAAGGCCTGCATGTGGTGCCGGCCAATGGCCGGCACTCCCTGTTTCAATCCGGGAGCGCGGCCGCCAGGCTCTGGAGGTCGGCCATGGTCTGCGGCCTCACTACACGGGCGACTTCGGTACCGTCATGCAGCAGCACGGCCGTAGGCCACAGCTTGACCTTGAATGCGCGACCCAGCGGCCGGCCTTTGCCGTCCTCAATCTTCAGGTGCAGCAGTTCGTGTGCATCCACGAACTGCTGCAGTGCCGGCTGTGCGGCCTGACAGTGACCGCACCACGGGGCGCCGAATTCCAGCAGCAACCACCCCGGGATGCCCTCGACATCCGCCAGCGGCGGCTCAACGGCGGCGTGGTCGCGCTGGAACGGCATGGCCGTCAGGCGGCCAGAGCGCGCTGGATATCATCCAGCGGGGCGTTGGTCAGATCCTTGGCCAGATCGTGCAACAAACGTGCCTGCGCTTCCTTGTGCAGCAGCGGACGAATGCGGCCCAGCGTGGTCGGGTCGGCCACCAGCACGAAATGCGCATAGCGGCCATGCAGTGCGTCGTCGTTGATCTGCTCGGCCACCTGCTTTGCAAACGTGGCCTCGTTCAACTGCGACGGTGACATGTCCGGCGGTACCGAGCCCGATGGGCCCTGGCCCGACACGCTTTCGGCGCTCAGGTCCTGCAGCGTCAGCTCGCCCTGCTGCTTGAGGGTCAGCGTGTGGTCGCTGCCGACGTTGGTGAAGACACGCGCAGAGCCGCCGTCGGCCACGATGATCAAGGTACCTTCTGGAATGCGTTGGGTCATGGTCTGCTCCTGTGGTGTGCAGGTCAACCGTAGAAGCGCGTTTGTCATCAGCGTGACCACGCGCCGTGGATGCGGCGTCATCGTGTTCATCCTGCGGGCGAAACACGTGGAAAACCGCGCGGAACACCGGGTCCGGTCGCGCCCGCTTCGCTGCACGCTCACGGCGGTGCCGGTATGATGGCGTGATGATCGACACGAAGCACTACGTACCGGGTGTACCAGTTGCGTGGGAAGCACTGCCGACCGGCGCTTCGCTTTCCACGCCTGCACCCGCCCTGGAACTCCACTGCCGCGCACTGGATCCTGGCGGATGACACCCGCAGGGCCTTGGTCCGCCTGACCCCTCGGCGCACCTGCCCCGCACTCTCCTGACTGCAGCTGACTGCAGCGCCTGCCGCGCCACTGCCAGCGGTGCCGGAGCATGGCATCGCGCGTTTTCACTGCGCAGGCAGTGCCTGGCCGTGCCCGGCGTCCGCCGGCGCGCATTTCCGGCCGTGATGGCCCACCACTCCGATGCCCTGCGCCTGTTGCGCCAGCATCGCCGTTTCCGATTTCCGGGACACACCACACCGCCCCATTCCCCACACACCACGCTACCAAGGGAGCCCCCATGCAGGACACACCCGAGGCACACGCCCATTTCGGCTGGTTCAAGCGCCGCCGCCACCTGAAGGTCGACGAGATCACCGTTGTCGACAAGCCCATGCTCAAGCGCGCCGTCGGCGCTGCCGCACTGGGCAATGCCATGGAGTGGTTCGACTTCGGTGTCTACGGCTATCTGGCCGTCACCATCGGCCAGGTGTTCTTCCCGTCCAGCAACCCCACTGCACAGGTGATTGCAGCGTTCGCCACGTTCACCGTGGCATTCCTGGTGCGGCCGCTGGGTGGACTGGTCTTCGGCCCGCTGGGCGACCGCTACGGGCGGCAGAAGGTACTGGCGTTCACCATGATCCTGATGGCGCTCGGCACCTTCTCCATCGGCCTCATTCCTTCGTACGAGCGCATCGGCATCTGGGCCCCGGTGCTGTTGCTGCTGGCGCGCGTGGTGCAGGGCTTTTCCACCGGCGGTGAATATGGTGGCGCGGCGACCTTCATCGCCGAGTACTCCACCGACCGCAACCGCGGGTTGATGGGCAGCTGGCTCGAATTCGGCACGCTGGGCGGCTACATCGCCGGCGCCGGCACCGTGACCGCACTGCACATGTTGCTGAGCAGCGGGCAGATGCTGGACTGGGGCTGGCGCATTCCGTTCCTGGTGGCCGGTCCGCTGGGCCTGCTGGGCCTGTACATGCGCATGAAGCTGGAAGAGACGCCGGCATTCCGCGCCTTCGCCGAAGAAGCCGAGAAGCGCGAACATGATCGCCCCGGGTTGGCTGCGCTGTTCCAGGTGCATGGCCGCCAGCTGCTGGTGTGCATGGGCCTGGTGCTGGTGTTCAACGTCACCGACTACATGCTGCTGACCTACATGCCCAGCTACCTCAGCGTCACCATGGGCTATGCCGAGAGCAAGGGGCTGCTGCTGATCATCATCGTGATGCTGGTGATGATGCCGTTGAACATCGTCGGCGGGCTGTTCAGTGACCGGCTCGGCCGCCGCCCGATGATCATCGGCGCCTGCATCGCGCTGCTGGTGCTGGCCGTGCCGTGCCTGCTGCTGGTGGGCAGCGGTAATGACTGGCTGATCTTCCTGGGCCTGATGTTGCTGGGCCTGGCGCTGGTGTGCTTCACCAGTTCGATGCCGTCCACGCTGCCGGCGTTGTTCTATACGCCGGTGCGCTACAGCGCGCTGTCGATTGCGTTCAATGTGTCAGTGTCGTTGTTCGGTGGCACGACGCCACTGGTCACCGCATGGCTGGTGGAGCGTACCAGCGATCCACTGGTGCCGGCGTACTACCTGATGGGCGCGGCGGTGGTCGGGCTGGTGACCATGCTGTTCGTGAAGGAGACCGCCGGCCTGCCGCTGCGCGGCTCACCGCCGGCGGTGGGCAGCGAGAAGGAAGCAGCGGCGTTGCTGAAGAGCGATGTGCCGGTGACAGTGGACCCCGCATTGCCGCCGCTGCCGGAAGATGGCGAACCGCAGGCGGAACGTTCCGTGTAGAGCCGAGCCCGCGCTCGGCTGCATTCCCGGCATTGAGCCGAGCATGGACTCGTCGCTGCAAGCAAGCGGCGATACCGCATCCACGCATGGCGTTGGACTACCGGGCGGTGTCCAACGCCATCGCGCGCATGACGATGGGCTTGGCCCAGTCCGGCGTGTGCAGCAGTTCGGCCACCGACACCGGATACTGCAGCTGGCCATGCGCCATCGCCAGTACCGGCAGTGGCTCGGCGCACCCGGCGGCGTCAGCCGGCGCGCTGTTGTCGTAGACGTGAAGCTCGGCCAGGTGCGGCAACAGTTCCAGCAGGTTCTCGCGCGCCGAATCGAAGCGGGCGTGGATCTTGTCCACCGGAATATCATGGCCACCGGCGGCCACCCGCGCTGCAACACGGGCGATATGCAGGTCCACCGTAGCCAGGCCGCAGAACCAGATCGCCACGTGATGGTGTTCACAGGCCTCACGCAGCAGGCGCGGAATGGTGTTTCCGCCCAGCGTGGTCTCGAACGCGAAGTCGGTGCCATCGGCCATGGCCTGGCGCAGGCGGCGGGTGCCTTCCTGCCACGCCTCGGCATTGGCCTCGGGCAGCGGCCAGCCGGTCTCCACCAGGCGACGGGTAAAGGAATCAGGATTGAACCAGCTCAGCCCTTCGGCTTCCAGCCAGGTACCGAGCAACGAACTCTTGCCGGCGCCGTTGACGCCGGCAAGCACCAGGATCCTTCCCATCGGTCAGAGCGGACGGCCGAGGGTGACCTTGCGACCGCGGCGGATCGGCCCGCCCAACACCTTGCCCAGCCCCTCCCCGCGCTGCAGGCCGGCCAGGGTCTGGTCGAATTCACCGCGCAGGCGCAGCAGCTCTTCGCTGCGCTCACCGGCATCACTGCCGGCGGCTTTGGCCAGCAGCTCCTGGTAGGTGCGGATGTCCACGATCACCGCTTCGGGGTGATTGTGGTTGGTGATGACCAACGCCTGCTTCTCGCGCACGGTTCGCATCAGGCTCGGCCAGCCGCGGGTCTTCACCGACGAGGCCGGGGCCTTTTCGAGGCCAGGTAGATCCAGCGGCAGGGTCATGGCACGGCTCCAGGCAGGGTGGATGACGGCCACTATACCCAATTTGGCCAAATTGGGGATAAATCCCTTTTCACCCCGGCGCCCCAGCGTCCGGGGCGTCGGTCTGCAGCAGGCTGTCGCGCTCGCGCAGCGGAAAGCGGATCCAGGCATCCAGCCCTTGCGGGGCAAAGCGCAGCTCGCCGCTGCCGGCCAGTTCATACGAAATGCGCTGCTCGATCAACGCCCGGCCCAGGCCACGCTGCCGCGGCATCTCCCAGCCCTCCACCTCGGCATGGCGCTCGCACCAGTGCAGGCCCAGCCACGGCTGCCCGTCCTGCACCTGCAGCTGCCAGCAGACCTCGATCCGGCCGTCCTCGCAGGTCAATGCGCCATGCCGGAGTGCGTTGGCGACCAGCTCATGGATGGCCAGCGACAGCACTTCAGCCGCCTTCGGTGGCAACAGCACGTCCTCGCCCCGCAGCTGATAGACGGCGCCCGCCGGAGCCTGTGCCGCGATTTCCTGGTCGAGCATGCCGCGCAGGCAGACCCCTGCATTGGCGCCGCGGGTCAGCAGGCTCTGCGTGCGTGCCAGTGACATCAGCCGTCCGCACAGGCGCTCGGCATACTCGTCCACGCTGCCGACGGTCGCACGCGTGCGCCAGGCAATGGCGTGGATGGTGGACATGATGTTGCGAACGCGATGCTGCAGTTCGGCCAGCAGTACCGCCTGGCGCTCGGTCGCACGCTTGAGATCGTCGATATCCACCGCAATGGCGAACACCCCGGTCACCTCGCCCTCGGCATCGCGCAGCGGCGCAGCGGCGACGCGGGTCCAACGGGCGCGCCCATCGTCATGGATGAACTGGAATTCGAGGCCGGGGACCACCGTCTCCCCCCGCAGGGCGCGGGCAATGGCGAAGTCGTGGGATTCGATGCGCGAACCGTCCGGATGCGTACCCTGCCAGCGGTAGTGGTTCGGCAGATCGGTGGAGGGCACCTTGCCGGTGGGAAGATAGGTCCGCATCCGGTCGTTGGACAGCTGCAGTCGGCCGTCGGCGTCGACAATGCAGACACCCACCGGCAGTACCTTGAAGGCCAGCGCCAAGCGGTGGTCACTCTCGCGGCGCTTCTGCTCCTCGCGCTCGCGGGCTGCCTGCGCGACATGCGCGGCCGTTGTCTCGAACATGGTTACCAGCACGCCGTTGATGCAACCCTCTTCTCCACGGATCGGGCTGTAGGTGATGGTGAACCAGACATCCTCCAACCGCCCCCGCCGCGCCAGCGGATAGAGCTTGTCCTCATAGGTGATGGTCTCGCCCTGCCACACACGCTGGTAGATCGGGCCGTTGATGTGCCAGACCTCGGGCCAGCATTCGCGCGTGGGCTGGCCAAGACCTCCAGGATGCTTGTCGGCAAGGATCTCGGCATAGCCGTCGTTGTAGAGCTGCACCAGCTGCTCGCCCCACAGCACGATCATCGGGAAGCCGTGGGCCAGCATCAGGTCGACGGTGGCGCGCAGGTGCGGCGGCCATCGGTCGATCGCACCCAGTGGCGTGGCTGACCAGTCGTGGCGGGCAATGCGGGCGGCCATGCCATCGTGGCGCGCATGCAGGCGCGGCGCAGGTGGCCCCCCGCCACGCAGCTTGGCGGCGTGGATGCCTTCGGGACGGCGCGACATGCCGCGCAATCAGGCGATGCCC
Organism: Stenotrophomonas sp. 57; assembly: GCF_030291075.1. NCBI lineage: Bacteria > Pseudomonadati > Pseudomonadota > Gammaproteobacteria > Lysobacterales > Lysobacteraceae > Stenotrophomonas > Stenotrophomonas sp. 57. The sequence continues at coordinate 2,376,403 of NZ_CP127407.1, forward strand.
GCAGAGACCTGCGGCGCCGCCACCAGCCCGGCCAGCTGCTGCACCAGGGTTTCGATGTGATAGGGCTTGGTACAGCGCGGCGCGCTGGCGAAGCGGCTGGGCAGGTTGTCGTCGTAACCGGAGGTCAGCAGGAAGGGCGTACCGGCCTCGGCCAGCCGATCGGCCAGCGGATACACCTGCTCACCGCCCAGGTTGATGTCCAGCAATGCCACATCGATGGGATGGGTATCGACCAGCTGCCCCAGCGCCTGCAGGTCACCGGCAGGCCCCACCACCTGTGCGCCTTTAAGCTCCAGATAGTCGACCAGGAACATCGCGATGGCGAATTCATCCTCCGCCACCAGTACACGCAGCCCTTTCAGGCCCTCTGGCTTGTTGCCCGCTTCCAGCACGACCGGCGCTCCTCGATACACGCGGCCCACCTCTGCCGCAACGCCCGCAGGATGCGCGAACAGGGCTACAAGAGCGCGTGATGATGGATGAAGATCGCGACCACGGCACGTTCACCGCCGCGTTGCAACGGCGCGTTCAGAAGGCCCGTTCCCACTTCAGGCTCAGCAGGCTGCGCTCGTGGCTGTACAGCCAGCCGACGTTGCTGTCGACGCGCGCGTAGCGCAGGCTCAGGCTGGGTACCAGCCCGGCCACGGCCAGGCGCTCGCTGCGGACGATGGCGATCAGGTTCTGCTCGCTGTCCTGGCGACGCGCTTCCAGCAGCGGGCTCCACGCGTCATAGTCGCGCTCGCGCAACGAGGCGAACACGGTGGCGGTGGTGCCGCTCCACTGGCGTGCCACGCCCAGCCGAAGACCGCGTTGGCGGTAGCCGTTGGCCGGGTCGGCAGCGTTGCTGTCGGTCACATCCAACCCGGCGAAGACCGTCCAGCGTGGATTGAGCGCCCGGAACCAGGTGGCATACACCGATGCCAGCTCGCCGTCGTAGTTGCTGGCCAGGCCGTGCTGGCGATAGCGCTGGCGCTTCCAGTCAGCCTCCAGCTTGAGCAGGCTGCGTGCATCCAGGGCGTACTGCCATTCCGCGTGCACGCCACTGCCGCCCTGCAGCGCATGGTTGCCCAGGCCCTGGTAGTCATAGCTGGGGGCGAGCATCACGGTCTGCCGTGCACTACGCCAGCTGTAACCCGCCTGCACGTTGGCATTGAGCTCGTTGTACGCACTGTGCCCGCGCCATGCCTGACCGAAGGCGAGACCGCGTACGTACAGTCCATGATGCCCGCCCAGCACCCAGCGCCGTTCCAGGCTGGCGTCGTAGTCGAGGCCCCCCGCGCGCTGGGCGTCGGGCAGTTTCCGTTCGATGATGCAGGCGTCGCCCACGCCGAACAGGCAGGTGCGACTGGCCGAGCTGCGGTTGATGTTGTCGCTCCAGGCGGGCCCGGCCGCGACCGCTCCCTTCCAGCGTTGCCGTGCCTGCAGCGCCGCCAGATAGCCGTCGACGCGCGCACGCACGCCGGCCGTGGCAGGGTCGTCGCCATCGATGCCAGAGACGATCGCGCGAAACAGCGCCGTGGCCTCGCGGTCGCGCTGGTCTTCGGCAAAGACACGCGCCAGTTCCAGTCGCGCTGGCAGAAAGTCCGGCTGCGCGGTCAACAGCGCCCCGTACTCACGGGCCGCACGATGATGATCGCCGGTCACCCGGGCCAGCGCGCCCTGCGCATAGTGGCGCAGAAGCGGGTCATGGCCGGGAAGCTCGATGTATTCGTCCAGGAACGCGGCGGCGGCCTGCCATTGCTGGTGCTGCAACGACAGGTACAGGGCCTGGCCGAGGTCATCCACGGTGCGCTCCACGCGCAGGGTCTGGCCGTCGATGGTGATGGTCGGCCGTTGCGATTCGGCCTGCTGCAGGCGTTGCTGGTCCTGCCGCTGGCGGCGTAGTTCGCTGCCCTGTTCCAGCACACGGCGCAGGTCGTCCTGCTGGGCGCGCACATCGGCGGCGGCCAGCAGCAGAACGACCAGGAAGATGGGGTGGCGCATGGTCGATCCGTGGTGGGGCGTACAACGGGCCGAAGCAGGGACTGGCGGATCGCGGCTTGTCCCTGCCCTGCCCCGTCAGGGGCGTGGCGATCAGTTCTTGCTGCCGCCGAAGGCGGTGTCGTACTGGCTGTTGCCGCTGAAGGTGGCAATACCGGCCAGGGTGGCCGCGTTGGCGCCGAAGAACTGGCCCTGGGTGATGCCGGCAACGCTGCCATTGGCGGTGGCGGTGCCCGCGAACGAGGCGTTGGCGCTGCTGATGTTGGCGTTGACGCTGATCGCCAGGCCACCACCGGTCAGGCCACCGAGCAGCGTGCCGTTTCCGAAGTTGGCGCGGAAGGTGCCCGACAGCAGGTTGCTGCCGTTGAACTTGTTCAGGCCCGCCACGCTGTAGGTGGCCACACCGGCCGGCAGCGTGGTGCCGGCGCGATCACCGACGAAGTAGACCTGCCGGTTGTTGAAACCACCGGCGGCGCCATCCTTGGACCACTCGCCGAACCACACATCGCCGCTGCCGACCTTGACGAAGTTGAAGTGGCCCATGCCCGAATGGCTGCCCGGCGCGCCGGTGATCGGCATGGCCACGGTGCGCACGGTGGTGCCGTTGACCGTGGTCGGCACCGAGTACGCCGACAGGCCCTGGAAGTCGACACGGCGGGCGCCGGAGACGGTGCCGACGCCGATGCCGGCCTTGCCAGCCTGGTGCGGGCCGCCGTTGACCTGCGATTCACCGACGGCGACGTACAGCTCGGCATCGGTCACCGGGCTGGCTGCGCCCACGATATCGGCTGCCTGCGCGGCACCGGCCAGGGCGAGGGTTGCCGCAACGGCGAGAACCGAACGGGAAATCATCTTCATGGTATTGCTCCTTGGGTTGAGGGAACTACGGGTACAGCACGTGAAACGGATACATCAGAAGCGCGCGGTGACGCCGAGCTTGATCGTGCGGCCCGGCGCCGGCAGCGTGGAGCGCGTGGCCGGGTCGACGTAGTAGCGGTTGCCGAGGTTGCTGCCGACCAGCTCGACGCTGGCGTGCTCGTTGAAGCGCCAGCGCGCATAGGCGTCGACGGTGGTGATGTTGCCCCAGGTGAACGGCACGTTCTGCCACAGCAGGCTGCTGCCACCGGCCAGCAGCCGGTCGCGGTACGCCTGCAGATCGGGGTTCTCGTGGCGCTGGTAGTGGACGATGCGGCTGCCCAGTTCCAACTGCTCATCGACCAGGCGCGCGCCCAGCGACAGGTTCACCGACAGCTTCGGAATCGCTTGGGTCAGCAGGTAGCCACTGACGAAGCCGTCCTGCACGCAGTTCGGGACCAGGCCACGATTGGCGTCCAGCAGCACGGCCGTGCTTTCGTCGCACACCTCGTTTTCCAGCGTGCGGGCGATGCCCAGGTCGGTGAAGAAGCGCCGGTTGTCGAAGCGCGCCTGCAGCTCGATGCCGCGAATGGTCTGCTTGTCGATGTTGTCGAACAGGAAATACGCATCACGCTCGATCACGTTGCGGGTCTTGTGCACGTAATAGGCCAGCTTGACGTCGGCATCGGCGGTGTTGCCGAACAGGCCGGAAAGGTTGTGCACGTAGCCCAGTTCGTAGTTGTAGGCGTGTTCCGGCTTGAGCGCATACAGCGGGTTGAGGCTGCTGGAGAAGGCGATGGTGCTTTCGAACATGCTCGGGAAGCGCACCGCCTCGCTGTAGCGCAGGTAGACGCGTGCGGCCGGCGACAGGCTCACCGTGGCCGAGAAACTGGGAAGCCAGGCATGGTCACGACGGCGTTCATTGCGTCCATCCACCGGTCGCGACTGCAGAGCGCTGCCGATGCTGCAGAGCAGGTCGCTGCCCGCGTAGAGCGGCAGCGCACCGGGAATCGCCGCCACATGGCCATTGAGGCAGGGGTTGGTGGCACGGCTGTAATTGCCGCTGGCATCAGGCTGCCAGGCGATGCGGTGTTCCACCGCCTGCGGCGTCTCGTAGTACGCCAGCAGGCCATGCAATGCATCGTCGATCACCGAACCCATGCCGATACTCTCCCAGAACTCACGTTCGGCCTCGAGCGCGTCGATCTCCGCCTGGAGACTGGCCGGCCGCTCGGGCAGCTCGTTGGTCCGGTAGGTCGCCTCCCTGCTGCCCACGCCCTTGGCCAGCAGCTCCGGATGCGCCTGAAGAAAGTCGTCGACCGCCCAGTACCGGCTGTAGCGCACGCCGGCATTGAGGGTGAGGAAATCGACCGGGCGCCATTCCAGGTCCAGATAGCCCTCGCCTTCCTGGCGGCGGCCGGCGCGTGGGTACATGCGCCAGCCATCGGAGGGACCGAAGTACGGGTCACGCGAGCCGAGCTTTTCGTATTGCCAGTTGCCACCCACGGTCAGGTCGAGGGTGGACTGCAGCGCGAAGCGGTTGCTCAGGGTCAGGCCGGTGCGGTCGTTGCGCGCATTGGCCAACGCGGTGTTGCGCAGGATCGGGCTGGCGTCCGGGTCCCACGCCGGGTTGCCTGGCGCGAAGTTCGGAAAGCCGCCTGCGGTGTAGGTGTCGCTGTCCGTCTCGGTGCGCCATAGATTGGCATGCAGGTCCAGCCAACGGCTGTCGGCTGGCTGGAAGCGGTACTCCAGGTTCCAGGCATCGGAGGCGACGCGGCTGAGCGGCCATTGGATGCGCCCGTAATCCGGCGCGGACAGGATGCGCGAGGGCATGATCTCGCCATAGTGAGACAGCGTGCGCCGCCAGGTGGCCTTCAACTGCTGGTCGTCGTTGATCTGCCAGCTTCCCTTCAGCAGCCAAGACGCCTGCTCGCTGGAGGTATTGGGTACTTCGTCGCCAGGCTTGAAGTAGCGCGCCAGCGTGGTGATGTAGTCGACCCCCTGGTACTCGAACTGCTCGCGCGGGTCCTGGTCGTAGTAATCGCTGCCCTTGGTCCCGGAGAAGTAGTTGCCACGCTTGCGCCAGGCGTAGGCGGCCATCAGGTCGACGCTGTCGCCGCGGTAGCCCAGTGCCAGACGCCAGGCCTGGTCCTCGCCGTCGAAGGGATTGTTGCCGCTGCGCGACTTCACCGGCACCACCAGGGTGCGGTCGTCATAGGGCGAGCTCGGCGAGCCCTGCGGGAAGCCCGGGACGGTGCGGTAGTCCTCGCCGGTGTGCAGGCGTGGCAGGCGCGGCGCCACCGCATTGCTGCTGCCTTCGATCTTCAGCTCCCCGCCGAAGCGCTCGTCTGCGGCAACGATGTCATCGACGTCGATGGTCCTGATCACCAGCGCGCCACCGATCCCGCTGTGCACATCGCGCACCAGCCCTGGCCCCTTGATGACCTGGATGCCACCAATCAGGTTGGGATCGATGTAGTTGCGGTTGCTGACGCCGTTGTAGCCCCGCCAGACCGTCAACGCCTGCTCGCCGCCGTCGATGCTGACCGGCACCCGCCCCGGCCCCTGGATGCCGCGGATGTTGATGTCCAGCGCACCGCTGTTGCGCGCGTCGCCACTGAACACCCCGACCAGATCCTTGACCACGTCGGCTGGGCTGGAGCCGCGGTAGCGCTCCACCCGGTCGCGTCCCGAGTACGCCGTGGTCAGGTCCAGTGCGAACACATCATCGTAGCCACGCCGGTCGCGGGCCTCGCCCCCTTCCGATTGCAGGCGACCGGCCACGTCCAGTGTCTCGGTCACCCGCACCCCTTCCCCCTCACCCGCCTCCGCTGCGGCCCGCAGGCTCCAGGTACCGTCGATGCCGCGCTGGGCACGCACCCCGCTGCCGCGGAGCAGCTGCTGCAGCGCCTGCATCTGGCTGTACTCACCATGCACTGCGCTGGAGCGGCGGCCTTCCACCAGGTTGCTGCGGAACGCCACCTGCACGTCGGCCTGGCGTCCAAAGGCTCGCACGGCGTCGGCCAGCGGTTGCTCCGGGATGGCGTACTGGCGCACCGGCGCGACGATCGCCGTCTGCGCCTGCACGGCCGGCACCCAGGCCAGCGGAAGCAGAGCGGTGGAGATGGCCAGGGCCAGAACGGTGGCGCGGGGATGGCAGGCAGATGCCGTGGACGGCATGGACGGGAACTCCTCAAGCGGGGCGGAACCACGGGCACATCCGGTGCCGGTGGCGTGTCTGGCTTGAGGAGAAACGGTGTTTCGCTCTGGCTATACCTCTATAGACAACGGGGCACAGTGACTGCCCACGGTTCTTTCATGTTTTTTTCATCTGGCCGGTTCGTCCATGCGCCAAAGCCGCGTCACCACAGCACCATGGCGCCGCCCGGCAGGCGCTGCACACGCAGTCCCGCCTGCGCAGCCACGGCATCGATGGCGGTGTCCGGTTGCTGCAGGTGGAACAGGCCACTCACCCGCACCTGCGCCGCCTGCCCGCCCAGCACCCACACCGGAGCGTGGCGGTAACGCGCCAGGTCGGCGATGGCCTCGGCAGCAGGCAGATTGTCGATCGCCACTTCACCGCGGCGCCAGGGCGCCAGGGCCTCGGGGTCGGCCCGGCGTGCCGGCTGCACCCAGAGACCGTCACGGAAGCTTCGTGCCTGGCCTGCGTAGAGCCGCTGAACGTTGCCCGCGCCGGGCCGCACATCGACCACGCCCTCGCTCACTTCCGTTGTGACCATGCCGTCCTGCAGGGACACGCTGAAGGCCGTGCCGATATCGCGGATCTGGCCGCCAGCAGCCTCGACCTGGAACGGCCGCGCCTCGTGCGCCACCCGGAACCACGCCTGGCCGCGCAGCAGGCGCAGCTGCCGCTGGTGGCCATTGAATGCAACTGCCAGCGCGGTGCCTGCATCCAGCACCGCCGTGCTGCCGTCCTCCAGCTGCACCACGCGCGGCGCTTCGCTGCTGCGCAGATCGCTGCGTGCCAGCAACAGCGCGTGCGGCGCAGCGGCAACCATCAGGACAACGGCGGCAGCACTGGCCAGCATCCACGGCAGTCGGCGTCGTGGCGCGATCGCGCGCAGCCCTTGGCGATCTTCGGTCAGTTCGGGCAGCGCGGCCAGCACCTCCGGCCCGGCGGCATCCAGCCCCCGCCAGAATGCCTGCTGCTGGTGCCAGGCCAGCACATGCTGCGGATCGGCCCGCAGCCAGCGCTGCAGGGTTCGGTGCTGGCGTCCGGGCAGCGGGCCTGCACTGCACCGTATCACCCAGCGCAAGGCCTGCCTGGCCTGACGCGGCGAGGGTTCGGACGTGATCATGGTTGTGGCCTGCCGCACCGCGAACGGGTGCGCTTTCCTGTTGTGACAACGGCGGGCGCGATCTGCCCACGGCAATCGCAGCTCATCGGCGTGTTCCCTGCTGGTGCTGCTGGATCAGCAGCGCCGCGCGCAGCACGTATTTGCCCACCACGCTCTTGGAGATGCCGAGGCGGGTGGCGATCTCGCGTTCACTCAGGCCCAGATACCGGTTGAGCACGAAGCATTCGCGTACCTGCGTTGGCAGCGCGAGGATGGTCTGGGCAATCTCGCGCAGCTGCGCCTGGTCCAGCGCCTGCGCCTCACCGTCGTGGCCTGAATCAGCCATGTCGGTGACGTACTCCGCCATGGCGCGCCGCTCGCGGGCGTCGGCCTGGCTGCGGTTGAGCGCGTGGTGATAGGCCATCCGGTACAGATAGCCACGCGGCTCCAGGATGGGTGGATCGCCGGGTACGCTGCTGGCCTTCAGGTACAGGTTCTGCAGCGTGTCCTCGGTACTGGCCGGGTCGAGGTAGCGCGCGATGAAGCGAGACAGCGCACGGCGCTCGCGGATCAGCAGTTCGACCAGCGCCAGGGCATTGGGAGACATAGGTGCCAAGGCCGGACCGGGGAATGATGGGCGTGATGGCGACGGTCCGGACGTGGATTGTGGGCTGCCGGGCCGCAGGCGGCAAGCCGCCGCCCCGCACATGATCCATGCAGGGCAGATCCGCGCCATGCGTGGATGGCGGCCTACGGCTCGTCCAACGCCTCGAAACACTCAGCGAGGTAATCGATCAACACGCGCACTGGCCTGCGAGCGTGGCTCGACGCTGCGGTGGGATTGGCCGAACATGACTCGGCCCTACACACAAAAGGAGATCCCGATGGCCTACGCACGCATTGTTTCGACCGCCGACGACTACCTGCACCACATCAGTAATGGCAGCTTCGATGTGGAGGCGGACGAGCCCGCCTCACTGGGCGGCCAGGGCAAGGGTTTTGCGCCGTTCGATCTGTACCTGGCGTCGTTGGCGGCCTGCACTGCCATCACCCTGCGCATGTACGCGCAGCGCAAGGGTTGGGAGCTGGGCGAGTTCCATGCCGAGCTGCGTTCGGACCGTGACGAGGATGGACGCTTCCACGTGCACCGCGTGCTGCATGCCGGCGCCGAGCTGAGCGATGCGCAGTGGCAGCGGTTGCTGGAGGTGGTGGAGAAAACACCGGTGACGCTGGTGATGCGTGAGGGTGCACGCATCACCAGTGAGCGCGGGGCTGCAGCGTAACCCCATCGATGCATGGCGTGGATCTACTGTAGAGCCGAGCCCATGCTCGGCTCCGCAGCATGCGGCCGAGCGTGGGCTCGGCTCCACATTCCGCTCAGCGCCGCGAATGCAGCACGGTGCGCTGGCGCATGGCGTTGAATTCCTGCTCCACCTGCTGGATGTCCTCGGCCTGGAAACCGGCCGCGTCCAGCAGCTGGTCGGCGGCAGCCGCCGCCAGCGGATCGTCGTCACGCTGGCGCCAGCAGCGCGCCGGCAGGAAATAGCCCACTTCGCTGCGTCCGCGCATGATCACAACCGGCCGGCCCGCATACAGCAGGAACTCCGCCAGGTGCTGGCGCAGGCCCTCCACTGAAACATAGGCCGGTCCAACACCCAGCACCTGGCTGGACGATTCGGGACTCTCGAACAGCTTGCGACGGCTCATCCACTCCTCCTTTTGAACAACGCGTGGTCTCCTTTCCCTAGACGGGCGCATCGCTGCGCCCCCGCCACGCACGACGTGACCCGCATCACGCCCGCCACTCAGAACCCGGTGTTGAACTCCAGCTGGAACACATCAATCGACAGCGGTGCACCAGACACTTCCTTGGCCGCCATCCACTTGCCGCTGATCCAGCTGCGCGCGTCCAGCGCGTAGGCGCCGCCCACGTAGTAGCCGCGGGCGTTGGTGCCGCCGAGGTGGAAGTTCGGATCGTTGTAGGCGTCCGGCAGCGCATCGGCCTCGATGTGCTTGTAGCCCAGCAGCGCCTGCCACTGGCCCTTCTCCTTGAGGTCGGTGGCGCCGAAGGTGGCCTGCACCATCCATGCCGTGTCACCACTGCGGAAGGTATCGATGCTGGCGGTACCGCCAGCGCCATAGTTGTTGACGATGCCGTTGTTGGCGCGACTGAACATGGCCTGCTTGTCGTAAGCGAGGTTGCGGACGTAGTCGCCATCCAGGCGCAGGCCAATGCCCTGGGCCAGTTGCGTATCCCAGCGCAGGTTCAGCGTGACCAGGCGGAATGCCGAAGCCAGGCCGACGTACTGCGGGGTCGGCGTGTTGGCCGGGTCCAGCGGATTGCGCGCGATGTCGCGGATCAGCATCAGGGTGTTGCCCTTCTGCATGAACACCGGGCGCGACCAGTCGGTGTCACAGCCGACTGCGCCGGCGTACAGCGCACACGGCGAGGACAGACGGCCGCTGATGTTCTTGAAGTCGTAGTAACCCAGCGCCGCACGCAGTGCATTGTCATCGTTGAAGCGCCAGTTCACACCCACCTGTGCGCCGGACAGCCACTTGTTCTCGTTCGGGGTCTTGATCTGGCTCTGGCTGGGTGCGTTGTCGGAGGTGTACTCCAGCGGCACCACCGCAAGGTTGCCGAACACATCGAGATCACCGCCGTCGAAGCCGTACTTCAGGTTGGCGGCCAGACCGTCGAAGTTCAGGTCATTGGAGAACAGCGTGTCGCTGGTCCAGAACGGATTGCCGAAGCGACCACCGCGCACCGTTACCCAGTCGGCCGGGCTGTAGGCCAGCCACGCCTGGTCCAGCCACACGTCCTTCTTGCTCAGGCCACCCCCCAGCTGCTCGGTGGTCGACACCGGGCCATTGCTGCTGCCGCTGGCCAGGCGCACGCCGGCCGTGGTGTGCTGGCCGATGGTGGCCTCGATGCCGAGGCGGGCACGGATGCGCCACAGGTTTCGGCGGTCCTGGCGGGTGTTCAGCAGGGGCGGCAACTGCAGGTTGGTGTTGGTGTTGGTGTCAAAGCCATTGCCGGCGTTGATCGACGCCCAGTTGCTCACGATGTCGCTGTTGCGCTCGGAGTAGAAGCGCGACTCGCTGCGCACGCGCATGTCACCGGTGACCTTGATGCGCTTGGTCCACTCAGCCACTTCGTTCGGTGCCGCCCAGCCCTCGGACCTGGCCTGCGCCATCACATCCTGGCGTACTTCGTCCCGAATGCCGTCGCGCACGCTCTGCGGCACGTACGGCACGCGCACGTCGCCGGCCTCCAGGGCCACGCCACCGCTGGCGGCCGAAGGTGCGGTGGTCGCGGTGCGCGATGCGGCCGCTGCTTCAGCCTCGGCCTGCAACAGCAGCGCCTGGCCGTCTTCCGGCTTCAGCGCACCGCTGGCGATCAGGCCCTTGATCAGCTTGACCATGGTGGTTTCGGCGGCCATCGCCCCCGCCGGGGCGGCCAGGCTGAGCAGCACGGCGCAGCACAGCAGCGCCCGTCGGGCCGGCCGCGGGCGGCGGGAATCGATTCGTGCGCGGTCGTGGTCGTTCATCACGGTTCTCATCCAAGGGAGGGAAATCACGGAAGTCGGGAATCAGGCGCCGGGACGGCGGCCCTGGATCAGCACGCGGGCAGGGAAATCGAGCGACGGCGGCGGTGCCTGATCGACCTTGCCGATGCGACGCAACGCATCAAGCACGGCCGCATCGGCTTCTTCGTTGCCACTGCCGCGCACCAGCTCGACCTTCTCCAGGCGTCCATCGTTGGCCAGCCACACGTTCACCTGCAGCTGGAACGCCAGTCGCTTGACCTTGTCGTCGCGCGAGATTGCCTGCTGCATCAGATAGCCGAGGTAGCGCCCGTAGGTGGCGTTGCCGGCACCACCGCGGCCGACGCCGGACGCGCCGCCGCCACTGCCCGACTGGATGCCGAAGTTGTCACCGCCGGCCTGCGCATCAGCATTCATCGTTACCGGGTCGGCGTTGTCCGGCGTTGGCGTCGGCTCTTCAGCCGGCGTCGGTTGATCCAGAGGTTCCGGCTCTGGCATCGCCTCTTCCGGTGGCGTCTCCGGCTCGGGTGGCTTTTCCGGCGGCGGTGGCGGCGGCGGAGGGGGTGGTGGCAGCGCCAGCATCGGCGGCTGCACCACCGGCCGGCGGGTGCTGGCGGTGTCCTTGAACAGCAGCCACCACACGGCAAAGCCAAGCACCAACAGCGCAGCTAGCACCAGCGCGACGGTCACCAACAGCTGGCGGCCGCGCATGCCGGGCTCCGGCCGAGGGGGTTGATGGGCCGTCATGCCTCAGCCCTGCGCCTTGCCGGTGACGAGCCCGACCTGGGCCAGCTCCAGCCGCCGCAGCAGGTCCAGCACCTCGACCACGCGCGCGTACTGGACCTGCGCATCACCCCGCACGATCACCGGGAAATCCGGCGTGGTCGCGCGCTCGGTGCGCAGGCGGTCTTCCAGCTCGGCCATCGTCACCGGGTAGGCATCCAGGAACACCTGGCCGCTGGGGTCGATGGTGATCGCCTTGGTCTTCGGCTTCTCCAGCGCGATGCTGTTGCTGGCCTTCGGCAGGTTGACCTCGATACCGGGAATGGAGGCGTTGCTGGTCAGGATGAAGATCACCAGCACCACCAGCAGCACGTCGACGAAGGGCGTCACGTTGATGCCCTTCTCGCGCTTCTTGATGCCGAACTTCGCCTTCTGGCCCATGGCGCGCCCCTCAGCCCTGGACCGTGGACGGGCCGCGCCCGTCCTGCTCTTCGGCCAGGCGTGCGGCGAACTCGTCGATGAACACCGCCATGTCGGCGCTGATCGCCTCGGCACGTGCCCCCAGGTAGTTGTAGCCGAACAGCGCTGGAATCGCGACGCCGAGGCCAGCCGCCGTACACAGCAGCGCCGCGGCCATGCCCGGTGCCACCGAGTTGATGTCCACCGCGCCGGCCATCGCTGCCACCACGAACACCAGCATGATGCCGATCACGGTACCGAACAGGCCCACATACGGCGCGCCCTCAATCGTGGTCGACAGCCAGTTCATGCGCCGCGCCATTGCCTCCTGCTCCCGCACCATCACCGCATCCATCGAGGCACGGATGGCGGCGATGGTCGCGCCGCTCAGGTAGCCACTGTTGCCGTCGCGCTGGTGCCGCTGCTGCATTTCATCGATGGCCACCTGGTAGATCCGCCACAGCGAGCCGTCGTGCATCGCGGTCGGCGCCTTGCCCTCGCGGTCCATGTCGGACAGGGTACGCAGCGGCACGCCGGACAACCTGCCGAAGCTCTCGGTGAACATCGCGTTGGCCTTGCTGGTGCGGCCGAAGTGACGCCCCTTGGCGATCATGATGGCCCACGACAGCAGCATCATCAGGCCGAGGATCGCCACCACCACCCAGGCGTCGAACGGCATGGCCTTCAGGATGAAGGCGAAGTGGCTCTGACCGGCGGACTGCTCGTCGGCACCGTAGCTGATCAGGCGCGAGTCGGCCCCCTGTGCGGTGGCATCGGCCAGCAGCAGCGCCGCGGGACGTGCCACGCGCGAGATGCGCAGCTCATCCAGTGCGCCCTCGAAATTGGCCAGCGGCTGCGCTGCACCCGGCGCATCGGCGCCCACCACGGGCGCGGTGCGCAGTGCCGGCAACTCACCACTCAACTGCGCGACCACGCGACCGTTGAGGTACAGCTGCACTGCTCCCTTCTCGGCGGTGAGTGCCACATGTGCCCACTGCCCTTCCGGTATCGGCTGCGCTGGCGTGCTGCGCTGGCCATTGAGCTGCACGAACGGCACACGGTTCTCGATGCCCAGCACCAGCTCGGAAGCGCCATCGCGGCGTGCGTAGATCGCCTGTGCGGCGTTGTTGCTGCCCGGCTTGATCCAGGCCGAGACGGTCAGCGGTGCGCCCGCTTCCTGCGCCAGCGAAGCGCTTGCGGGCAGCAGCAGCGGGGCTGCGCCCAACTGAACGCCGCGGCCGATCACCGAGCCTTCCAACGGCGGTGCCACGGCCCCGGCGTTGTTTCCATAGGCGGTGGTGTCGCGTGCCGGCGCGTTGGCCTCGGCAAAGTGGTAGACCAGCGTGTAGTCCGGGTCGAACACCTGCTGACCGTTGCCGCTGGCCGGCGCCTTCTCGTTGCCGTAGTACATCCAGATGGTCTGCGGTGCTGCGGCGCTGACCGCCGGTACATCCACCCAGACCAGGGCCAGGCCAAGCTTGGGATCGAACTGTTCGATCTGGTGGGCCAGCACGGTGCGGCCATCACCCGAGACGAAACGCAGGTCGTTGCCCGCATCCTGGGTACCATCGAAACCGAAGTTGCCGGTATGCAGGCGCAGCAGCAGCGGCGTGCGGCCCGGGTCGCCGGTCAGGCCAGCGCCCTGCGGGCCAGCGTCGACGGTGATCGGCTTGCGGTACTTCCATTCGGCCTGCCACCAATTGGCATCGGCCGCAGCGGCGGGCAACGCAACCAGCGCGGCCAGCAGCAGCAACACTCGGGAAAGCAAACGGTCCATGCGAAGGGTCTCCGGGGAACGCATGTTCAAGGAAAGGGTCAGTAGCTGGTGCTGATGTTGAAATGCAGCCGCGGGTCGTCCTTGCGCGTGACCGGGCCATCGGCGTAGGGCCAGGCGTAGTCCAGGCGCAGTTGCAGGTGTTCGCCGAGGCGCAGCTGCGCGCCCAGGCCGACCGATGCCAGGTTGTACTTGTCACGCTGTTCGGGCAGCGGCTGGCGCAGACGCAGATAGGCCGCATCGGCAAAGGTGTAGGCACGCAAGTCGGTGCCGTTCCACGGCGACCACGCCGGGGTGCGCCATTCCAGGCTCGCCAGGCCGCCGTAGTCGCCGATCGCCTCTGCCGACAGATAGCCACGCACGGTGTACATGCCACCGGCGGCGAACTGCTCGGCCGACACCAGCGGCGCATCGGTCACCTGCAGCGAGCCGCGCGCATACCATTGCCAGTCATTGCCGAAGGTGTGGGTGTTCGCCACGTCGGCCTTGAACGCCACGAAACTCGGATCGGCCCAGTAGCGCTTCTGGCCGAATGCGGTGGCATCGCTGCCATACCCGAACAGGCGGCGGGTGCCGGCCACCAGCTGGGTGTTGATGCTCAACTGGTCCTGCTCGCCCTGGCGTACGCCGACGAAGGTCAGGGTGATCGGTGCGTACTTCAGCGGCGTCTTCAGGCTCTCCTTGCCCATCTGCGTGTCTTCCTCGGTGTCCTTGAAATCCACGCCGAGGCCGAGCTGGCGCCACCACTGGCTGCTGCCTGCCAGGCGGTAGTTGAGCTTGAGGCCGATCGAATGGCCGTTGCCGATCACATTGGTGCCGGTGCCGGTACCGACCTGGCTGCCCGCATTGAGCACGCGGCTGTCGGATTTGTAGCCGGACGCTTCCAGGCTCCATGGCGTGCCTTCAAACGGCGCCATGTACGAGGCCGAGAACACCTTGGCCTGCCTGGTATCTTCCGGCGCAAGATAGACGCCGATGTTGGCGCTGTGCCCCCGCTTCCACAGGTTGTCGTACGCCAGCGACGCGCTCAGGCGCAGCTTCTCGGTGTCGGCGCTGTGGTCGTTGTTGAGTGACGCGCTGGCTCGCCACGGCGACTTCTCTTCGACCTGCAGGTCCACATCCATCGTGCCTGGCACCTGGCCCTCGCGAACCAGCGGCATCACCTGGCGGCGCCCGCCTTCATTCAGCGCAGTCAGTTCCTTCTGCGCCTGGTCGAAGTCCGGCACCTTGCCCTCGGCAAGTGCCGGCACGCGTTGGCGGATGCGCTCTGGCGATTCGTGCTTCGTTCCCACGACCCGCAGCTGGCCGATCGGTGTCTGCTGCACCTTCAGCAGCACCACGCCACCACTGACCTGCTGCTCGGGAAGCTCCACGTAGACCGACTGGTAGCCCGCCTGCTGGTACAGCGCATTGACAGCATCGCGTGCCTTCTCGACATCGGCCAGGGTCTTGCCCGGGCCGAGGAGCGGCTCCACCGCGCGCTCGATCTGGCGCGGATCGAGCACGGTGTTGCCGCGCACGATGTATTCATTGATGTTCACGCTGGGCGCAGGCGCCGCCTCCTGCGCTAACAATGGCAGCGGCATCGCCGTCAGGGCCAGCACCAGTGGATGCAGGCGCAAGGGAAGGCGGACGGCTCGGCACGGAACAGCATTCATCGAAGGCATCGCGTCGTATCGAAGGGAGTGGCCAGGGAGCGGCGCGTGGGTCTATCAACAGGACGTGTACGTCGCGTCAAAGCCGCCAACAGTTTTGTGACAGCACTGTCATCTTTTGAGAGCGCGGCAACGCATGCAGGCGGATCCTGCCTTTGCCACGCGTCTTCATTGCAGAACGTCGATTGCTGCGGGAGATCCGGGATGCGTGAATCGTTGATGGCGGGCCTGCGCGCTGCCCTCATCCTTGCGCTGTTGCTGGTGTTGCCCCCGGTGCGCGCTGTCGAGACGAAGAAGCAGGAAGACACCGCGCCCTGCATCGAAGTACAGGTCAATGGCGAGCGCATTCCGGCGTGGGACTGCCTGCAGCGCAAACTTGCGCCGGCATCGAAAGCGGCGAAATCACCGGCACTCTCCGAGGCCGAACGGCTCATGCGGCAGCCCGGCAACCAGCTGATGCAGTACAATCTGGAAGGCACGCGACAGCGCATGGGCGATGCCTTTGGTCGTTCGGTGGTACCGCAGCGTCCGGCGCGCTGAGCCTGCGCCCTTGTAGAGCCGAGCCCATGCTCGGCTGTCTTTGCATTCATCGGCGATGCCGCGCAGGAGCAGCCGAGCGTAGGCTCGGCTCTACAGTGCAACCGGCACGATGCCATCGCTTGGCAACGGCGGCAGCTCAGGCACCGGCAGGCTGCGCGATTGCCCGGCCTGGTTCAATTCGACCGCACTGGCACTGATGCTGGCCAGCACCGTGCAGGGTCCGAGCCGTTGGCCGGGCGCATACGCTTCCGCCGGGCGCCCATCCACCGAGAGCAGGGCCAATGGCGCATGGTCACCGGCCATCACGCCCAGTACGACCACCTCCGTCTGCACTGCCCCGGGAGACAGCAGCCGTACAAGCGGCAGGGTGGCCGCCGCATCGAACATCGGCCTTGCCGGCGCATCGGCATGCGCTTCGCTGGCGGCCGCCACGGGCGCTACCGCAGACAGAGTGACGCCCCAGTAGGCCACCACGGCCAGCAGCAGCGTTGCCGCCAGCAGGGTCAGTATGCGATTGCGATCCCAGCGCCTGCCATCCATGTTCCGCACCATCGCCACGTTCGTCCCCGCCCACGCTAGCAGCTGCCGCTGACGCTTTTGTTTCATCATGCACGCCTAGGCTGGGAGGCATCGGCCAGCACAGGAGGCAACGTCGATGCAGCGCATGCCGCGTGGTTTCACCCTGCTGGAACTGATGGTGGTGCTGGTGATCATCGGCATCTGCACGGCCGGAATCGGGCTGGGCCTTGGCAGCCTGCTCGACCCGGGCCGGCAGCTGCGACAGGAAGCCGAGCGGTTGGCGCAGCGCCTGCAGGTGGCGCGCGATGAGGCGCGCATCGATGGCCGCCCCCTGCGTTGGCAGGCCGACGCCACCGGCTATCGCTTCAGCCGACGCGAAGGCAGCGGGTGGGTGACCGTTGAACGCGATGATCTGTTGCGTCCGCAGAAGTGGCAGGCAACGGGCATTGCGGTGCAGCCCGCCAGCCCTGTTGAGCTGAGCCCGGAGTGGATCGGCATCGCCTGGGAGCTTGGATTGTCGCTGGAAGGTCGCACACTGCGTCTTCGTGATGATGGCAGCGGACAGTTGCAGGTCGTGCAATGAAGCAGGCGGCACGCGGATTCACCCTGATCGAAGTGCTGATCGCATTGGCGATCGTATCGATTGCACTGGCGGCGGTGATGCGCTCGGTGGCAGTGGCGACCGACGATCAGTCACGGCTGCGTGACCGTCGCCTGGCACTGATATGTGTACAGGACCGCTGGCAGGAACTGCGCCTGAGCGGGCAGGCACCGCAGCATGCCCGGCAGCGCTGCGTGCAGGGGCGCAGCAGCTTCCTGGTGCTTCAGCATCTGGGCACCGGCAGCGACGGCCAGCCGCAGTTGGAACTGAGTGTGGTTGCCGAGGATGCTCCTCGGCAGTCGCTGGCGCGGATGCAGTTGCCATGGACGGCGGCGCAATGACGCGCGCCGTGCGTGGTTTCACCCTGATCGAGGTGATGATTGCGATCACCATCATGGGCGTACTGGCACTGATCTGCTGGCGGGCGCTCGACAGCGTGACCAACAGCGACCAGCGCCTGCGCCAGGCCGACGCCGAGACCATGACGGCGCTGCGCGTGCTGCAGCAGTTCCAGCGTGATATCGAAATGCGGGCAGACGATGCATTGATGAATGGTGCAGTGCGGCCGGCCGATCAACCGCAGCGGCTGCTGCCTCCTTCGCTGGTAAGCGAGCGGCGCCCGGATGGGAGCTTCTCGCTGGAGATCACCCGCAGTGTCGGCAGCGACGGGCTGCACTGGCAACGGGTACGCTGGTGGCGGCAAGGCGATACGCTGTGGCGGGCCAGTGGTACGGCTACGGACCAGTACCCGTTGCCGGCGGCGGAACTGTCGAAGGGCATCGCTGTGGCGCGCGGGGTGCAGCGGTTCGAGGTGCGGGCCTGGCAGCCAGGAACGGGATGGGCCGAGTTGCCGAGCGAGGGCGAGGTAATGCCGGCCACCGGCCTTGAACTGCGGCTGGGCCTGCGCGACGGACGTGGGCCGTTGAATTACCGGCGGGTGCTGGAGCTTTAGGCTGCTTCCCAAGGCAACGCATCCACGCATGGCGTGGATCTACTGGCGACCAAGGTCGGCATCTACCGTGACGCATTCGCGCGTCGCGCCTGCCGCCGGGCGCGCTCCTGCACCCGGCGGCGCCGTGTCGGTGGTCCTCACCGCTGATGGCGGCTCCCTGCCCTCCGTGCCGTCCTGGCTGGGGCCGCCACCGCTCCGTGGCAGCTGGCCCGATGCTGTCCGTTCCTGCAGTTCAGCTGGGTGCCGACCGTTGGTCGGCACGGTTGCAAGCGGGCTACCGGCGCTGCGTGCCCTCGTCGCGACTTGCCTGCGGGAACTGGAAGGCACTGTTGGCGTCATAGGCAGCGTTGGCAGTGTTGCCACGCGCCGGCGGGTTGATGCTGCTGGTGCCGCTGCCGAAGCCGAGGATCTGCACACTGATCACTGACGGCTGGTTGCGCCGCGCATCATCCTGGCTCTTGCGCATCACGTCCTGTGCGGCCTGGCTGGCGCTGTTGGCCGCTGCACTGGCCGAGGCCAGCGCGTTGACGTTCACCGTGGCCAGCACCGGCAGGCCCTTGCTTTCGCCCTGTACCTGGATGTTGGCGGCGTTGAGTACCTGCAGCGCAGCAAGGTTGATGTTGCCCGACACCCGGATGCCAGCCTCGCCCGCATCGATGGTTCCCAACGGCGCGATCAGGTCGACGTCGCCCGGCGGCACTTCGGCAATCGGGTTCAACGTTGCGATGCCTGCACCGTTGGCCGGGGCCTGCGGCGACAGGATCACGTTGCCCCAGCCGTCATAGACGCGCCGCGGTGGCGTGTACAACAACGTAGTCTGCGACCCACGACCGGCATTGATGTCACCCTGCTCCGACCAGGCCAGTATGTCTCCACCGAACGTTGTCATCACCCGCGACAGCCCGAGCAGCACGCTGTCCTGGCTGAACAGGCGGATGTCACCCTGCCCTTGGGTCACCAGCCCGGCACTGGCCGGTGGCACCACGCCCTGTACACCCACCACGATCTGTCCGCCCGGCACCATCAGCTCGATGTTGCCGCCGGCTTCGGTACGCACGCCCGAACCGCCGTACATCACGATGTCGCCGGTGCGGTCGATGGCCGTTCCGGCAGCATCCTTGTCCGGCATCAGCGTGGCGATCGCCTCGCGCCCACGGAGGTACGAACCGAAACGCGGGCCTTCGGCATCGGTGTACTCGCGGCCGCCTTCACGCAGTTCGGCGTAGTAGACCTGGCGCAGGAAGATGCGCTGCTGTTCCTTCGGCAGCCGGTCGAAGGCCGCCAGGGCCTCGGCACCCTCGACAACCGAACCGAAGCGCTGCTGCAGCCATTGCTTCAACTCCTTGTCGTAGATCTTCACTGCCTTGCCGGGCTGCGATGCCAGCGACTGCGAGGCATCGGCGAGGTTGGCCGGATCCAGGTAGCGCGTGCGCAGTGCATCGAAATCAATGGCCTGATTGCCCGCCGTCAAGGCAATGCTTGCGCCCGGGCGCGTATCGCCCTGCACGATGCCGCCCAGGCTGACGATGCTTCCCGCCTCTTCCTGGCGCAGCTGGCGACCGGCGCTGACCTCGACATTGCCCGGGCCGGCCACCGTCAGATTGCTGCGGATGATGTCCCGGCCCGCCTCGATCCCGCTGATATCGGTACCGCGGGTGTTGAGCGCGGTGACATCGGCGCTGATGACATCGCGGCCGGCGCGCAGCCGTACCGCCGAGCCCGCCTCAAACCAGTCAAATACGGTACGTCCGCCATTCTGGCCATTGCGCGAGAGCTGCCGCCTGCTGCCGCTGCCCAGTCCGATGATATCGCCGGCCACGGCATAGAACCGGCTGACCGCCGTCGGCGTAGCCAGCAACGACGCACCAAGCGCGGTATTGGGACCGAACGCGAAATACGGCAGCACGGTGCCAGGGCTGGCGGCGTTCCCATCGACGGATACATTGCTGCGCACCGTTCCCGCGTTTCCTGGCCCCTGCGCGATGAAGCCGGGATCGAACGGACCAGGGATGCGGGCATCACTGCTGGAGCGCGCGATCTGTGTCGCTCGGTTGGCGGCCAGGATCGATCCTCCCGCCAACACATCCAGCCGTCCCGACGCCGAGGGCGCCAGCAGGATGACGTCCTGGGCATCAGGCACACTGCCGCTGCGCAGATTGGCGAGATTGATGTTGCCGGAGGCTGCAATGGCGGTGAACCGGGAGGGATACAACCAGTAGTTGAGATAGATGTCGCCATTGCTGGCGTTGTTTTCGACCACCTCCCTGGCCTGATTGCTGCCGCTCACATGCTGCGTGCCCACCAGGCCCGGCGACAGGTTCCCGCCGGCGGAGAACAGGTCCAGCGCGGTGCGCGGCGTCCATAGCGAGAACCAGCTCGTGCCAGACGCGCGGCTGCCATCATCCAGCACGATCGTGTTGAAATTGGCCACGGGAACCCGGCCTGGATCGGCGGCACTACCCAGCACCACGTCGCCGCGTGCCTGCAACTGCGCGGTTGAGTCGCCCAGCACCAGCACCGGTCCGGCCATCGCAACCGGGCTGTCGGCCACCAGCGGATCCTTCAGGCCCAGTTGCCCATAGCTGGCCTGGACTGCACTGAGGCCTCCAATGCGCGCAGCGTCGATGCGGGTATTGCCACGAATATTGGTCAGCACGCCATTGACGTCCAGGTCCTGCTGATCCGATGTGCTGCCACGACTGCTGGCACGCAGGCCCGGATTCAGTGCCCCCCCGCTGCGCAGGGCCATATCACCACCGCCGGTGACATGCAACTGGCCGTCGACCACGCGCCCGGTTGATCCGACCGCGACCGAAAGCGCACTCGAATGCGGCGAGATCTCGTATCCCAGCGCGTTGCCCATGCTGTCCAGCATGCCCATATGGCGGCCTGCGTCCAGGCTCAGATTGCCGCCCCCCAACGTCCCGAACCCGGTAAAACCCACCAGGCGGGGGGTTGCATCCAGTTCAGGCCTCACCGTGCTGTAGGTTCCGAAATTGATCCACCAACTGGTCGGCGTCTGCACGACACCGCCGGTGGTGCCCGATCCCTGCCGCCACAACCAGTTGCCCACCGCTGCGCTTGAGTGGCCAGCCTGGTCGCGCTGGACCGTACCCGATTCCGCGCGGAAGCTCCATGTATCGCCGATGATGTCGCGCCCCGCCTCGATGCGCAGATTGCCGCCCTGGTCCGGATACCACGCCTGATAGCTGGCGAGGGCCGCGTCGTAGGCCCCGGAGGCCTGGCTCGAACCAAGCAGCAAGGTGTTCTCCGGCTTCGGCGCACGCGCCGCGTTGAAGCGCGGATCACTGCCATCACCCAGATGGGTGGGCGTACCTGCGGTGTAGACACCGAAGCCGGATTTCATGCGCACGTCCTGCGCCGCCAGCAGCGCCAGGTCTCCCTTGCCTGTACGCAACACGCTCCAGGCCGGCGAGCCCAGGCGCTTGCCGTAGGTGGTGACTTCGGTAAGCGTACCGCCGCCGTAGCAGTAGCCGGTGACTGCACAGATATCTTCCTCTGACATGCCCATCTCGGCGCCAAGTTCCGATGCAGGCCTGCCGACCCAGGACTCATCCCCCCACCACATCAGCGAACCTTCCTTGTCCACCAGGCGCGGCGCCGCGCCGCAGAACGGTCCCAGTTCACAGATGTCACCTTCGGCGACACCCAGCATTTCAGCCGCCTCCCGGGGCGACTTGCCGACCAGACTGTCGTCCCCCCACCAGAACAGCGAACCTTCCAGGTTGACGACACGATCGCCTTTCCATTCCGTTGTGGTGGTCACCGTACCGATGGTGCTGTAGTGGCTGTCGGCGAGCACGATGCTGCCGTCACTGCCCCAGCGACGCGTGCGCGGATCGGCAGACGCTGTATCTGCACCGGCCACCGCAGTCAGGTCCCATGACGTGGTCCCTTCTGGCAGCATCGAGGCCAACGCCCAATTGCGCCCCTGTCGGCCGCTGGCGTCGGCCACCCGCAGCTTCACCGGAGCGTCGCCGGCCAGTTCCACCCTGGTCATCGAGGGGATGATGGCACCGGCGTGCAGATCCAGCGCGCCGGAGAGCCGCATCACCATCGGCAACGCCACTCCGGCAGGCCACACCTGGGCCGCCACCGGTGCCGGATTGCGCAGGCGGAAGCCGGCGCCCAGCCGTGCGCCTGCCTGGAGGGTGAGCGCCTGGGCCAGCACGGTGCCTGCTGCCAGCACCTGGCCGCCATCGGTGGTCACCGCCGCCCCCAGCACACTGCCGGCGGGCAGCGTGAGCTCTGCCGACAGAGTCATGGCCACCGGCAGCACCGTACCCGACGGCAAGGTCAGCGCCTGGAACGGCAGGTCGTAATTCAGTGTCGCACCGGCGCGGAACTCAGTGCCGATCTGAAGCTTGACGCCCTCGCCGGGCACGATCAGGTCGCCACCAAATGCGGTGTTCGGCGAGCCCGCGCTCCGCCCTTCCAGCAGCACCCAGCCGTCCTCGTCCGGGTTGGCAGGCGGCGGCGCAAAACCGTCGTTGATGCTGCCGTAGACGTTGATATCGCCCTCGGCGCGCAGTACCAGCGCGGCCGATTCACCGAAGCCACGGCGCGCTGGATCAGTCCGGTTCGACTGCGGTCCGTAGCGGTAGCCGGACAGATCGATATCACCGGCCACCACCATGTCGCCACGCGGATTGTCAGTGCTGCTCCGCGCCACCAGCTGCACGCCGGGGCGCAGGCGGTAACTGCCCAGGGCGGCGGTGCGCTGCTGCAATCCCGTATTGGCCAGCGCGGCGTTCATCCACAGGCTGTTGTCCGGGTCCACCACCGTATCCAGCCATTGCTGGTTGATCACCTGCGGACGATGGCCGTGCACGTCTGGAGCGCTGGCCAGCGGCGCCGAATCGTAGCTGCGGAAGGCGTTGACCTGGAGGTCGCCGGCGCCGGCAATGCGGATGCCGCTGGCCACTTCGATTGCTGCATCGTTGCTGCCCACGCGGGGCACGTTGAGCTTGACGCTGCCGCGCGCGCGGCCGTCGTTCTGGCCCGGGCCGCTACCGGTCGCCACCGACGTGCCGGCGCGCAGGTCCATCGAGGCAGCGGCACCCAGCTGCAGGCTGCCGTTGGCCGAGGTCAGTTCAATCATGGCCCGGTTCGGGCTGTCGATGATCTTGCCGTAGCTGTCCACGCGCAGGCCGCTGCCATGCGCATCCAATGTGCCATCGATACGCAGCACATCGCGGGCCGACAGGCGGATGCTGCCGACCTGTTCGCCACTGGCATCGATGCGGCCCTTGACCTGCAGGCTGCCGCCATCGACGCTGATATCAACGTTGCGTGCCTTCACTTCATCGCCGATCACCAGGTCGCCTTCGCTCAACTGGAAGGTCCGGCCACCGGTGATGCCGCCGGCGGTAAGCCGAGTGTTCAGGCCGGAGAAGTCCTGCAACTGGCGTGCACGCACCACCAGCTCGCCGCCGTCGTAAGGCACTTCGATTCCACCGGCGTCGTAGCGACCGCTGGCGCCGCCCAGCAGGGTCCCGGCCAGATCGACACGGCCGCCCTGTGGGCCCAGCGCTGCAACGGTCAAGCGGCCGCCGCGGTTGTTACGGGCGGAAAGATCGATACGCGACCCGGCGTCGGCAACGACATCACCTTCGCGGCTCGTCAGCGCCACGTCGCCGCCCCAGCTGTACTTGTCCACGTCGAACAGGCTGACCTTGCGGCCGGCCATGTCCAGCACCGCGTTGCTGCCAAGCGTAATGCCCTGGCGGGCTTTGGCTTCGAACCGGCCGGACGCCAGCGCCACCCGGCTGTCGATGCCGATCCGTTCGGCCGTGATCGACAACTCTGCACCCAACGCATCGCTGCCCGTGGTCGCCGCAGCACCGCGCAGCTGCACCGTTCCGCCATTGCGGATGGCCAGCTGCGCACCCGCGTTGCCGGTCAGCAGCGGGGTGACGATATCCAGCGCGCCGCCACTGAACTGCCAGCCGCTGCCTGCCACGTAGTCGCCCTGGCGCTGGAAGACGTCCAGGCTGCCCTTGCCGGAGAACAGCATGCGATCCGACGCCGCCAGCGTAACGCCGGCGAAGCCGAGCACCTGGCGATCCGCGGCCACCGACGAGCTGGGCCGGGTGAAGGGCGCACGCCCCAGCTCCAGCACCCGCGTACTGATCTCCAGCTGCCCTTGGCCCAGCCGCCCCACCATCGCCTCGCCGGCCGGTTGGGTCTGCTCACCGCCGGCCAATGCGGTGCCGGCCAGCGTACCGTCCCAGACCAGCGTATCGGCGAAGATGCGCGCGCGATCGGTAGCGCTGCCGTAGCCGTGAATGGCCGGTGCGCCCAGCACCAGGCTGCTGCGACCGGTTGCGCCCTCACGAGTGTCCAGGTCCACGCTGCCGAAGACGTTGATGGCATCGCGCGCAGTCAGGCTGAGCGCCTCCAGCGCCGGCGCGCCGGTGGCGGTGTTTCCGCGCAGCAACCGCTGCAGCACCTCCTGGTTCATGGTCATGCCGGCCGGCAGGCCACCAGCCGCCGTTGCTGCCGCAATGGCTTCGGCACTACCGAGGTTGAGGGCCGACATGCCCAGGCCGAGCTGGCGCGTGCCATAGCTCACCGCGTCGCCAATGTTCAAGGCGCCGTCGGTGACCACATTGATGCTGCCTGCCGACAGCAACCGGGTCTGGCCATTGCAGTCCACCTCGCATCCGCCGATGTCGATCGCCACCGGACCGGCGGCACTGCCGCCCTGCGCACTGAGCGCCGTCAAGCGCTGGTTGGACACGGCAAGCAGGCCGCCCGACACCAGATAGGGCACCGTGGGCTGAGCCACGCGCGAGGGATCGGCTCCGGCCAAGGTATCGATCGAAGCGCCCTGCTCGACCAGGATCCCCTTGCCCCCGAACGCAGCCGACAACAGCACCTCCTGCGCCGTCAGGGTGACGCCGTTGCGCACCACGATGTGCTGCGCGCTGCCCTCCAGCGAATAAGTCGTCGCGTCACGTCGCAGCACGCCGCCGATCAGCATCGTTTCCGGGCGGAACGCATTGAGCGCCGAATCGAACAGGGTGGCACCGCTGCCGCTGCCGGTACTACCGCCCTGGGTAGCAATCTCCAGCATCGCCTCATTGGAAGCGAGCAGATTGACCGAAAGCGTGCCGCCCCGTCCGTCATTGCTGCCGGCGTTGAAGCGTGACACGCCCTGGAAGGTCGCGGCTGGCACGCTCGAACGTCCGGCGCCATCACCCAGCACCAGGTTGAGGTTGCCGGCATCCGTTGGCCGCCAGCGCAGCGCTTCACCACGCCGCTCGGCCACGCCCTGTACGAACGCGCTGTAGGAGCTCTCGTTGTAGCTGGCATGGCGGCGCACCACATCCGCCGACGTCAGCACCAGATCAGTGAGCAGCGGTGAGACTCCACCCCCCAGGCTCTGCGCCTGGTGTCCACTGACGCGCCAGGAGCCGGTGCCGGTCGCCACTGGCTGTCGGCTGCCGACGGCGCTTTCAGTCCCGACTTCGACACGGAATGCGCCCTTCTGCAGTGCGTAGCTGGCCGGCAGCAGCGTGTAGGTTCCCGCGGGCAGGCCGGGAACCCCGGCAGGGATGACAATCTGCTGGCCAACGCGCGGATCGGTGCTGCCGTCAGCGAGCGCCTGCGGCGCCTCCGTGCCCGAGCGTCCGGGCATGATCGCGTAGACCGCATTGTCACTGTCGCTGAAACGGTAGCGCGGGTTCGCATCCGCCAGCGCATGCCGCAGGACGTCCACCGAACCGCCCCGCCCGGCCACGAATGCAGCGCCGGACAGTTCACCGCTGCCGGACACGTCCAGCACGCTGCCCGCCACGCCATTGAAGGCGTTGGCCACGATGTCGATACCGATCGGGATGTTGTTCGAGCCGGGGCCCAGCACATCGAAGTCGGCACCGTTGCGGCGCCAGCCCACACCATCCACGGTGCCGCCAAACGGCAGCTGCAGGCCCGCTCCGCTCACCGACGTCACACTGCCTGCAAGCAGGTCGACGCGGCCGGCCACATCGGCGTTGAACTTCCGGCCGCCGAGCTGCACATGGCCCCACGGCACCTGCACATTGCCGCCCTGCACCACCGTCGCCGCCACCAGCTCCAGGCTGCCGAACGCAGAGTCCGGTGCCGGTTGCGCGCCGCCTGCAATGCCATGAATGCGCAGCACGGCGTCGGGGTTCTGCCAGAACGGCTCGCCTGAAGGTCCGATGTCGGGGACGCCGGCCACGATGCGTCCCTTGGCCCGGGCTGCCGGGTACAGGCGTGCGGCGCTGATGTCGATGGAACCCGGGCTTGCCAGCGTGGAGACCAGCGAACTGCTGGCGACCGGGGCCAGCAAGCGGATGTCACCGCGGCTGCGCAGCGCGACCTGATCAAAGCCCGCCAGCCAGTTCACATCGCGCAGGTCGATCAGATCGGCGCCCACCTCCAGGCGATGCTGCCGGCCGGCGTCGAGGGGCGCCTCCAGCGGGCGCAACGTGCCTTCGCCGGCCGGTTGCCACCAGCGGCCCTGCGCAAGGCGGACATACGGCGCGGCCAGTTGCAGGTGACCGCCCTCGCTGCCACCCGGGACGAAGCCGAGGTAACGCTCGCTCAAGCCCTGGAGGCGCAGGCTCTGGTCCATGCGCAGATTGACGTCCCCCTGCGCACGGACGTCACCGAACAGGGCCAGATGATCGAAACCACCGGCCTCGATCTGCTCCACCGACAGTCCGGCATGGCCGTACTCGAGGCGCGCAGGCAGGTCCGCCGTCTGCGCGGCGT
This sequence comes from Stenotrophomonas sp. 57, assembly GCF_030291075.1. Lineage (NCBI taxonomy): Bacteria > Pseudomonadati > Pseudomonadota > Gammaproteobacteria > Lysobacterales > Lysobacteraceae > Stenotrophomonas > Stenotrophomonas sp. 57. Next base: position 2,403,070 of record NZ_CP127407.1, read on the forward strand.
GCTGGGTCAGTGAGATCACGCGCGGTGCCAACACGTCCTTGCCGTTTGCCGTCCTGCCGTAGGTGCCGCCACCGAAGGCAACCCCCAGGGTGCCGCCGCGCGCGCCGTCGCCGCCGGCCGCTGCGTCCAGTTCACCCTGCAGGTACAAGGCATTGCCGCTGCGCAGCACGATGCTGCCGCCATCGCTGTCCACGCGGGTGCGCCCGCTGCCATCGATATCGAGCAGCGCCGATGCACCGGAGGCATCCAGCCGCGCCCCACGCTCCACCACCACGAAGGTATCGGGTGGAAGGTGGCGTACGTTGTCCTGGTCTTCCCAGTCCAGCGCGCCCCCGATCTCGATCGTTCCGCCCTTGCGCACCTGCCCGCGCAACGTCCCGCGCGCGTCGCGCAGCGAAACGGTATCGCCACTCACGTCCAACAGCGCGCCATCGGCGATCGTCCACTGACGCTCGCGGCGTGCATCACCACGTACACCGGATGGATCAAATGCCTCATCCAGGCGGATGCGGCCGCCGGCTGCCTTCAGATGACCGGCCACGCTCAGGTTGCCGGCGCTGGACAGTTCGATCGACTGGCCCGGGTCGACCTCGATCCTGGCCCCCTTGCCAACGCGCAGGTCGGCCGTGGACAGCAGATGCCCCGCGCGCAGTGTCAGGCTCGCGCCGCCACGCTGCGACACGCGACCACTGCTCGGATCGGCCTCGTACAACGGTGGCATCCAGGCCTGCACGCCCTGCTCGCGGACCAGAGCCTGCCCTGCGCCGTCGGCCAAGCGCAGCGCGGGACGTTGCACCTGCAGCGGGGTGCCCTCTTCAACCGTCAAACCGTTGTGACCGGCGATGTCATAGCCGGCGAAGCCGCTGTTGAACAGCGCTGCCTGCAATCGCAGCGAGGCTGCCGATGCTTCCGTGCCGGGCGCGCCGATGGACACCGCACCGCCGGTTGCCAATATGAAGTTGCCGCTGCCATTGCCGAGCGCGCTGAAGCGCGCGCCCTCGCCGAAGCCCAGCCGGCCGCTGCCGTCGGTGGCGACCTCGGTGCTGGCTGCGAGCAGACTGACGCTGCCGCCCTTGCCGACGCGCCCCTTGCCGTTGGCATCGATCGCACCGCCGGCATCAACCAGAATCGCTGCTCCCTCGCCCACGCCGATATCGTGGCTGCTGTTGAAGCGCACCTGTCCGCCGTCGATCCACGCCTGTACGGGACCGCCCTCCGGCGCTGCAAGCGCGTTGCTCCAGCCACCGCCAAGATCGATCCGCGCGCCGGCCGCGACATCCACCGCACCACGTCCGGACGTCAGCAATGCCGTGGGCCCGCCAAGCGCCGCAAGCAGATTTCCGGCTTCCACCTGCCCGCCGGCAATCTGCACCGTTCCACCGAAGCTGACGCGGCTTGCGGTGAGCCCAAGCCGGCCGCCCTCCTGCAACCTGAGCGTGCCATCGAGATCGATACGGCCGGCCGAAGCGAGGTCCACCTGCCCCCATCGCTGCGCGCTCAGCACCTCACTGTCCAGCCACACGGTATTGCGCTGTGCGTCCCCGACCGGCGCCTGCAGCGTCCACGGCCGGGGGTCGGCCTTGAGCGCTCCAATGCGGACATTCGAGTCGAACACCGCGCTGCGCCCGCTGTTGTCAAAACGCCCGAGCCACAGCTGGGCGTTGCGGGCCGCCGCCGTCTGTGCCTGCGCATAGCCGTCCTGCCCCTGATCGGGCCGGCGCGTCTGCTGTGTGCCCTGGAAGGCCACCGTATCCACCTGGCCCTCCAGGGCGGCCGTGGGCGCCGAGATCAACAGGCGGCCAGCATCGCGTCCCACGGTGTAGCCATTGTCGAAGCGCTGGCCCGGGGCAACCAGCGGATTGCGGAACGATTCGGTCACCCCCCAACGTTCCTGCTTCAGTTCATAGCCCTGGTACAGGCCGTCGTACAGCATCTCCGCCGGCGCATCGTCAAGGCGGTACAACTGGCCATCGCGGCCGCGCAGCCAGCTCTGCTGCACCGCGCCGGACTGCACATCCAGGCTGCCCCCGGCCAGATTGATGCGCGAACCGGCGTGACTGACGACTTCCTTGCCTGCCAACTGGACGGTACCGCCCTGCGCTGCCCATTCGCTGATCGAATGCCCCTGATTGTCCAGGTAGCCACCCACTTCCAGCAGGCCGCCGCCGGCATACCAGCGCGTGCCTTCGTAGCCACCGGTACCGGCGGCAACTTCGGTCAACTGGCGGCGGTCGATCCACACCTCGCTGCTGATCAGCCTGCCACTGTCACGATTGTCCGGCGAGTCGCGCAGCTCGTTGCCCTGCACCTTCACCTTGACGTTGTTGCTTTCCATCGCCACCTGCACACCCACCGCACCGGAGACGTCCACGCGCGCGCCATCGTCCAGATAGCTGCGCCGGCTGGCGTCGGCGATCACCTGGCCGCCGGTGGCCACTGCCAGCGAGCCGGCCTGGAAGTTCACATCGCCGCCGGAGACGACTTCGATGCGCGATTGCTCGCGGCGGTCCTGCAGGCGCGAGAGATTATCGAAGGTGCCACTGTTGCTGGCACCGCGAAGCTTGTCCTGCTCGGCCGATTCCTTGATGAGCGCGTTGCGCTGGCTGTCCAGCGCCGTGCTCTTGCCATCGTCTTCCAGCAGCACTGCCGTGGTCGAGCCGGCAGCCAGGGTCACGCTGCCGGCCGCATCGGACGCCGAGTTCAACAGGTGCACCGTACCGCGCTGGTTCAATGAGGTGGTCGCAACGGCCACTCCAGCCTGCTCGACGGTGCGGCCGGCCAGCGTGACATCGCCTTCGCGCGCCTGGATCAGGCCACTGTTGCGAACGCTGCCGGCCGTGCTGTCAGCGACGAAGCGCGGCGCGATCTCGTTGCCACGGGTGGTCGATGCAGTGTTCTGCGCCGTGCCCACGCCGCGACGGATCACGAAACTGTCACCGGCGGCCAGCTGGGCCTGCCCCTTGCGGGTTTCAATCTGGCCCGCGTTTTCCACGCTGTGGCCAGCCAGCAGCACGTAGCCGCCGCCCCGTGTCGCCGTGGTCGGTTCGTGCGTGGTGATGCGCGCACCGCGTTCAACCATGACCTTGCCCACGGCGTCGGTCAGCGCCGAGGTGTTCGCGTCGGCACTGTACAGGCCCTGCTCGCGGAACTGCACATCGCTGATGCGCGCCGCCGCCGCGACCAGGTTGCGGACATTGACCTGGCTGTTGTTGCCGAATAGCACACCGTTGCGGTTGGCCACGAACACCGTGCCATCGGCCTTCAGCTGGCCGAGAATCTGGCTGGGCCTTGCGGCGGGATCATTGACCCGGTTCAACACGGCCCAGTCGGGGTTCTGCAGGAAGTTCAGCGTGGTGTTGCCACCAATGTTGAAGGTTTCCCAGTTCAGGATCGCCTGGTCGGCGGTCTGCTCGATGTTGACCAGCACCCGCCCCTCGGTGGTCTGCGACTGGATGGCCTCACGGGCGTTGATCCAGCCACGGGTCAGCGGATTCTCGTCGACCTTCAGGCCATCCTTGCCCAGGCCATCGGCCACAACGAAGCCCGCCTCGCGGCGCGCCTGCCGTGCCTGCTCCTGCAGGCGCTGCTGCAGGGCGATGGCCTGCGCGGCCGTGCCGAGGTTGTCGATGGACTGCTGCAGTTTCTGCCGCGCCGCATCCTGCTGCTGTGCGGGCAGCTGGAACTGGATCGCCACGCCGTTGGGCATGCGCCCGCTCTGGGCCGCCGCACCCTGCGCCGCACCGCGCTCGGCAAACCAGCCGGGGCTGAATGCCTGCTGGGCCTGGCTGGCCGGGGCCACCATGCTGCCCAAGGCCACGGCGACGGCCCAGGCCATCGGGTGGCTGCGCCACAGGGCGGCAGGGAAGCGGGCGGCGGGCGAATGCGGGTGCGACATCGGGGACCTCGTCAACCTGATGGGCCGCGCTGGCGGCGGCGTGTACGGATGGGCCTGCGCGAGACACGCCCTGCACCTCATAGACGGTGGCGGCGGCGTGAAGACGACAGGCACATCCCGGTCATGCAGCGGACATACGCAGAAGGCGCCGGCATTGCTGCCGGCGCCCTTGTGCATCTCCTGCAACTACAGAAGCAATGGCAGTTACAGCGGACGACCGATGCCCGAGCAGGTGCTCGGATTGTTCACCGCACCGGCATTGCTGGCGGTGGCGAAGCGGGTACGGACCGCATCACGCCAGGTCTTGGTCAGCGGAATGAACTTGTGCGCGCGGATTGCGTCGTCGTTCGGACCCTTCTCGACGCCGTTTGCATCGACGACACTGCCGTAGTGACGTGCCAGGAAGGCACGCACGTTGGCGCCCACAGTGCCATTCTTGTAGCACTGGCCGAACACGAAGTTGGTGTAACCGGCAATCGGATAGCCCGCGTTCGGGTTGCCGAACACCGGCACCCAGTTCGCCGGGTTCTCGGCGGCGGCACCGGTCGGCGGTGCAGCGGTTTCCAGCGTGGCCTGCACACTCACTTCATCCGGCGAGAAGCCCTTGACCTTGGCGATCTTGGTGGCATCGGTCAGGCTCGGGATCACGTCCGGACCGACATAGCCGACGCGGCCGTCAACGGCATAGACGGCGTTGTACAGCGCGGTGCCACCGGTGGCCGGGGCAGCGATGAAGTTCGACGGCACGCTGGTGAACAGGTTGGCGAAGGTCGACTGCACCGAGAATGCCGGCACGCCGTTGGTCAGCTTCAGGTTGGTACCCGACACGTCAGCCGGCTGGCAGGCGCTGGTCAGGAAGCGGGTCAGCAGTTCGCTGGTGCCGCTGCTTTCGCCGCGGTAGACGACCTGGATGGCGCCGGTACGGCCCAGGCCCGCCAGCTGGCTCCAGTTGTTGATCTTGCCGGAGAAGATGCCGCAGATCTGGGTGACCGACAGGTCAACCGCCGAACCGGCCTTGTTGAACGGAATGGTGACCGAGGTGGCGACCGACGGGATCTGCACCAGTGCGCCATAGCGGTTGGCGTCGCCGGACACGTTGTAGGTGCTGTTGTAGGTGCTCAGCTCGGTGCTGTTCAGCACCGAATCGCTACCGGCGAAGTGCACGGTGCCGGTGGTGGAGAACAGCGCCGAATTGTTTTCCAGGAAGGCCTTCTTGCCAGTGCCCGAACCGGTCACGGCATAGCTGAAGTTGGCCGGCAGGATGCTGTCGGCCTGGCCCTTGTACAGGTCGGCCGGCAGCGAAGCGCCGCCGCCGGTGACGGCGGTCTGGGCCGAAGCGGCACCAGCAGTGGCCAGCAGCGCGGTAGCAACCAGCGCGGCCAGGGTCTTGTACTTGTTCATGATCTTCTCCTGAAGGGTTTACTGCGAAGGGAAACGCCAAGGGAGGAACGGTCACTACACGCCTGCTGCCGCCGAGGGCCTCCCAGCCCACTCTGCGGCGACGTGTCCATGCTGGTCCGCACCGATGACAGGCCGCTTAAGAAACCTGTGGAAGATCGAAAAAAGGTGTGGAGGATTGTGTGGAGAATCGAAGTCGCCGACCGGGTAGAGTCGACTGTCAGTCGACCCTACCCGTGATGCGCGTTGCGCATCACTGCACCAACTGGTTCATTTCCATGATCGGCATCAGCACGGCCAGCACGATCGTCAGCACCACGCCGCCCATCACCAGGATCATGGTGGGTTCCAGCAGCGCGGTCAGCGCCATCGCGCGACGCTCGATCTCCCGCGAGATCGTCTGCGCGGCGCGATCCAGCAACAGCGCCAGCGAACCGGTCTTTTCGCCACTGGCCACCAGATGCACCAGAATCGGCGGATACACCTTCTGCACTTTCAATGCAGAGCCCAATGCAGCGCCTTCGCGTACGCGCGCGGACACGTCATCGGCACAACGCGCCAGCAGCGCATTGCCCACGGTCTGCCGGGCAGCTTCCAACGCGCGCAGCAGCGGCACGCCGGCATCCAGCAGGATCGCCAGCGTCGAGGCGAAGCGCGCACTGTCCACGCCCAGCACGAAACGCCCGACCATCGGCACCCGCAGCAGCATGGCGTCCCAGCGCAGGCGCAGCTCGGGCTTGCGCAGGGCCAACCGCCAGGCCACCACCAGCGCAGCGATGCCCAGCCCCACCCACACGCCCCAGCTGCGCACGAAGGCGCTGGCCGCCAGCATCACCTGGGTCAGCATCGGCAGCGTCTGCCGCGCCTGTACGAACGCTGTCACCACCTGTGGCACCACGTAGCTGAGCAGGAAGATCACGATCGCCACCGACACCAGGCTGATCGCCGCAGGGTATATGAAGGCGGTCAGCACCTTGGCCTGCAGCGCATTGCGTTCTTCGATGTAGTCGGCCAAACGCTCCATCACCCGTGCCAGGTCGCCTGAGTCTTCACCCGCACCCACCAGTGCCCGATAGATCGGTGGGAAATCGCGCGGCCGTGCGGCCAGGGCCACGGTCAGGCGCTGGCCGGCACGCACGTCGGCGCGTACCGCGGTGAGTGCCTGGGCAACATGCGGGCGCTCGGCCTGCTCGATCACCGCACTCAATGCGCCTTCCAACGGCAGGCTGGCGGCCAGCAGGCTGGCCAGCTGGCGGGTGGCCCAGGCCAGCTCGCTGGCGGACAGCCGACGAGCGCCCCAGCCACTGCCGGCACTGCGAGCCGCACTCACCTGCACAGGGGTCAGCCCGCGCCCACGCAGCAGCTGGCGCGCACCGCGCGGGCTGTCGGCATCCAACTGGCCCTTCTCGATGCGGCCCTGCGCGTTGGCAGCCTGGTAGTCGAACAATGCCACGCGGGCCTCAATCGTCGCCGGTGACGCGCAGGATCTCTTCCAGCGTAGTCACTCCGCTGTCGACCCAGCGCTGGCCGTCCTGCCGCAAGGTCCGCATGCCGGCACGCCGGGCCGCCTCGCGCAGCGCAGGCTCGCCCTGCCCTTCATGGATCAACGCGCGCACGCGGTCGTCGACTACGAACAGTTCATGGATGCCGGTTCGCCCCCGATAGCCGCTGTTGGCGCAGGCCGCGCAACCGACCGCGCGCCACACGGTTCGGCCCTCGCCATCCATCTCGGCGCGCCGACACTGCGTGCACAGCCGCCGCACCAGCCGCTGCGCCAGCACGCCGCGCAACGAAGAGGCCAGCAGGAACGGCTCCACCCCCATATCGGCCAGACGGGTTACCGCCGAGATCGCATCGTTGGTATGCAGCGAAGCGAGCACGCCATGGCCGGTCAGCGACGACTGCACGGCGATCTGCGCGGTTTCCAGATCTCGGATCTCGCCGATCATGATGGTGTCCGGATCCTGGCGCAGGATCGCCCGCAACGCGGTGCCGAAGCTCATGCCGATGCGCGCGTTGACCTGGATCTGGCCGATGCCAGCGAAGTCATACTCCACCGGGTCTTCCACGGTGAGGATGTTGCTGGTGCTGCTGTCGAGCTGACCCAGTGCCGCATACAGCGACGTGGTCTTGCCGCTGCCGGTCGGCCCGGTGACCAGCACGATGCCATGCGGCTGCCGGATCAATCCGGTGAACGTCGCCAGGGTGTCATCGGCCATGCCGAGGCGCTGCAGCTGCAGCCGGCCGGCATCCTTTTCCAGCAGGCGCAGCACAGCACGCTCACCGTGCCCCGTCGGCACCGTGGAAACACGGATATCCAACGGACGCCCGCCCACGCGTATCGCAATGCGCCCGTCCTGCGGCAGGCGCTTCTCGGCAATATCCAGGTGGGCCATGATCTTGATACGCGACACCAGCGCTGCGTGCAGCGCGCGGCGTGGCTGCACCATGTCGCGCAAGGTGCCGTCCACGCGGTAGCGCACCACCGAATGGGTCTCGAACGGCTCGATGTGCAGATCGCTGGCGCCATCGCGTGCGGCCTGGGCGAGCAGCGCGTTGATCATGCGGATCACCGGCGCATCGTCCTGCGCATCCAGCAGATCGGTGACCTCCGGCATGTCCTGCATCAGCCGGTCCAGATCGACTTCGCTTTCGGCGGCACCGACCACGGCAGCGGCATCGCCGCCGTCACGATACTGTTCACCCAACCGCTGCTGCCAGGTCGCGGCGTCCAGCGCCTGGAAGGGCAGCGGGCCATGCCGGCGGCGCAGTTCGGCCACGGCCCACGCCGCGGTGTCGGCGGTGCCCAGCAACACGGGCTCGCCGCCCGCGTCGCACAGCATCACGCCATGGCTGCGCACCCAGGCGTACGGCAGCGGCGCCGCGGCGCTCACGGCCCGATCACCAGTTCCGGCGTGTAACCCAGCCCGCGCAGCTGCTGCAGTGCCGGGTCCAACGTCGCCGGATCGCGCGGCAGTCGCACGCGAAGGCGCTGCCCGCTCCCGCCCGGTGTCGCCTCGGCATAGGCCTGCAGGCCCAGAGCCCGCACCTGCGCCACGCCCTGGCTGGCACGTGCCGGGTCCAGCCCCTGCGCGAACTGCACCAGCTGCGCATCGCCCTCACCGGCCGGATACAACGCGGCCAGGCTGGTGTTCTGCAGCGGCTGGCCCTGCCCGTCGCGCGCATTGCCCTGGCCGAGTACAGACAGGTCCCGCGGCGGCAGCTGCGGTGCGGACAGCGCCGGCAATGCCCAGCTCTGTACCGGCTGCGCGCCGGCCTGCGCGTTGCGCATGTAGTCGTAGCGGTCGCGGGTCAGGCGCTGGCCGGCGGCGGGGTCACGCACTACGTGCGGGCGCAGGAACACCATCAGGTTGGTCTTGGAGCGCTTGCGCGTATCACTGCGGAACAGCGCCCCCAGCACCGGGAGCTTGCCCAACCCCGGCACCGCATCACGACCGTGGCTGACGTTGTCCTCCAGCAGGCCACCCAGGACCATGATCTGGCCATCATCCAGCAGCACGCTTGTGTCCAGTGCGCGCTTGTTGGTGATGATGCCTGCGGCACTGTTGGCGCTCTGCGCTTCGATGCTGCTGACCTCCTGGTAGATGTCCAGCTTCACCGTGCCACCTTCGGAAATCTGCGGTCGCACTCTGAGCTTCAGGCCCACGTCCTCGCGCACGATGGTCTGGAACGGGTTGTTGCTGCCGCCACCGCCGTCGGTTACGTAGCGGCCGCTGACGAACGGCACGGTCTGGCCGACCATGATGCTGGCCGCCTCGTTGTCCAGCGTCATCAGGTTCGGCGTGGACAGGATGTTGGCGCCGCCCTTGCTCTGCAGCGCGTTGGCCAGCGCTTTCATGTTGAGGATCTGGCCGACACCGGGCAGGTTGATGGTGCCGTCGATTACGCCGATCTTCAGGCCATCCTTGGGCAGCACGTCCAGCGTGGTGCGCGCGGTGGTGTTCAGCCCGCTGCCGCCGGTGGCACCACCGAAGTGGGTGCCGCCAAAGGTGCGGCCATTGCCCAGCATCCACTGCACGCCCAGCTCGGCCGCATCGGTCTGGTTGACCTCTACGATCAGGCTCTCGACCAGCACCTGTGCCCGGCGCTGGTCGAGCTGGTCGATCACCCGCCGCAGGTTGCGGTACACCGGCTCCGGCGCCGAGATCAGCAGCGTGTTGGTGGCCACGTCCGCCTGCACCGAGATGCCGTTCTGGCTGAAGCCGGTGCTTCCCGCATCGATCGGGTCACGACGGCCCGGGTCCAGGCGCTGCGATTCCAGCGCATTGCCTCCGGTCTTGGCCTGCTGTGGCTGCGAAGGCTGCGCGGGCGTGGAACGATTGGCGTCACCCGGCAGTGGTGTGATGCCTTCATTGCTGCCCATTGCCGGTGCATCGCTCTGCCCGGCCACCACGCCCCGCAGCACACCGGCCAGCTGGTTGGCCTGGGCATTGCGCAGGTAGACCACATGCAGGTTGCCGGACTCGTCCTGGGCACGGTCCAGCTTCTCCACCAGCTGCCGCGCCAGGCGGGTGCGGCCGGGACTGCTCGAACGCAGCAGCACGCTGTTGCTGCGCGGGTCGGCCATCACTACCACCTTCTGGCTGGGCTCGGCGCCCTGCGCATCCAGCAGTGGCGCCACCATCGCCGCGACGTCAACGGCAATGCCCTGCTGCAGCTTCACCACATCGGTGTCCATGCCAGCCGGTGTATCGGCGCTGGCGATCACCCGCGCGATGCGCTCCAGGTTGTCGGCGTAGTCGGTGATCACCAGGGTGTTGTTGCCTGGATTGGCAGTGATCGGATTGTCCGGGCTGATCATCGGCCGCAGCAGCGCTACCAGTGCGGCCGCATTCTCGTAGCGCAGCGCGAAAGTGCGCGTGGCGACCTCGCCCCCTGCACCACCGCTACCGACCCGGCCACCGAGCAGCTTGGCATCGGCCTGCGGCACCACCCGGCTGACGCCTCCGTTCTCGACCACCGCGAAGCCACGCATGCGCAGTGCGCCCAGCAGCAACTGGTAGGCCTGGGTACGGCTGACCGGGCCGTCGGAAACCACTGTCATCTTGCCGGTCACCCGTGGGTCGACCAGGAACTGGCGTCCGGTGAAGCGTGCCGCCATGCGCAACACGCCACCGATATCGGTATCCACCAGGTTCAACTGCACCGGCTCATCGCGGGCGTCCTGCGCCAGCACCGGCGCCGGTGCGTGGGCCATGCACACGATCAGGGCCAGTGCGGTACTGCAGGCAAGGCTGCGCATCACCCTCATGGATGCGCACCCACGTTGAGCGCCATCACGATGTTTCCGGAAATCCGTGCAGCCGGCATGTTCGCATCCCCTGTGCGTGTCAGTTGCAGCTGCTGCAGTTCGATGGCCGGATCGGCCAGCACGGGCAGCAGCCAGTTCCACAGCGCGTCAGCGGGCACCGCCTGAACCTGCAGGTGCCAACGCCCGTCGCGCGCTTCGATATGCAGTCCGTCGGCGAGTCCGGCCGACCTGATTCCGTCACGCAACCTGGCCATCGTCGGGCGCTGCCCCTGCGCCTGCTGCTGGCGCTCGCGTGCCTGCAGCAGTGGCGCCAGGACACGCGCCTGCGCCTGCAGCCGCGGCAGCTCGGCCTGCCAGTGCGTGCGCTGCTTCAGCAGCGGCTCCAGCCACAACATCCAAAGACCCGCCGCCAGCAGCGCCACCACCATCACCCACAGCATCAGCCGGTCGCGCGGTGGCAGGCGTTGCCAGCGCTGCTGCACGCCCGTCATTCCCGCGACCAGCCGCAGGGTCCGGGTCGTCACTGTCCAGCTCCGCTCACCCGCAGGCGTCCGCCGGCTTCGCGCGCCAACTGCAGTCCCTGCGCCTGGACCGCTTGCTGCCAATGCTCAAGCCGCTGCGGATCGTCGGCCAATGCCTGGGCGTCGGCATCCAGCTCCATGTCCAGCTGCCCGGGCTGGTAATGCAGGCTGCGCACCTGTCCCGCCAGCGCGGGAACCGCCTGCAGCATGCCGGCTACCTGACGCTGCAGCGGCGGCAACGGCGGCGCCGGCAGTGGCACGGCCAGTGCTCGCCTTGCCTGCAGCACCGGGTCCACCACGTCGGTGATCTCCGGGAAGCGTGCGCTGAACTGGCGTGCCATGTCCTGTTGCAAGGCCTCGCCCTCACTTCGCCACCGCAAGACCTGCAATTGCAGACCGAGCGCGGCCAGCAACATCGCCGCCAATGCCAGCCCGATCGCAAGCCGCGGCGCTTTCTGGCCCACCCTGGGCAGCGGCAATGACCAGCCTGGCAAGGGGCCAGAGGCCTGCCGTTCATGGGGGATGGCCGTGGCGGGCAGACGTTCCGGCCATGTCGGCGGTACACCATCGATCCACTGCACGGCCTGCATGCCGGCCTGTTGCAGGCGCACGGCCAGCGCCTGCATCACCGCACAGGCATCACGTCCGCCATACCATTGAACGAAACCCCGATCGCGCCCGCTGCGTACCAGCAGGTGCTCGCCGCTGACCTGCAGCGTGGCATGGCCGTCCTGCCAGGGCAGCAGCAGCGGCGTCGGATACAGCGCCTGCAACCGCAGTGCACACGAAGCCAGCAGCTGCTGGGCCTGCAGGATCGCCTGCTGGCCCAGCCAGGCCACAGGAACCGTGCCGTCCGCCGCCTGCGCACCGTGGGCCAGCACCACCTCCTGCAGGTCATCCAGAAGCATCGCCTCCACCTCACCCTGCAGCGCCGACTGCAGGCGGCGCCCGGACAACGGTGGCAGCTGCAGTTCCAGCATGATCAGGTCATTCGGATCGAGGCAGGCATGCACCACGGCCTGCGGATGCCGCAGGCCCAGCGCCGCCAGCGTGTCGCGCCCGTGCGCCAGCACCTCGCCCTTGTGCAGCTGCGCCCAGTCCACCGCGCTTTCACCGCGCAGACGCTCAAGCGCCGGCAGGCGCACCCGAAGCTGCACGGTCATGCGCCGATCCTCGTCCACACGCGTTGCACACGCACGCCATCGTCGCGGTACTCGCGCCAGAGCAGCGCGCGAAAATCAACCGCGCTGCCGTCAGCCTGCACCTGGCCGACGGCCAGGAACCACTCGCTATGGATACCCAGGGGAAGCACGGCCATCTGTTCGTTGCTCAGTTGGAGTCGGTTGGCGATGTCGCCGCGATTGAGCAGCCAATGACCAGCGTCGCGCTCACCGAGCAGCGCCTGCAGCCGTGCCGGATCGACCGCAGGCGTCACCGCCTGCAGAACGCGCAGGTCGCTGGTGTTGGCGTTGACCAGGGTCTGCGCCGGCAGCACCACGGTGCGACGCGCCAGCGCCTGCAACGCCAATGGATCGGCACCCGGCAGCGCCTGTTCGATCAGTGATTCACGCGGCAGCGGCGCCTGCGCCGGGATGTCGCCATCGCGCAGGCGTGCCTGGATATGGTCCGCCGCCGAGGCACAGGCACCCTGTCCCATCCCCTGCCCGGCGCACAACGCGATGAACGCGCGCCGCGCCTCAGGGTCCGGCTGGCCATGGGCCAGCAGATTGCGCAGGTTGAACATCGACTGGGCATCGACCAGTTGCAGCTGCACCGGCAGCGGTGCCTGAAGCTGCAAGGGACGCGCCCAGCGGCCGCTGCGCACCGTGGTCAGCTGTTCCTTTACATCCTCACGCAGCTGCTGGGCCGCACGCTCCAGCGTTGCGTCCACCGCCATGCGCACCTGCGCGCGCAGCTGGTCGCCCCGCAGCGCGCGCAGCTGGGCCGACTGCCGGGTCAGCAGTGCCGTGGCAATCACCGCCACCAGCGCCACCACCAGCAGGGCGACGATCACCGCCATGCCACGTTGACGGACACTTGAAACAGAAGGCATCCGGGCTGACATCGGCCTGCCTCACAGCTGCCAGGAGCCGATGTCCGCGTTCCCGGCGTCGCCCCCGGGCTTGCTGTCCGCACCCAGCGAGAACACATCGATGTCGCCGTGGGTGCCGGGAATCTGGTACTGGTAAGGATGGCCCCACGGATCATTCGGGAGGCGGTCCAGATAGGGCGTGACCGGCATCGCACCACTGCCCTGCGGGGGCTTCACCAGTGCCTGCAGCCCTTGCTCGGCGCTGGGATAGCGCCCATTGTCGAGCTTGAACAACTTCAACGCCTGCATCAGCGCCGCGATGTCCTGTCGCGCCGCGACCACGCGTGCCTGGTCGGGGCGATCCATCAACCGTGGCACGATCAACGCGGCGAGGATGCCGATGATCACTACCACCACCATGATCTCGATCAGGCTGAAGCCCTGCTGCCGAGCCCTGCAACCGCGAACCTGCCTTGCCATTGTTCCGCCCTCGTCATCCTGGGAGAGACCGCTGCGCCATGGTCAGCGGTGCATGTGTCAGTACGATAAACATCCGCGTGCAATTCGCTGCGCGGGCGCCTGAGCAGACGCTCGTGCGGCCCGTACCCGTGCCGCCTCGATCAGTTGCGGCGGCACGCTGGCCAGCGTTTCGTCGATGCAAGCCCGCAGCAACGGATGCACGCACGCCTGCAGCAGGCGCACGCACTGCATCGGCGACCACGCGGTACCGTGGTCGAGGCCAATGAACATCCTGTATGCCTGGTGGTAGCGCAGGTCGTCGTACACGCGCTGCGCGCCGCTGAGATCACGCACGACCACCAGCAGGGCCGCACGTTGCAGCAGCCGCGTATCGCCGGCATCAAGCGGCAGCGCGCCCATGGCCGGGTCGGGCCAGGGGCGCAGGTGCAGATCGAGGGCGCTCCGCAATGCCGCCAGTGGATGCGCACTGCTGTCCAGCGCAGCCCAACGCGCCGCGTCCGCCCAGGCATCGCTGGACAGCATCCAGACCCATGAATGTCCATAGCGTTGCACGTTCAGTGGGGCGTGCCGCGCCTGCTCCAGCGACTGGCTCAGGTGGCGATCCAGCTCCAGCATGCTGATCCTGCGACTGTCTGCCATCGGCGCCGCCCATGCTCCGCGACGCGTGGTGCGTCGTACTCTGGAGAAGACGTCAGCAAGGCAGGTGAAGCGACACCGGGAACGTAACGCTGTGCGCTGGTTGGTGCTTCATCGGCAACGTCATCGCAGCGCCATCCGCTTGCAGGCTTCACGCTGCAGGCGTGGCGCGTCACCGCCGCAGCGGCGGGCTAACATCGCCACGTCGCTGCGCGCGGCGAATGCGACCCATGCATCGGTCATGTCCACGTCATCGCACCATGACGCCATCGCGACGCACAGCGCCGGCAGCTGCCAGCCCTCCATCAGGCCGTGGCTGCCTGCCACGAACCAGTGCCACAGCCGGTGGTGCAGCACCTGCTCGTGCAGCTGCACGAGATCGTCAACGCCATGCATGTCCATCAGCAGCAACGCGCGCGCAAGCGCCGCAGGTGGCAGTGCCCCGCTTTCAGGCAACGGCAACAGCTGCTGCTGCAGCCGCAGCAGCATCGCCAACGGATGCGACTGCGGGTCGAATTCCAGCAGCACGGCCTGCTGCCGCCACTGCGCGTCGGACACCACGCACACCCACGGCGAGCCGTACCGGTGCACCATCAGGGGGCGCCGCTGCGTGGTTTCCAGCAACGCCGACAGATTGCGGCGCAGATCCAGCACGCCGATGGTCTCGTTGCGCATCCCTGGCTTCTCCTTGCTTGCAACAGCCCTGCGCGGTGCGCACGGCCAGCGTCTTCATCTAACCAAGGACGGCAATGCCACCGGGAAAGCGACGCAACGCCAGCGACATCGTCAACCGAAGCTGCTCCAGCGCCGCATCCGGATCATCAATGCGGAAGCGCCCGCTCACCGGGGCGCGCGCCAGCGCCGATTCACCCAGCAACACCTGTCCACGCCGGTAGCGATTGATTTCGTCGACCACCTCGCGCAGCGGTGCGCGGCGGAACACCAGCATGCCTTCGGTCCAGGCGCTCACTTCCGAGGCCACGGCCTCGGCCACCACGCCACTGAGACGCTCGTCGTACCGGGTCTGCTGGCCGGCCTGCAGCTGCAGCCGGCCCTGCGGGTGCTCGATGCGGGCGCTGCCGTGCAGGCAGGTCACCCGCACCTGCCCCTGGGTGTTGCGCACGTCCAGGCGCACCGCACCTTCATCGGCGATCACGCAGCCTGTACCCGCAAACAGCGCCAGGCGCAGGCCGGCGCGGGTCTCGATCGCGGCCTGGCCCTGCACCAGTTCGAAACCTTCACCCTGCGCGTCAGCGCGCCGGCGCAGGCTGCTCTGCGTATCCAGTTCGATCTTCAGTTGCGGCGAAGGCGCGATCTGCAGCCGTTCACCGGTTCCGGTATGGAAATCGGCCGCCATCGCCGCCACCGACGGCCACATCCCCAGCGGTGGGCGGATCGCTGCCACTACGGCCAGGCTGGCCGGCGCCGCGATGGCGGCACCGAGGAAGGCACGGCGGCTCCAGCGCTGGGCGGGCGTCGGCGCGACAGGCTGCCGTGCCTCTGCAGGTAGCTGCTCGCCCGCCAGGCGTACCTGCTCCCATTGCCGGCGCGCACGGCCGAACGCCTCGCGATGATGCGGGTCCGCCTCACACCATGCGCGGAACCTGTCTCCATCGGCGGCGGTGGCTTCGCCCGAGGTCAACCGCACCACCCACGCGTGGGCCTGACGCTCGACGGCATCCAGCGGGCGTTGCGGGCGATCGTCAGGATCCATGAGGGCTCATGCCGGTCCCGCACGCTGCGGGGTTCTGCTCGGCGTCAAAGTGTAGACGGATGCCGCCGCTCAGAACCGCACCTGGCGTCCCTGACCGCTGCGCTCGGCCAGGTAGTCCTGGGCCGCCTTCAGTTCGCGCTGCACCAGCCGCAGCGACACACCGAGGTGATCGGCCACGTCCCGCTGCTGCAGGCCATCCACACGGATTGCCAGCAGGATGCGCCGGCGGCGCTCGGGCATGCGCTTCAGCAGCCCGACCATGTCCTCCAGCGCGAACTCCAGTTCGGCAGCCTGTGCCGGGCCCGGTGACGGGTCGGCCATGTCCATCAGCGTGTCCACCTCCTCCAGGCTCAGCAGCCGGTGGTCGGCACGTTGGCGGTCTATCACGGTGTTCATGGCCATGCGCAGCAGGTAGGCCGCTGGATTCTGCACGGCGTCCAAGCGGTCACGACGCGCACTCAGGCGCATCCAGGTGTCCTGCAATGCATCGCCGGCCAGCTCCTCCGAACCCAGCTTGCGCACCAGCCGGCGCTTCAGCTCGTCATAGGCACCCAGAAGGTGGTCCATCAGGTCAACTGCCCCAGCCGTACCGTTGCTCATGTTCGAATCCTTGAAGTCATGGAAGGGGGGCGCGCCGGCCACAGTCGTGGTCGGCGCCGGAAGGGCGGATCTGCAGCGTCACCGGCTGCGGCAGCGCGGCGGCATCGGCTGCCACCGTCAGCGCCTGCAGCGCCTGCAGCAGGCGTGCATCGCGACGGGCATTGCCACTGCCGGAAAGCAGTTCGGGGGAATGCACCTGGCCGTCACTACCAACGCTGAAACGCAGGGTCGCGGCATAGCGACCTGGAGCCAGCTCGGGATCGTTACAGAACGCAGCCCGCAGGCGTTGCTGCAGGCCACCGTAGCGACGGCGCCGCTCGGCATCGGGAAGTTCCGGGCCAACGCCGGGTTTGGCCGTGGAGGACGTGCTCCGACGCAGCACCACCCGCTGGTCGCCGATTACCTCGGCCTTGATGCCGGAATCCTGCAACAGAACCTGCAAGGCCGGCAGCGGCGCAAGGCTTTCGCGAAGCGCGTGACTGTTGCGGCCCGCGGCAAGCTCGCCCGGGTACATCACCGACCAGCCACTGATGACGCTGAAGCGCTCGATCGCCTGTTCCAGCGGCTGCGCGGGGATGTCGTAGGCATGGACACCGTCCTGGGCTGCCGCGGCAAAGGCCAGCAGCAGCCATCCAGCGATGGCCAGCCTCCACGTTCTGATCGCATGGTGTCCATTCAGCCCCCTGACGTCGAACACATGACCCTCGGCAGCGACAGCAGCTGCAAGCGGATCAAACCGTACCGGGAGCACATGTCATTGCGATGACTGCCGCGCACTGCCAACGGACGGGCCAGGTTCGCTGGAGCCAGTCACGAATCAGGAGTCAACGAATCGAACAGACATGTTCATCTGCTCCTGGGGTGAGAGCCCGTTGCGCAGCCACGGGATCCGGCCCCGTGCCGACCCCACCGTGTCGACCAAGGTCGACACCCACCAAGAACAACGCATGCCGTTCCGGCAGATCGCGGGAAGCTGAAAGGCGGCGTGGCGGTATGGCCAGGCAGGACCGTTGGCGCCATGGATGGCGCCATCGAGCCCCCAAGGACGGGTTTACGGCGTGTCCTGCCTGACCATACCGCCCCGCCGCCCCAGGCAGTATCGCCGTTGCTGTTGCTGTCGCTCCTGAAGGTTGCCGGCCAGCGGCCGGCACTACCCGCGGGCGCCGGGTGCAACCCGGCCGCAAACCCCATTCCTCAAAGCGGCAGCTGGGTCGTCTGCTTGATCCGCTGCATCGGAATCTCGGTCTTGGTGTTCTGCACCCCGGCAATCCGGTTCAGGTGCTGCATCTGGAACTGCCGGTAGGCATCAAGATCGGCCACCGCCACCCGCAGCAGGAAATCGCAGACACCAGCCATCAGATGGCATTCAAGCACTTCCGGGAAAGACTTGATGCTGTTGAATGGCATCAACGCAACCCGATTTCGCGATCGGAGCGCTAGCGTGGGCCATCCCCACCTCGTTGTGCCGTTCCATGGACGCCCGTACCACCCTCCCCCTGCCCGACACCTGCGATACCGCGCCACGTGCCGAATTCCTGCGCGGCCTGCGCGCCGCCGTGCCCGTGATGATCGGCTTCATTCCCTTCGCCCTGGTGCTTGGCGCCCAGGCCGCCCAGAAAGGCCTGAGCGCACTGGAAGTGCCACTGATGACCGGCCTCAACTTCGCTGGCGGCTCGGAGTTCGCCGCCGTCGAACTGTGGACCTCGCCACCGCACATTGCACTGATCGTGGCCATCACCGCGCTGGTCAACAGCCGTCACCTGCTGATGGGCGCCAGCCTGGCCCCGCTGCTGCAGCACCTGCCGCGCCGCCGCGTGCTGCCGGCCCTGTTCTTCATGTGCGACGAAAGCTGGGCGATGGGCGTGGCCGATGCGCGCCGACGCGCGCTTGGCTTCAGCCTGGCCTACTACCTGGGCGTCTCGGCCGGCCTGTACACGGTCTGGGTAGCCTGTACGGCACTCGGCGCGATCGTTGGCCCGATGCTGGGCGACATCCACGCCTACGGCTTCGACATGGCCTTCCCCGCCGTGTTCCTGGTGCTGCTGCGTGGCATGTGGCAGGGCATGAAGGCCGCACGTCCGTGGCTGGTCAGCCTGGTGGTTGCCGCTGCGACCTACCTGCTGGTGCCAGGTGCGTGGTACGTGGCCAGCGGCGCATTGGCCGGCCTGGCGGCTGCCTGGCTGCTGGCGGAGGACGGCGCATGACCTTCAACGGCCTGATCCACTGGACCTCGGTGCTGACCATCGTGCTGATGGCTGCCGCCACCTACCTGACCCGCATCGTCGGCTTCCTCGCGCTGCGCAACCGCACGTTGAGCAAACGCGCCGTGACCGTGATGGAAGCCGCACCGGGCTGCGTGCTGATCTCGGTGATCGCCCCGGACTTCGTCGCCGACAAGCCGGCCGACCTGGCCGCACTGGCGATCACCCTGCTGGCCGCCACGCGGCTGTCGATGCTGCCGACGGTGCTGATCGGCGTGGTCTCGGCGGGTGTGCTGCGCTATCTGATGGGGTAGCTACCGGTACGCCGGGCAACGCCCGGCGCACTGTAGTGGCGCCGCAGTGCAATCACGTGCTGCTGCTTGCCGCCAGCAGGCACAGGCTGCGCGGCTGCAGCGTCCAGGCGCCTTCCCCATCCGGTTCCAGCGACGTTTCCTCTGTCTGCAGGAGTACGCGGCGGAACGACAACGCTTCATCCGATGCGCAGAACCGCTGCGGCTGGTCCCCGGCGTTCAACAGCAGGGCCAGGCTGACATGCCGCCCGGGCTCGCGCAGGCCGCTGTCCGGACTGCGACCGTCCAGCACGATCAGCAGCGCACGCAGTGCCGGGTCATGCCAGTCCGCCTCTTCCATGCTGCGGCCGTCAGGATGCCGCCAGTCGATATCGCGCAGGCCCAGCGCTTCATCGTATTCACCGCGCAGGAACCGGTTCCGGCGCAGCAGGCCATAACGACGGCGCAGCGACAGCGCCCGCCGCACGAACGCCACCTGCGCCTGGGCTGCCGGCTGCGCCGCACGCTCCCAGTCGATCCAGCTCAGTGGATTGTCCTGGCAGTAGGCGTTGTTGTTGCCCTGCTGCGAATGGCCGAACTCATCCCCGGCGAGCAGCATCGGAGTGCCCTGCGCCAGCAGCAGCGTGGCCAGCAGGTTGCGCATCTGCCGCGCACGGATGGAGAGAATCTCCGGATCATCGGTCTCACCCTCCACGCCATGGTTGCTGGAAAGGTTGTGGGAATGGCCATCACGGTTGTCCTCGCCGTTGGCCTCGTTGTGGCGATCGTTGTAGCTGACCAGATCGTGCAGGGTGAATCCATCATGCGCCGTCACCAGATTGATGCTGGCCGACGGCCGCCTGCCGTGGTGTTCGAACAGGTCGGCCGAGCCGGTGAAGCGCGTGGCAAACTCCGCCAGCTGGCCGCCATCGCCGCGCCACAGCGCGCGCACCGTATCGCGGAAGCGGTCGTTCCATTCGGCCCAGCCCGGCGGAAACTGGCCCAGCTGATAGCCGCCCGGGCCGATGTCCCAGGGCTCGGCAATCAGCTTCACCTGGCTCAGGATCGGGTCCTGGCGTACCGCATCGAGGAAGCTGCCCGAAGCGTCGAAGCCATGCCGTTCGCGGCCGAGGATGGTTGCCAGGTCGAAGCGGAACCCATCCACCCGCATCTCGGTCACCCAGTAGCGCAGAGAGTCCATGACCATGCGCAGCGCACCGGCATTGGTCAGGTCGAACGTGTTTCCGGTGCCAGTATCGTTGATGTAGTAGCGGCGATCATCGGCCAGGCGGTAGTAGCTGGCGTTGTCGATGCCCTTGAAGGACAGCGTAGGGCCCAGCTCGTTGCCTTCGGCCGTGTGGTTGTAGACCACGTCCAGGATGACCTCGATGCCCGCGTTGTGCAGGCGCGCGACCATCTGCTTGAACTCGGCCACGGTGCCCAGCGACAGATAGCGTGCCTGCGGCGCGAAGAAGCCGATGGTGTTGTATCCCCAGTAGTTGCGCAGCCCGCGCTCGAGCAGCTGCTGGTCATCCACGTAGGCATGCACTGGCAGCAGCTCGATGGCGGTCACCCCCAGCTGGCTGAGGTGATCGACCACTGCGTCATGACGCAGGGCAGAGAAGGTACCGCGCTCGGCCTGCGGGACGTCGGGATGCTGCATGGTCAGTCCGCGCACGTGGGCTTCGTAGATCACGGTCCGGTCCCAGGGCGTGGCAGGTGCACGCTCGACACCCCAGCTGAAGGCCGGGTCGATCACGGCGCAGCGCGGCATGTAGGCGGCGCTGTCGCGACGGTCGAAGCTGAGGTCACCATCGCGGTGGCCCAGGGTGTAGCCGAACAGGTGTGGGGCCCACTTCAGTTCGCCGACAATCTGCTTGGCGTAGGGGTCCAGCAGCAACTTGTTGGGATTGAAGCGATGGCCTTCCTCCGGAGCATAGGGACCATGCACTCGGTAGCCATAGCGCTGGCCGGGCCGCACGTCCGGCAGGTAGCCGTGCCAGATCTCGTTGGTGTACTCGGGCAGCGCGATACGCTCGACTTCACGGTTGCGCGCGTCGAACAGGCAGAGTTCCACCCGGGTGGCATGCCGCGAGTACAGCGCGAAGTTCACGCCCAACCCGTCCCAGGTCGCCCCCAGCGGGAATGGCCGGCCTTCGCGCACCCGTGAGGTCTGCGTCCACTTACGGCTCGCCATCGGTGCCCTCCTCCCCGCGCGCAGCAGCAATCTCGGCTTCCACCAGGCGCTCGGCCATGTGCCAATGCCGCTGCTGCTGGTCGTCCGGCCGCCCTTCCGCTTCCCATATCTGATGGGCCAATGCCTCAATCCTCTGCCGTCGTTCCCTGCTGTCCATTCCTGTCCGTCTCCTCGTTGATCCATACCGCCAACGGGCTGCCAGCCAGAAGCCGTGCCGCGTCCTCGGTTGCCTTGAATTGTTCGATGCGCCCGTCCAGCAGGTTGCGCATGGGTCCTGTCGGCAGCCCGTGCAGCGTCACCCCAGCGCCGACGTCGTATGCTGCGCGCAGGCCGGGCCCAGGCACGGCGGTGGGCGAGCCACGCCGCACGATCACCAGCAGCACCTGCGCCTGATGCCTGCGCGCGAATGCCAGCCAGGGCGAACACGCCGGTGCAGACAGCGGCTGCAGTTGGCCGTGCAGGAACAGCTGCGGGTGCCTGCGGCGGCACTCCAGCAAGCGCCTGAGCAGAAATGCCTTGATGCCACCGTCCCGCCAGTCCTCCAGCAGGGCGGGCCAACCGCGCGTATCGCGCAGCCACGCCTGCCGCACTGGATAGTCCACGGCACGCCGGTTGTCCGGGTCCACCAGGCTCAGGTCCCAGCCTTCTCCGCCCTGGTAGAGGTCGGGCACGCCGGGCAGGCAGTGCTGCAGGCACAGCTGTGCCAGGCCGTTGCAGGCGCCCGCCGGCGCAATGCGCGCCACGAACGTCGCCAGCGCCTCCCGCACCGGCTGCAATGGCGCTCCATCCAGCAGCGCGTGCAGCCACTGCGCGGCGGCCTCCTCCACCGCCACGTCAGGATCGGACCAGCTGCTGACCCGTTTGCCCTCGCGCAACGCCTTGGTCAGCCATTGCACCATCCTCGATGCGAAGTCGGCGTCCGGGTTACCGTGCATCGGCCACGCGGCCACGAGCGCCTGCCATAGCGCATAGGCCTCGGCACCCGGCAACGGCATCGGCGCGCCAGCGCGGGTCGACATCCGGCTCCAGCGCCGCACCGCGTCCCGCCACTCGACCGTGCAGGTGCTGAGAACCGCAAGACGCGCCCGGCTGTCGGCTCCGCGCTTGTGATCGTGGGTTGCCAGCGCAAGCAATGCCCGCGGATGGCGCTGCAGGCGTCCCACTGCGTGTTCCAGCAGCTCGCGCCCCTCCATGCCCAGCCGCTGCGGATCACTTCCGACTTCGTTGCGCGACAGCAGCCTGAAGTAACGATAGAAGCCTGTGTCTTCCACCGACTTGGCATTCAACGGCGCGGCCAATTGCCCGAATCTCACCCGCAGCGCGCGCTCGGCCTCCGCCTCGCCGGGAAGTGCCCGCAGCAGCAGATCCAGTGCCGCGCGTGCCGTGCCGTCCAGTGCCTCGCGTGCTGCCACGGCAGCGTCCACCAAGGCCTTCCGTTCACCCGCATCCTGCAGCGAATAGGGGCGGTAGGTACGGTAGTGCCGCAGCAGCGCGGCCAATGCACGGGCCAGCGCAGCGGCTCCGATATCGGCCTCGGCCAGTCGGGGCTGCAGGACCCGCTGCGCGCTGCGCAATAGTCGCTGGAAGTCGGCGTGAAGCGATGTGCGCAGCAGCATGCCGCGGGCATCCTGCTGCACCTTGTCAAAAGCGCGCGCGTCGCCACTCGCCGCTTGCCAGGCGCGGGAGAGCGCGGGCGCAGCCGACGGATCATGCAGCCACGCGCCAACCTGGTCCATGAAGTCATAGCCCGTCGTGCCGTCGCAGACCCAGCCATCGGGCAGCTGTTCGTCCTCCGCCAGTATCTTCTCCACATGCAGGCTGACGGCCTGCGGGTCACGACCGCCGGCCGCGCAGGCCGCGTCGAGCGACGCCCGCAGGTGTTGCAGATAGGCACCGGGTGACGACAGGCCATCCACGTGGTCGATGCGCAGGCCGTCCACCCATCCCTCGCGTACCAGCCGCAGCGGCAGCGCATGCACTGCCTCGAACACATCCTCGCGCTCCACCCGCAGCGCGGCCAGTTCGTTGATATCGAAAAAGCGCCGGTAGTTCACCTGATCGCCCGCCGTGCGCCACCAGGCCAGCCGGTAGTGCTGTCGCTGCAGCAGCGTGTGCAACCGTTCGACGCTGCGGTTGCAGCGTTCCGCCCATGCCGGCCACTGCGCGGGTGCCAGCGGATGGCCGCGCGGAGACAGCGGCAATGCCAGCCCGTGATGACGCAGCGTCGGCCGCTCATCATCCACTGCCACGCGCAACACGCCATCACGCACGGCGTCGTGCAACGGCCGGTCCAGTACAGGCAGCCAGAGCCGGCCCTCGCAGCCCGGCGCCTCCCACTCGATGTCAAACCATGCTGCGTGCGGGCTTCGAGGCCCGTGCATCAGCACGTCGTTCCACCAGGGCGTCCGCGTGGATGCCGCAAGATGGTTGGGTACGATATCCAGGATCAGTCCCAGGCCATGCGCGCGCGCCGCAGTCGCCAGTCGCTGGAAGGCTTCTTCGCCGCCCAGTTCCGGGTTGATGCGGGCCGGGTGGATGCCATCATAGCCATGCGTGGACCCGGGCATCGCAGCGCTGATCGGCGAAAGGTAAAGGTGGCTGACGCCCAGCACGGCGTAGTACGGCAGCTGGGCAGCGGCAGCCTCGAAGTTGAAGCCTGCATGCAGCTGCAGGCGTGCGGTGGCACGCAACCGGGTCATCGTCCCGCCTTGCGTCGCGTGGCGCTGAATCGGGCAATACGCGCGTCGGCCGCGTCCGTATCCCACGCAAGCGGCAAGCGTCGGCGCCAGTTCGGGTGACCGTTGACGGTACCCGGCAGGTTCACCTGCGCGCGGCTGCCCAGCGCATCTTCCAGCGGCAGCAGCGCCAACCGTGAAGGTGCGTGCGCCACCAGTGACAGCGCACGCGCTTCCAGCGTCGCGCCCTCGCCCCGGGCGACTGCGGCCAGCGCCTGTACCTCGCTGGCACGCGCGTGCAGCGCCGCGGGAAGCCCCGTCAGCTCACCCAGGCGTGCACGCCAGCGCAGGTCGCGCCCGCGCAGCCAGCCTGCCAGCGGCGGCAGATCATGGGTGGAGGGCATGGCCACCGCATCGCGGCGCCACCGTGGCGCCGGCAGGAAGCGCTCACCGCTGCGGGCGAACGGGAGCACCTCAAGCCCCAGCACGCCACGGGCTGCCAGTCGCTGGCGGATACCCGGAGGAACCACGCCCAGGTCTTCGCCAATCAGCACGCAGCGATGGCGCCACGATTCCAGCACCAGCAGGTTGATCAGATCATCGAACGGATAGCGCAGGTACACCCCCTCCCCTGCGCCCGCGCCACGAGGCAGCACCCACAGCCGCTGCAGGCCCAGGATGTGGTCGATGCGCAATCCGCCGCGACCCGCCATCACGGCGCGCAACACGCGGATGAACGGTTCAAACCCCTCGCGCAGCAACGCAGAGGGTGACCAGCTGGTGATCCCCCAGGCCTGGCCCAGCGGATTGAACGCATCCGGCGGCGCGCCCAGCTCGAGGCCCTGCAGCAGGCGATCGCCGCCGGTCCGGGCCTCGACGCCCTGCGGTGCGCAACCCACTGCCAGATCCGCGATCAGTCCGATCGACGCGCCGTCGTCGCGCAGTCCCGCCTGCACCTGCGTCCAGCCTTGCCGCGCCAACCACTGGGCAAACGCATGGTCGTCGGCGCTTCCAGTGAATCGGTCGGCGGCGTGCTGGCAATACTGCAGCAGGGGTCCGCCCTGCGCATCGCACCACGTCTGCATCTGTTCGTACTGTGCCGGCGCCTGCTGCCGCAGCCATTGGCGCACTTGGCGCAGCCAGCGCCACTTCACCGCCGCCGAGTGCGGCCAGTCGATGCGGCGTGCTGCGGTAGCCGCTTCAACGGCCATCGCCAGTGCTTCGTCCTCGCGCAACACGCTGCTGGCGACCTCCGGCAAAACCTGCGGCAGCGACACCTGCAGCGGGTCGAGCCAGCGGCGGTCGCTGGGCGAGTACGGACTGTAGCCCGGGCGCGGTGGCAGGCCGGCGTGCAGCGGACTCAACGCCAGTGCATCGCCGCCGTAACGGTGCAGCAGCTCGCGCCACCGCGCACAGCCGGCGCTGTCACCGATGCCGGCATCACCGGGCGCGCGCAGGCTGTAGACCTGCGCCGACAGACCCCAACCGCGCAGCATGCCCTGCGGCCACCAGGCACGCTGCGGTGCCACCGCAACCGCCTGTTGCTGACCGCCCTGCCGCCACTGCCAGTAGCCTGGCTGATCCGGAACCCGCCAGCGCCCTTGCGCGTCCTCACGTGCAGGCAACGCTGCGCCCTGCTCATCCACCCAGCACGCCGCGCCCGTTGCCTCAGGCATGGCCAGGAGCTGACCACAGCAGGCAGTGAGCAACGGGCGGGACACCGGCGTACCGTCGCACGCGAGCTCCGACAGCACGGCGCGCAGCACGTCGGGCGCAACCTCGCGCTCTGCTCCGGCCACGTCGCTCCAGCGGACCAGCAGGCCCGCACGGCGAGCCACCTCCCGCAGGGCCGCATCCGTATTCATGCGGCGATCCAGCGCGCAAGCGCACCGCCGCCCGACGGCAGCATCGCGGCCGCATCCGGCCCCACGACGCACTCGCCGGCCGGCATCGCGTGGGCCACCGGCGACGGACCCACATTGATCGCGATCCACCACTGGCCCGTTGGCAACTGCCAGCCCGCCTGCACCGCGCCCTGGCCCAGCACGCGCGCGCCCAGCGACCGCGCCTGCAGCAGGCCGGGCTGCAGATAGCGCCTGCGCAGGGCGAGGAACTCACCCGTGCAGCGAAGCCAGTGCTGCGACCAGGGATCATCGCCGGGTGGCAGCGTGTACGAGGCCTGCAGGGTCGCCGGGTCGTTCGGGTCCGGAATGCGCGCGCGCGAGGCGGGATCGGCAAAGGCGCTGAAACCCGCGAATTCGCGGCGACGTCCCTCGCGCACGGCCTCGTCCAGCGGTGGCGCGTAGTCGGTGAAGAACAGGAATGGCGATTGCGCCTGCCACGGTTCGCCCATGAACATCAGGGGGACCATCGGCGTCAGCAGGGTCAGGGCCAGCGCCGCGCGCAGCGGCGCAGGATCGGTCAGCATCGACAGGCGCTCACCGAAGGCGCGGTTGCCCACCTGGTCGTGGTTCTGCGCGAATACCACAAAACGCGCGGGCGACAGGTCGACGCTGGGCTCGCCACGGGGATGGCCGTGCAGGTCCGGCTCGCCCTGCCAGGCGAATCCTTCGGACAGGCAGCGCGCCAGGAGTGTTTCGGCGCGCCCGGCATAGGCCGCGTAATAACCTTCCTGCTCGCCGGTCAGCATCACATGCAGCGCGTTGTGGAAGTCGTCGTTCCACTGCCCCTGATAGGCGCCCCGCAGCCAACGCGCCTGGTTGCGTTCGTTCTCCAGAACCAGGTGCGCCCGCGGCACCGCAGCGCGTACCTCATCGGCCAGCTGCTGCAGGAATCGGTCATCGTCAATGGCGTGCACCGCATCCAGGCGCAGGCCGTCGAAGCCGTAATCGCGCAACCACATCAACGCATTGTCGACGAAGAAGCGCCGCACCCATGGCTGGCGGAAGTCGATGGCCTCGCCCCAAGGGGTGGTGCGGTCGTCACGAAAGAACCCCCGTGCATAGTCGCGCAGACGGTTCCCCTGCGGCCCGAAGTGGTTGTAGACCACATCCAGCAGCACCGAGAGCCCTGCATCGTGCGCCGCGTCGACAAAGGCCTTCAGCGCGGACGGACCGCCATAGGCCTGCGCGGGTGCATACGCGAACACGCCGTCGTAGCCCCAATTGCGGCCACCGGGAAACTGCGCGACCGGCATCAGTTCAATGGCGGTGATGCCCAGGGCCGCCAGCATCGGCAGCTGCGCGGTCAACGCCGCGAAGCCGCCGCCGGCCTCGATGTGCACTTCATAGATCACCAGGTCCTGCCAGGTATGCCCCTGCCACGTGGGCTGTGCTCCATCCGTGCCAAGCACGACCGCGCTGTCACCAACGACGCCGTCCGGTTGCCAGCGCGAGGCCGGGTCGGGCACGTCCTGGCCGGACGGCAGGCGGAACCGGTAGCGGTCACCATGCGACGCCTGTGTCTGCAGCCAATGGCAGCCGTCCGGGTCGCGGTGCATCGGCCGCAGCACGCCCTCCAGGCGCAGCGCCATGGTGTCTGCGTCCGGTGCCCACACACGGAACTCGACACCTTCACCGTCCACCGGCCAAGCGCCCAGGCGCGGAGCCACTGTGGTCATGCGTCAACCTGCAGATACAGCGTGGACAGCGGCGGCAGGGTCAGCCGCAGCGACTGGGCGTGACCATGCATCGGCCTCGGCTCGGCATGCACTGCACCGAGGTTTCCCGCATTGCCGCCACCGTAGTAACCGCTGTCGGTGTTGAGCCGTTCGATCCAACACCCCGGTTGCGGCACGCCGACCCGGTAGCCGTCGCGACGCACCGGAGTGAAGTTGCTCACCACCAGAAGGGTGCGGCCGCTACCAGCAGGATCCCGGCGGATGAACGCGTAGACGCTGTTGCGGCTGTCGTCGGCCACGCTCCAGTCGAAACCGCGTTCGTCGCGTTCGTCGCGATGCAACGCAGGTTCGGAACGCAGCACGGCATTGAGGTCGCCCACCAGGCGTGACAGGCCCTGGCCCTCACTGCTGGCCGCCCGTACCCAGTCCAGTGCCGCATCGTGCGACCACTCCTGTGCCTGGCCGAACTCGCCGCCCATGAACAGCAGTTTGCTGCCCGGGTGCGCCCACATGAAACCGTAGTACGCCCGGAGCTGGGCCAGCCGCTGCGCCGGCTCGCCCGCCATCTTGGCCAGCAGCGCTCCCTTGCCGTGCACCACCTCGTCATGCGAAAGCGGAAGCACGAACCGTTCGGAGAAGGCGTAGACCAGGCCGAAGCTGATCTCACTATGGTGATGCTGGCGATGAACCGGATCGCGCCCCAGGTACTGCAGGGTGTCGTGCATCCAGCCCATGTTCCATTTGTGGGTGAAACCAAGCCCGCCCTGCTCCACCGGCGCGGTCACCCCCGGCCATGCAGTGGATTCCTCGGCGATCACCAGCACGTCCGGGAAGCGCTCCCTCAGTGTCCGGTTCATCCGCCGTAGAAAAGCGACCGCCTGCAGGTTCTCGCGCCCACCCTGCTCGTTGGGTATCCACTGGCCCTCGGCACGGCTGTAATCCCGGTACAGCATCGACGCCACGGCATCCACGCGCAGACCGTCGATGTGGAACCGCTCCACCCACTCCAACGCACTGCCGATCAGGTAGGCGGCCACTTCGTTGCGGCCATAGTTGTAGATCAGCGTGTCCCAGTCGGCATGCACCCCTTCGCGCGGGTCGGCATGCTCGTACAGCGCGGTGCCATCGAACCCGGCCAGGCCATGCGCATCGTTCGGGAAGTGCGCGCTCACCCAGTCCACGATCACCCCCACGCCGGCCTGATGACAGCGGTCCACGAAGCGTGCGAAGGCCTGTGGCGTGCCATGGCGCGCCGTCGGCGCGTAGATCCCGAGTGGCTGATAGCCCCAGGAACCACCAAAGGGATGCTCGCTGACCGGCAGCAGCTCGATGTGGGTGAAGCCAAGCCCTACCACGTACGGAATCAACCGGTCGGCCAAGGTATCCCAGTCCAGCGGCGAACCATCGTCGCTGCGCTGCCAAGAGCCCGCATGCACTTCGTAGATGGACAGCGGCGTGCAGGTTCCCGCCTGCCGCCGGGCCGCCAGCCATGCATCATCGTGCCACTGCATCGGCTCGGCCAGGGGCACCCGCGAGGCGGTGGCCGGTGGCCGCTCGGCCCAGCGCGCCATCGGGTCGAACTTGTCGGGCATCACCCGGCCGTCGGCGCCGACAATGCGGAACTTGTAATGGGCACCGGCCTGCACGCCAGGCAGGAACAGCTCCCACACCCCGGCGGTGTGGCGCAGCCGCATCGGATGGCGCCGGCCATCCCACCCGTTGAAATCGCCGACCACGGCAACCCTCCGTGCGTTGGGGGCCCACACCGCGAAGCGCACCCCGTCGATCCCCTGTACCTGCATCGCTACTGCGCCCAACTGCCGCGCTGCATCAGCATCACCGGCATGGAAATGCTCCAGCAGCGCCTCATCCAGCAGCGGACCGAAGGAATAGGCATCGTGCACCTGCTCCACACCCTGCTCGAAATGCAGGGCGAGCAGCGGTACGGGCGCTTCACCTGCTGCACCTTCGAACAGGCCGGGCAAGGGGCCCGGTTGCAGGTCCCAGCGCCGATCCGGGCCCGCAATCACCTCCACGCGACGCGCGTGGGGCACCAGAACGCGCAGCTGGCGCTGGCCATCGGGCTGTTGGTGCGGCCCGAGCCAGGCAAACGCATCGGCCGGCCGCGCATGGACCAGGTCCTCCAGCGCCGACGCGATGCGCTGATCCAATCCCGTCTCCGGGATCGTTTCATCCTCCAGGGCGGCCAGATGCAGGCTGTCGTGACTCATGCGGCCACCTGGCAGGTCTGCTGGTACAGGGCCAGATAGGCGCGCCCCGCCGCATCCCAACCGCCCGGCCGCAGCATGGCCGCGCGGCGCATGGCCTGCAGCAGGCCGGGCAGGCGGAAGGTGCGCATCGCCCGTTCCACGCAGCGGCGCAGGCCATCGGCATTGGCGCCGTGGAACAGGAATCCGGTCACGCCATCCTCGACGGTATCGACCAGCCCGCCGGTCGCGTGCGCGATCGGCAGGCAGCCGAAGCGCTGCGCGTACATCTGGCTCAACCCACAGGGTTCGAAACGCGAAGGCATCAGCAGGAAATCGGCGCCAGCAAACATCTGGCGGGCCAGCGCCTCTTCGAAGCCGATGAATGCGCCCACCCGTCCGGGGTAGCGCCGGGCCAGCGCCTGCACCTGCGCTTCCACCTGCGGCTCGCCGCCACCGATGATGACCAGCTGGCCGCCGGCCGCCACGATCTGTGGCGCCACGTCGCATGTGATGTCCAGGCCTTTCTGGTGCACCAGGCGGGAGACCACCGCGAACAGCGGGCCGGTCGACGGCGCCAGACCGAACGCCTTGCGCACCGCATGCGCATTGGTGGCGCGCCCGGTCCACTCACCAATGCCGAAGTGGGCCTTGAGATGGATATCGCGGCGCGGGTCCCAGCTGGCGTCGATGCCGTTGACGATGCCACTCAGGTGTCCGCCGGCCGCGCGACGCGCCAACAGATCATGCAGCCCGCAGCCGTCATCCGGGGCGGTGATCTGCTGCGCGTAGCGCAGGCTGACCGTGTTCAGGCGCGTGGCGTTGGTGATCCCGCCCTGCAGGAACGACATCTGCCCGTGGAAGTGCAGTTCATCCAGGTGTTCGGCCGGTACGCCCAGCACAGGTGCAAGCGCGTACGGAAACAACCCCTGGTACGCCAGGTTGTGGATGGTCAGCAGGGTCGGCACGGTGGTCCGGTCCCAACGCACGTAGGCGGCCGCCATGGCCACAGGCCAATCATTCAGGTGCAGAAGCTGCGGCGACCAGTCCAGCCCGGCACGCCCGGCCGCAATCTCCGCCGCTGCGTGTGAGAGCGTGGCGAAGCGAACCGCATTGTCCTTCCACTCCTGGCCCTGCCCATCGACGTAAGGCGAACCTTCGCGCTCGTACAGCTCTGGCGAGAGCAGCACGTAGATCGGTAGGCCGTCTGCCTGCACTGCCATGCCGATCCCGCACGCAGGCAGGCCCGCTCTCGCGCTGACCTGTCCCACCCGCCGCAGCTGTGGCAGGCGCTGCAGTACTTCCGGGTAGCCGGGCAGCAGCACGCGCGAATCACAGGCGCCGCGCACCGCACGCGGCAGGGCTGCGGCCACGTCGCCCAGGCCTCCGGCCTTGATGAAGTCGGCCATCTCGGTCGCGACGAACAACACACGCTGTACCAGTTCCGGCAGCTGCAGTGGTTGCGAGTGGCCACGGCGGGTGCCGATCGGCACGGGCGTGACCGGAGAGATCGCAACGGGTGAAGCGGACTGGGCGGCGCGGGCCATGGGGATGATCTCGGATGCTTCAGGCAGACAGACGCCAGCGGCGCCCGGACGGGCGCTAATGCTGGGAAGGAAGTCGACGCAGGACGTGGGGGACGTCAGCGAGAGGCTCAGGACGACAATAGCCCTGCATGCGATCAATCAACCGTGAAGCCATGGCGATTTCTTTGTGACAAGGCGTCATGAGCTCAGTACACATGACAGGCGCCCGCCTCCTGGCCGTGTCTCCTGCCATGGGGCCGAGCCCATGCCCGGCTGCCGGCAATCCCGCGTGCAACGTGAGCCGAACTGGGTTGATTTCTCAAGAGACTCACCCTGCGACACCCGGTCGCAGGCCAGCGCGCCACCCGCTTGACCAATGTCAAACCGCCCGCTGCCGTGCGGGCGTATCTCTATGCAGGACCCGAAAACGCCATGCAGAACGTCATGGTGATCTCCACCACCGACCTGCAGGGCAACATCACCTACGCCAACGACCTGTTCTGCGCGCTCACCGGCTTCGCCCGCGAAGAGCTGATCGGCCAGCCGCACAGCATCGTGCGCCACCCGGATGTGCCCAAGGCGGTCTACAAGGACATGTGGGACACCATCAAGGCCGGCAAGACCTGGACCGGCATCGTGCCCAACCTCGGCAAGGGCGGTGTGCTCTATGTGGTCGATACCACCGTGCAGCCGCTGTTCGACGCCGACGGCAACATCACCTCGTACATCAGCATCCGCCGCGTGGTGAACGACCTGATGCAGAACTACGACCTGGTCGAGTTCAGCAAGGAAAAGTTCGACGACTTCTACGCGGCCGCGTGAACGCCCTCCCGACCAGTACGCCCGTCAGCCGCCTGCTGGTGGGCTTCGCGTCCGAGTCGGGCAATGCCCGCGCCCTGGCCCAGCGACTGGGCGCGGACCTGCAGCCGCACGGGCCGCAGGTGCTCCCGTTCAACGACATCGACGTGGCCAGTCTCGGCCAAGGCGATGTGCTGCTGGCGATTTCCAGCTCGTTCGGCGATGGCGAACCGCCGGCCAACGGCGAGCGGTTCTTCGAAACACTGCGCCAGACCCCGACGCTGAGCGGCCTGCGCTATGCGGTGTTCGGCCTTGGTGACACCGGCTACCCCAGCTTCTGCGGCTTCACCAAGGCGCTGGATGCTGCGCTGAGCGAGCGCCAGGCGCAGCCACTGCTGCATCGGGTGGACGCCGACCTGGGCTACGAGCAGTTCTTCCAGCAATGGCAGCCGGTGCTCGGCCAGGTGCTGGATGGCGACCTCAACGCTGGCCAAGACCTGCACCTGCAGGTCACCGCCTATGGCGAAGACAATGCCTTTGCCGCCCCCATTCTCGAACGTCGCCGCTTGAACAGCAGCGACCCGGCCGCATGGCATCTGCAGTTGGACATTGCCGGCAGTGGCATGGCCTACCGCGCGGGCGACACCCTGCACGTAGTACCCGAGAACGACCCTGCCCTGCTGCAGGCATTGACCACCTGGTACGGCGACACGGCCGCCGTGGCCGCCCTGCACGACCGCGAGCTGCGCCTGCTGAGCAAGGGCGTGCTTCGCGAACTGGCCAGGCTCGGTGGCAGCGAGCTGCTGAAGGGCCTGCTGAAGGTCAGCCAGAAGCGCGAGCTGGAAGCCTACCTGCACGGCCTGGACCTGCTGGACGTGCTGCAGGACCACGCCACGCCGGACAGCGTGCCGCTGGCCCGACTGCGTGAACTGCTGTCACCGCGGCTGCCGCGCGCCTATTCCATCGCCTCGCACCCGCGCGACGACCAGCTGAGCCTGTGCGTGCGCGAAGTGCGCTACAGCCTGCGCGGCCGCGAGCGCTTCGGTACTGCCACCGGCAGCCTGCTGCATGGCGGCGACCATGCCCGTGTGTACTGCCGCTCCAACCCCGGCTTCCACCTGCCCGATACCGGCGAGGCACCGCTGCTGCTGGTCGGCACCGGTACCGGCATTGCACCGTTGATGGGCCTGATGCAGGAACTGCAGGCCACCGGCTGCGAACGCGAAGTGCACCTGGTGTTCGGCGAGAAGCACCGCCAGCACGACTACCTCTACCGCGAACAACTGCAGGACTGGCACACGCGTGGCGTGCTGGCCGGCCTGCATACCGCGTTCTCGCGCGATGGTGTCGAAAAGGTCTATGTGCAGCACGTGCTGCAGCAGCGCGCCAGCGAGATGCGTGATGTGCTGGCCCGTGGCGGGCACCTTTACCTGTGCGGCAACAAGCGCCACCTGGAAAGCGCGGTGCGCCAGGCCATCGATGCCATCGGCGGCAAAGGCCACTGGGACACGCTACGGGGTGAAGGCCGCATCCA
The DNA here is from genome assembly GCF_030291075.1 of Stenotrophomonas sp. 57. Classification (NCBI taxonomy): domain Bacteria; kingdom Pseudomonadati; phylum Pseudomonadota; class Gammaproteobacteria; order Lysobacterales; family Lysobacteraceae; genus Stenotrophomonas; species Stenotrophomonas sp. 57. The sequence goes on from NZ_CP127407.1 coordinate 2,436,626, forward strand.
CTGCGAGCTGTATTGATCCACTGATCCTGTAGAGCCGAGCCCACGCTCCGCTCCCGTTGGCGGCAACGCGAAAGCAGCCGGGTATGGACTCGGCTCTACAACCGCAGCTCAACCACCGACAATGCGGCCGTCCACCACGCGCGCCACCTGCTGGCCGAACATCGCCACGTCCTGGGGGTCGTGGCTGATCAACAGCAGCGGAATGCCGGTCTTGTCCAGCACCGCCTCCAGCTCCTGGCGAAGGTGCTGGCGCAGGTCGTGGTCCAGCGCGGAGAACGGTTCATCCAGCAGCAGCGCCTGTGGCTGCGTTACCAGCGCACGGGCCAACGCCGTGCGCTGGCGCTGGCCACCGGAGACCTGTGAAGGCAGCAGATCGCCCACTGTGTCAATGCGGAATGCGTGCAGCCACTGCTCCACCGCGTCGAAGCGTTGCCCGGGACGCGGATTGAGCAAGCCCTTGTGCAATCCAAATGCCACGTTCTGGCGCACGCTCAGGTGCGGGAACAACGCGTAGTCCTGGAACACATAGCCCAGCCGCCGACGCTGCGGCGGCAGGTTCACGCCGGTGGCCGCATCGAACAGGGTCTGCCCCTGCAGCCGAACATACCCTTGGCCAGGCCGCAGCAACCCGGCCACCGCCTTCAGGGTCAGGCTCTTGCCGGCACCGGAGGGACCGAACAGCACCACCTGCTGCTGCGTGCACTGCAGCGATACGTCCAACACGAAATCCTGGCCGGCTGCCTGCAGGCGGCGCTGCACCTGCAGGTCAAGCCACATCGCGCAGCTCCCGGCGACGTCCGCCCACCAGCCGCGCAGCCAGCAACAGGATCACGATGCAGACCACCGAGGTGAGGATCACCAGCGCATTGGCCTTCCCATCCTGACCGGCCTGCACCGCCTCGTAGATGGCGATCGACAGCGTCTGCGTTCGACCCGGAATGCTGCCGGCCACCATCAGCGTCGCGCCGAATTCGCCCATCGCGCGCGCAAACGCCAGCAGCAGGCCGGCAAGAATGCCACGCCACGCCAGCGGCAGCGTGACGCGGAAGAACACGGCTGCTTCGGACACGCCAAGCGTGCGCGCGGCCTGCTCGAGCTGCCCGTCCACATTCTCGAACGCGGCGCGTGCCGGCTTGAACACCAACGGAAACGAGGCCACCGCCGCCGCGATCACTGCAGCCTGCCAGGTGAACACCAGGTTGATGCCGAACCACGATTGCAACCATGCCCCGACCGGGCCATTGCGGCCGATCAGTACCAGCAGGTAGTAACCCAGCACCGTCGGCGGCAGCACCATCGGCAGGGTCAGCAGCGAATCGAGCAGCTCGCGGCCGGGAAAGCGGCGACGCGCCAGCAACGCGCCCAATGCTACGCCCAGCACGAGGTTGATCGCGGTGGCCCAGCCGGCCACCTTCAGCGACAACCCCAGCGCGCTCCAGTCCAGATCCATGCCTCAGGGCGTGCCGAACCCGTGTTTGGCCAGGATCGCCTGGCCCTGTGCCGAGCGCACGAAGGCAGTGAAGCGCTTGGCCTCCGCCTGCTGTGGGCTGGCCTTGATCACGGCCAGCGGATAGGCAATGCGCCCAGACACCGGCACCGCAAAGGCGCGACGCACCCGGTCAGGCATCGCCTGCGCATCGGTGGCATAGACGAAGCCGGCATCCACTTCACCGCGCGCCACGTAGTCCAGCGACTGGCGAACATTCTGCGTGGTGATGGCCTTGCTCTGCACCGACGGCCACAGGCCCGCCGCTTCCAGTGCACCTTTGGCATAGCGGCCCACCGGTACGCTGTCCGGGGTGCCCAGTGCGATGCGCTGCACGCCAGCACCGGCCAGCTCCTTCAAGGTGCGCGGCGCGGCCTTGGCGTGCGGCGGCACCACCACCCACAGCGCGTTCACCGCGAACACCTCGCGGGTACCCGCCGCCAGCAGATCCTGCTGCTGGGCCTGGTCCATCGTGGTTTCGTCGGCCGATGCGAATACGTCCACCGGCGCACCACGGCTGATCTGCTGCAGCAGCACACCAGAGGCGGCGAAGTTGAAATCAACCCTGGCGCCCGGGTGTGCCTTCTCATAGGCGGTGCCCAGTTCGCGGAAGCTCTCGGTCAGGCTCGATGCCGCCGACACCGTCAGCTCGGCCGCCCAGGCTGGCACCGTGGCCAGCAGTCCCAGCAACAACAGCCCCGCTCGCATCATGGGTCGGCCCCTCGCTTGCCTGATCAGTCCAGTCCGGATTCCCGGGCCACGGCCATCGCCGCCAGCCGCTCGGGTTGCAGCAACAGCATCTCACGTTGATTGACCGCAATCACACCCTCGTCGCTCAACCGGCGCAGCACCCGGCTCACCGTTTCCGGGGCCATCCGCAGGTAGTTGGCGATCTCGGTACGGGCCATGCTCAGGTTGAAGCAGGTGGCCGAGAATCCGCGCCGGGCATAGCGCTCGGAAAGATCGAGCAGGAACGCCGCCATGCGTTCCTCGGTGCGATGGTTGGCCGCCAGCGTGGCGACCTTGCCGATTTCGGCACTGAGCAGGCTGAACAGCCGCGCCTGCAACCCCGGCATGCGCGTGGCCAGCAGGCTCAATCGCGGAAACGGGATCCGGCACAGGTAGACCGTATCCAGTGCCACCGCATTGCAGGGGAAGCGCGCGCCATGGATGGCGTTGAGCCCGATCACCTCGCCGGGCAGGCTGAACCCCAGTACCTGCTCGTTGCCCTGGCTGTCATCGACGAAGGTCTTTACCATGCCCGCGCGGACCGCTGCGATCGAATCGAACGGATCGCCGGCACGGAACAGGTAGTCACCGGCCTGGAACGGCCCCACGTGGTCAACCAGCACATGCAGCTCGCCCAACGCAGCCTTGTCGTAGCCCTGCGACATGCAGGCGTCCGAGAACGCACAGGTACTGCAGAAGTGCAGCGCGTCGCCGTCATCGGCCGCCGCCGGATTGGGCGTGGCCGGTCGGGACGCAGAGGGAGCGGAGGGGTTCAGGGGCATTGCAGCAACGCAGGAACGAAGGCCTCCATCATACGTCAGCGCGCCACCCGGCCCTGCGCATCATGCGGCTACTCCGGCGCAGGTTCAGCACGTCGCTGAGGGCCACGCTGCCGCATGCTGTCGCGCACGTCCACGTCGAACTGCAGCTGCAGCATGCTGTCGTCATCCAAGGCGATACCGAAGCTCAGCCCATCCCGGCAGGGCAGCCTGCCCGCCAGCGACTCAACGGCTTGGCGAGGCAGTACCAACCGGCAGAACGTCCCGCCATCGAGCAGCACCGCCTGATCGCCGGCATGCAGCGACAGCGCTACGCCCCAGCCGCCGCTGCCGCCGAAGCGGGTCAGGTTCTCGACTGACTCTCCGGCCAGCAAGCGTGCCAGATCTTCCTCATCCACGCGCAGGCGCATCGATTGCTGTTGCAGCTGGACTTTCATGCTGTGATGGATTCCCACTCTGATGGCGTATTGCAGTTGAGCAGCAACGCCTGATCCTCGGGTGCCAATGGCAACCGGGTCACGCCCAGGCGTTCCTGCAGGGCGCGCAGTGAACGTCGCGCCATCGGATCATCAATCAAGTCCCGCAGCACGCGGCGGCAATGATCATCGATCTGCAACCGCATCGGCAACGGTTCATCGTCGAATACCGTGCAGGCGCGCCCTTGATCGGCCTGCAGAAGTAGCAACAGCGCGGGCGTCATCCGCGGCGTATCGACAGGCACCACCCAAGCGGGGCCACCAGTCATCTGCATCGCCACGCTGTAGAGCCCGCCCAGCGGCCCACAACGTGCCACGCGGTCCGGCACGCCGCCAAACGCCGGGTAGTCACCGCTCACCCACACCCGCCCGGCGCCCGCCTGCTTCAACACGCCGCGCATGTGTTCCAGCAGGGTGCGGCCCTGCCAGGGCAGCAGCGCCTTGTCGCGCCCCATCCGGCTGGACAGGCCACCGGCCAGCACGATGCCGTCGATGGTCATCGCAGTAGAGCCACGACATGCGTGGCTGTACCGACGTCAATGCGGGTGATCGTGCGGGTGGTCATGGGCATCGGCGGGTTCGCTGTCCGCATGGCACAGGCTGCAACCTTCGCTCCACTGGCTGTCGCCGTCCTCGTAATGCTCCTGCTTCCAGATCGGGCACTGGTGCTTCACCACCTCGATCAACTGCCGGCAGGCGCGGAACGCCTCGTCACGGTGCGGGCTGCCCGCCGCCGCCACCACCGCCACATCGCCGATGCCGAGCCGGCCCTTGGCATGGGCCACATACAGCTTCAGCTTCGGCCCGAACGTGGCTTCGACCTCTGCCGCCAGACGCTTGAATTCGTTCAACACCAACGGCTCGAACAGGTCGTAGGTGATCCCGGTCACCGGCCGGCCCACATTGACGTCGCGCACCTTGCCGATGAACACATCGATGCCCCCGAAGCCCGGATCGGACACCGCGGCGATGCCATCGGCCGGATCGATCGCCGCCTGCGCGCGATCCACCACCTTCGCGATGATCGTCTCGCTCATCGATCAGCCCCCGCTCACCGGCGGCAGGATCGCCACCCGGCCATCGTCGGGCAGCGCCTCGTGGTCGCGCAGTACGCGTTGCTGGTCGGCGAATGCCGAGTAATCCAGCAGGCCGGCACGGAAACCCGGCCAACGCAGTGGCAGAAGCTCGCGCAGCGCCTGGCGCAGGTCGGCCACGGTGCCACCGGCCACCTCCACCGCGATTTCACGGCTGGCATCCAGTTCGGAAAACGCACCGAACAACTGCAGATTCACCTGTCTCATCACGGCTCCTGCCTCGCCAGCTGCACCGGGTCCTGATGACCCCAGCCCTGCACGCGCACTGGCGTGCCGGCAGGGGCGAGACCGCCCTCGGCTTCCAGCACCACCCAGGCGTTGGCCTGCAGCATGGACATCAAACGGAACGACTCCTGCCCAGCCAGCACGCGCGCACTCAGGCGGCCCTGCGCGTCCACTTCCACCCGCGCCCGCGCATGGAAGCGCAGGCCCGGCGGCGTGCGCACGTCGGCCTGCAGCGGCAACGTCAGCACCCGCTCGGGTGCCAGCCCCAGCAGGCGGCGCAGCACCGGCTCGACAAAGAAGCGCTGGCCGACGGCAGCGGAGACCGGGTTGCCCGGCAGGCCGAAATACAGCACGCCATTGGGCAGCACCGCGAACAGCAACGGCTTGCCGGGGCGGATCGCCACCTTGTGGAACACGATGCGCGCACCCCGGCCGCGCAGCGCGTCGGGAACAAAATCGTAGCGGCCGGCCGACACCGCGCCGGTGCTGATCAACAGCTGCGCACCCGCGTCCAGCGCTTCATCCAGCACGGCATTGAAGGCGGCCACGTCGTCGCCCACCGTGCCCTGCCAGACCACCTCGGCACCGGCGGCCTGCAGGCGGCCGACCAGATACGGCCGGTTGCTGTCACGAATCTGCCCGGATGCCAGCGTCTGCGCCGCCTCGGTCACCAGCTCCTTGCCGGTGGCAATCACCGCCGCTTTTGGCCGCGCCACCACCGCCACCTCGCCCACGCCGATGGCATGCAGCAGAGTGCGCGCGTTGATGTCCAGCACCTGCCCGGCCTGCAGCACGCGCTCGCCGTCGCTAACGTCTTCGCCACGCAGGCGCACGTTCTGGCCCGGCTTTACCGTGCCCTTCAGGGCAATGCGGGTCGGGCGTCCTTCCTCGCTGGCGAGGATCTCCACGTTCTCGACCGGCACCACCGTATCCAGCCCGACCGGCATGCGCGCACCTGTCATGATTTCCCAGGCGCCCTCGCCGCCTTCGGCACCGGCATCGCCGGCCGCCTGCCAGCCCTGCACGCCGAATTCGGTACCGGCCCCGAGCGCCGCGCCGTTGGCGCGAAGCGCGAAGCCGTCCATTGCCGAATTGTCGAACGGCGGCAACGACTGCCCACTGATGATGTCACTGGCCAGAGTGCGGCCGCCGGCCTCATGCAGCGGCAGATGTTCGGCCGGCAGCGGCGTGGCCGCCTCCAGCAGGTGCTGCAAGGCCTCGCTGTAGGCAATCATGCGTGGCCAGCCCCCTTGACCATCGCCAAGGCGTGGCCCAGCACCGGCGCCAGGATGTCCAGGCACTGCGCCGCCGCCTTTGGGCTGCCGGGCAGCGCGAACACCAGCATGTTGCCCAGCTGCACCACCTCGGCGCGGCTCAGCCAGGCCATCGGCGTGTGCTGCGCGCTCAAGGCCCGCACCATCTGCGCCAGCCCATGCACCGGCCGCGCATTCAACGAACGCAGCGCCTCCGGGGTCAGGTCACGCGGGCCCAGCCCGGTACCGCCGGTACACAGGCACAGGCGCACGCCCTCGGCCGCCAAGGCCTGCAGGCGGGTGGCCAACGGCTCGATGCCATCAGGCAAGACCTCGGCGGCTACCACTTCGCCACCCAGTTTTTCCACGCCAGACACCAGGGTCGGGCCAGAGATATCCTCATAGGTGCCGTCGCTGGCGCGATCACTCAGCGTGATCACCGCGCAGGCCGCGCCTTCCAGGCCCTTCGGCGCACGCGGCTTGAAACGCTCACGCTCGGCCTCGTCCATGCCATCCGGGTGCAGCCAGACACCGCGCTTGCCGCCTTCCTTGAACAGCAGGCGGATGCCTTCGATGCGCAGCGCCGGCTCCACCGGCTTGCTCAGGTCATACAACGTCAGCAGCGCCGCATTGACGCCGGCCAGTGCCTCCATCTCCACGCCGGTGCGCGCCTCGCTGGCGCACTCGCACCACACGCGGATCGCCTGCCGTTCCGGCACCGGCGCGCAGAACACCTGCACCAGCTCCAGCGGCAGGGGATGGCACAGCGGCATCAGCATCGACGCCATCTTGGCGCCCTGCAGGCCGGCAATCTCGGCCATCACCAGCGCATCGCCCTTGGGCAGGCGGCGCTCGACAATCAGCGGATACGCCACCGGACCGGCATGAAGCTCGCCCACCGCCACCGCACGACGGCGGCTGATGCGCTTGTTGCGGACATCGGCCATATGGAAGGCCGCGTTCAATTCCCCACTCATCGTGTTGCTCATCCTCCGATCGAGGCCAGGTGCGGGGTCAACCCGGTCTGGCCCTGGTGCAGTCCGTGCCCGGCCGCTTTCAGGCCAAGCTGGGTGGTGATGCGTGCCAAAAGCGCGTCATGGTCCTCGTCGCGTTGCAGCAGCGGGCGCAGCGGCACGCCGAACTCGCCGAACAGGCACAGCCGCAGGTCGCCCTTGGCGGTCACCCGCAGGCGGTTGCAGCCCTTGCAGAAGTCACGCGAGTACGGCGCGATGATGCCGATGCTGCCGCGATGGTCGGGGTGGCCGAACTCGCGCGCCGGGCCGGCATCGGCGGCGCGCGGGCGCTCGTGCCAGCCAGCGGCCAGCAGCTGCTCGATCACCACGTCGGCACGCAGGTGGTGGCGCTGGAAATAGGCTTCGTTGTCGCCGGTGCGCATCAGTTCGATGAAGCGCACGCTGAAGGGTCGATCGCGCAGGTAGTCCATCCACTGCGGCAGCTCGTCGTCGTTCAGGCCACGCAGCAGCACCGCGTTGAGCTTGATCGCCGGCAGGCCCAACGCCTGCGCCAGGGCCAGGCCCTGCTGGATCTCCGGCAGGCGGTCATGGCCGGTGATGGTCTTGAAGCGTTCGCGCTGCAGGCTGTCCATGCTCACGTTCAGCGCAGTCAGGCCTGCCCGGTGCCATCCCGGCAGGCGCCGCGGCAGCAGCGTGCCGTTGGTGGTGATGGCCACCTTGCGGATGCCCGGCACCGCCGCCACGGTGGCGATGATCTCGTCCAGATCCTTGCGCAGGCTGGGCTCGCCACCGGTCAGGCGGATCTTGCTCATCCCCAGCGCTGCAAAGGCCCGCACCAAGCGGCCGATCTCCTCCACCTGCAGGAAACGCGGGTGGCCATCGGCCTGGTACCCGTCGGGCAGGCAGTAGCTGCACCGGAAGTTGCAGGCTTCGGTGAGCGACAAGCGCAGGTACGGAAAGCTGCGTCCGAAGCTGTCGGTGAGTTGGCTCATGGCTGTTCCGCCTCCTGGTACCACCCTGCAGCCCTGCCCCTGAACGGGTTGTCGACCCCAGCCCGCAGAGTGCGCTGGGGCGTTGAAAGCGTCAACCCGGGAGGCACGCAGCCTGAATTGGCGCCGCCTGTCGTGATAGGCCCGCCCCGCCCGTCCCGTTCGCCGTGACAAACTCGACGCCTGTCGCAGATTGCAGGCTGCGGGCGGATCACCACGCCAGCGAGCGCTGGCGGGGCTTAACAGCGTGGGAGAATGCCGAAAGCGTCTCCAATCGAGTGATTCCTGCAACTCTTCTGATTGGCATTGCACAGCGTCAGGGGCTCAGATGGCATGCCACCGGAAAACGGTGGCCGGGCTTCGAACACCCGAGTTGATGTTGATGTATGCGCTTGCCAGCCGGCTATGGCGGGCGGTGCGTGGGGGCCTTCGGGCCCGCCGGACTGACATCAACCCGGTGTTCGAACCACGTACCGCCCGCCACTTTTATGGGTGGCGGCTACCGATTGCCCTGCACGGAGCCTTGCCATGAACGAATCGGACTTCCCCCATCTGCACGCCTACGCAGCGCCGCCGGCGGCGACGGTTCGCCACAGGCTAAGCCAACAGTGGACAGGAACACCTTCACTGCCAATCTCCACCGCATCGGCTCCGGTGCGGCGGCCGACGGACAACCCTGGCCGGAGCGGCATCAGCTGCCCGGGCGCTGCCTGGCCCTGGCCGATGCCGATTGTGCGTTGAACGGGTTGCGGGTAGTGCTGGAAATGCTGCGGGCAGCCGAACGCACCCGGCAGAACGGCGAACCCGGGCAGTACGTGGGTGACCGGGTGATGGAGGGGTTGGTCATGGCCTGCCAGTCGTTGTGCGCGCAGGCGGTGGGGCGGTTGCAGCCCGAAGGGTGAACGCGATGCGCCACGCCCTTCGGCGAGGACCACTTTCAGCAGGTGTCAGTGCTCGCTGAAAGCGCTCCTCAGATCGACCCCGATGATCGGTGAGAAGTCCACTTTGCACAGCTCCAGCTCGAAGAGCTGATCGTGATTGTCCAGGCACAGGGTGACTCTCACCGGCACGCCGTCGGCATCGGCAAGCATTGCAGTGGCAATGTCGCTTCCGAAGACCTGGGTCGTGCTGGACAGGAACACCACGCCTCCGAATCCGACGACCTCCACGTCCTCCACCTGGGCGAGCGCCAGATCCTTCAACAACCGTTCGCACAGCTCGTTCGTCTCGGGCAGCAGCCTGTGGATGAGGGAGACCTCGTCGGGGGTGAGGAATCTGGGCACGGGATGTCCTTCAGGGCACTGCATCCTGCCTCCCCCGCAAAGACTACTGTGAGTAATTGACTTCTTTAGTGACATTTCCACTTCGGTCGTACCATCGCCACACACCGGCCTTATGCCCATTCTTAAACTGTCCACGCATACGAATATACCCATCATCTGCGGCGAAAAATGGACCATCAGCAATCTCGCACCCCTTCAAAGAGCCCGCTTTTCCCCACGGCTCGGTCTTCAGTCGAGCGGGCTCAACACATTCTATCCGCTCATCGTCGAACGAATTCGTCGTTGCGCCCTGCTTCTGATCCGCACATGCCGAAGAAAGTGACGCCAGCAGGACGCATGTCATGTATCTCTTCATACCTACCTCAGCCCAGGAACCTTCGAGTTGAGCAATCGTTTGTTCTGCTCTTGCTGCAGTTCGACTGTACTAGCATTCCAAAGTGTCTTGGCTACAAATGATTGGCAATGGTTGGCAGGCCCCCACCTACCAAGTGATCTCCCTATCTGAAGCTGGGAATTGACTCTCGCTTCGTCGATATTTTTAACCACTTTGCATGATGCTCCAGGCTCATTGCTACGACCGACATGGTTGGTCACCTGCACGGGATCGCCCGGCATGTCTCCACTGTCGTTACAAGGTACGTTTCCACGAGTGCGACCCATGCCTGCCTCAACTGTATCCGTACGAATCCATTGGTGATCAATTGGATTGTTGGATACTCCAAAGGCCGGCTGACTACATACAAGTACTTCCAAGCCCTCAGGGCCAATCCAACTCATCGGATTTCCCATCACGTAGCCAAAGGTATTTGGCCCCGCTGCGAGCCCAATCGGATCACTCTGCGAATAACGACCCACCGCAGGGTCATACTCCCGCTGGTAGTTGTAGAACAGCCCACTCGCATCCGTCGCCTGCTGGCCCGGGAAGCGCAGCGCCAGTTCGAACGCCACACCATCCCCGTCCGGGCCTGCACTCGGAATCTGGTTGCCGAACACCTCGCTCTTGTTGCTCCACTCCCAGATCGAGACATTCCGTACCGGATCGATCACCACGCGCGGTGTGCCCAGATGATCCGGCTGCCGGCACAATCTGCCGCACACGCCCTGCTCTTCTCGGGCTTCACGCGTGGCTCGCACCGCTACCTGGCAACCGGCCACACCCTCCAGCGCGAGGATCCTGCTGCGGTGGTCGCCGCGATTCAATCGGTCTCCGACACAGCGAAGTAGCCGTTCCGGGCAACGGCTTCGCCCGTTGTTCCCCTCTACTGCCCTCGCAGGCGCACCGCGAAGTACCGCGCCGGGGAAAGGCCAAGCGCTTTCTTGAACATCGTGATGAAGGCCGTCACCGACTCATAGCCCAGCGTCTCGGAAACGCGTTGTACCGGTGCACCCGCGGCAAGTTCACGAATGGCGATGAGCAGGTGCAGCTGCTGCCGCCAGCGCCCGAAGGACAAGCCCGTTTCCCGTTCGATGAGCCGGGTCAACGTGCGCTCGCCCAGGGCCAGGCGCACGGCCCACTGGCCGATGGTGCTGCGGTCTGCCGGATCCGCCGACAGCGCCGCAGCCAGCGCACGCACCTTCGGGTGATGGCTGACCGGCAACGACAGGTGCTCGGCCGGCATCTGTACCAGCTCGTCCAGCAATACGCGCGCCAGCCGGTCGGTGTGGCTGCCATGCGGGTAGTCCAGCGGCGCGTCGGCCAGGTGCAGGATCATCTCGCGCAGCATCGGGGAGATCGCCAGCGTCACGCATTGCATGGGCAGATCGACGATGCCGGGCTCGACGAACAGGTAGCACAGGCGCGCGTTGGCGGTGGCGCGGTTGCTGTGGGGCATGCCACCGGGAATCCAGACGCCACACTGGGGCGGCACGATCCACAGTGCGTTGGCCACTTCGCAGGTCACCGCCCCATGCAGCGCAAGAATAAGCTGGCCCTTCCGGTGCTCATGCACGGGAATCTCCGCATCGTGCTCGGCCACCTGCAGGCGGCTGGCAACCGCCGGGCGATCGGTCTCGTCCGGGTCCAGGTCAAAGCCGGGGAGCGAAATGCGAGCCATTCTCACATTGACCGGTTTTAGCGATTGATTGTCATTGTAGCGAAATTCGCCATGGCGGCCGATCACTAGCATGAGCCGCATGCACTTCCCCATCCCACTCCTCCCCCACGTGCTCCAGGCGTTTGCACGGTTGAAGAGCCCTGCCCTCCGGACCGACCAGGAGGCGGTGCTGTTCTCGCTCAAATGCCTGCTCGCCGCGTCGCTGGGGCTGTATGTCTCCCTGCGGATCGGCCTGAATCGCCCGTTCTGGGTAATCGGCACGGTTTATCTGGTGTCGCAGCCCCTTTCCGGGGCGACACTCAGCCGCGGCCTGTTCCGTCTGCTCGGCACCGTGGGCGGGGCCGTCGCCACCGTTGTGCTGGTGCCACGCTTCGCCAATGCCCCCCTGGTGCTGAGCGCCGCACTCGCCACCTGGATGGCGCTGTGCCTGTATCTGGCGATGATCGACCGCACCCCACGTGCCTATGCGTTCCTGCTGGCCGGCTATACCACCAGCCTGATCGGGTTTCCTGCGGTGATGGTGCCGGAGGACGTGTTCACCATTGCCATCACGCGGGTGCAGGAAATCGCCATCGGCATCATCGCCGCCACGCTGGTACATGCGTTGGTGCTGCCGCGCCGGGTCTCGATGCGCGTGCACGCGCGGGTTGCTGCCGTGCTGGATGATGCCGAACGATGGACACGCGACATGCGCGCCGGTGCATCGGACACGGTGCTGGCGACCGACCGCTCGAAAGTGGCAGCCGACCTGCTTGAGCTGCATGTGCTATCGATCCACCTGCCCTTCGACAGCGCCCACGGCGTGGCCCAGGTGCAGATCCTGCGTGCTTTGCATGACCGGATGCTGGACGTCCTGATGCTGTCCAGCGCGGAGGAGGACTCCGTCGACCGGCTGCGTTCACCGCAGGCCAGCACAATGGACCCACTTGGCTGGCGCGAGCTGATGCAGACCGGCCTTGCCGCGCAACAGGCCGAGCTCGACCTCGCCCACGCCGACTGCCGCGTGCTGCAGGCACAACTGCACACCGCCCGGCCCGACTGGCGCTGGCATGTACCTGCCCGCCTTGCGCGGCATGTGCAGGGTGCGGCACTTCACCGGGATCATCGGCTCGCGCTGCGCAGCGCGCTGGGCGCGTTCGTCGGCATCCTGCTGAGCTGCGTTCTGTGGATCGTCACCGGCTGGTCGGAGGGCGCCACGGCGGTGTCCATCATCGGCACGGCGTGCGTGCTGTTCGGCACGATCGAAGCGCCAGCGCCGCATGTCATGCGCTACCTGGTCGGCTCCGCCATCGGTGTCGCCGTCGGTCTTGTGTACGCCCTGGTGATCATCCCTTCGCTGTCGGGTATTGCCGGCCTGGTCGCCGCGCTGGCGCCGGTACTGCTGCTGTGCGGATCGTTCCTGGCCCGGCCGCCCTTCATCATGGCCGCCCTGGGTGTGGTGCTGACCTTCCCGCTCATCGCCGGCCTGGGTGCGACCAATGCGATCAACGTCGTCGGCGCACTCAACAACAGCGTTGCGTTGTTCGTCGGTACGACGGTGGCACTGTGCAGCATGCAACTGTTCCAGACCGCCGATACGGGCCGTAACCGCGCTCGGCTGGAGCGTTCGATCCGCCGGGACGTCGCACGACACGCCGCCGGACGAGGTGATGTGACACGCGCCTGGCTCAGCCGCATGCTGGATCGCATCGGGCTGCTTGCTCCCAGGCTGCAGGGCCGTTCCAGCGCGGGACACGACCTGCGGGCATTGTTTGCAGACGTTCGTGCGGCACGTGCATCCAGCCAACTCCGGGCACTGGAAAGGTGCCTGGACAATCCGCAGGCCCGGGCGCTTCATGCACTGCTGATCGAACGCATCGCCGAGCATTTCAGGGTTCGTGCCCACCCGCCGCGCCGTATCGACACCCCTCTTCTGGAAGTGCTGGACCGAATGCGTGAAGCAGTGGTTACCAGCAGCGGGGCTGATCGGAAGCATCTGTCGCACCTTCTCTGCGGGTTGCGCCGCGACCTTCTCGTACCTTTGCTCACCCACCGGCGCTGACCTCATGCTTCCTGATCTTTCGATTGATGGCGTGCTGATTCCCGGCCTGCTTGCGGTGGCCGTCGCCGCGCTGGCGCTGTCGGTACTGACCTCACGTCTCCTCGCCAGCCTCGGTCTGTACCGGTTGTTCGCCGCGTGGCCACTGGTGGGCCTGTCCCTGTTCGTGATCCTGGCGGAGCTGATGATCCGGCTCGCGCCCCTGTTCGAGAAATGAGATGAAACACACGCTTGCTGTCATCGGGCGCTGGAGCGCAACCCTGGTGGTGTTCGCAATTGCCGTCGTCGCCGCACTGGCCATCTGGCATCGCTACGAAACACACCCGTGGACGCGCGATGGGCGGGTGCGCGCCGATGTGGTGCGCGTTGCATCGGACATGGGGGGGCTGGTGACCCAGGTGCTGGTGCACGACAACCAGCGAGTCAGCGCCGGACAACTGCTGCTGGTGCTGGACCAGCCGCGCTTCGCTGCCGCGCTTGAGAAGGCCGACGCAGCGGTCAGCAGCGCAGGCGCCACGCTGGCCCTGGCCCGCCGCGAATCGGCGCGGGACAACGCACTGGGCAACCTGGTCGCTTCGGAAACCCGCGAACGCAATGCCGCCAAGGTCGATACCGAGCTGGCCGCCCTGGCGCAGGCGCGGGCCGAACAGCGCGTTGCCCGGCTCAATGTGCAACGCACCGAGGTGCGCGCGACCACCGATGGCATCGTCACCAACCTGGACCTGCACGCGGGCGACTACCTGCAGCCGGGTGCACAGGCGCTGGCGCTGATCGACACCGGCAGCCTGCGCATCGAGGGCTATTTCGAGGAAACCAAGCTGGGCTGCATCACCGAGGGCGATGCCGCCGTGTCCCGGCTGATGGGCGACGACCACGACGTGCGCGGGCACGTGGATACCATCGCCGCCGGCATTGCCGACGATCAGCGCTCAAGCACGCACAACCTGCTCCCCGCTGTGGCGCCAACTTATACCTGGGTGAGGCTGGCACAGCGGATCCCGGTACGCATCCGCATTGATGATGCGCGGCCGGATACCCGCCTGATCGTGGGCCGCACTGCGAGTGTGACGATCACGCCCTCGGCACAGGGAGCCTGCAAGTGAGCGTGCGAACAGTACGTGGTGGGCTGCTCGCCCTGCTGCTGCCGATGACGGCCTGCGTGTCAGGCCCCGACTATCACCTGCCTGCCGATGCTGTCGCAGTCTCTCCCCGGGCGGCGCAGGCCTTCGTCTCGGGCCAGGAGGCTTCGTTCAGCCATGACGCACCGCCGGATCGGTGGTGGCACCTGTATGGCGATGCCCGGCTTGACGCCTACGTCCGCGAAGCACTGGCGGCCAACACCGACCTGCGCGCCGCCGATGCCAACCTTCGGCGCGCCAGCGCTACCGTTCTGGAGTATCGCGCGCGCGGTGCCGTGCAGGCCGACGTGGATGCATCAGGCACGCTCACCCATGCCGGTGGCTACACCCAGGCGCCGGCCGCTCCGCAGTCCTATGCGCTGGGCCTTCAGCTCTCCTATCCACTGGATCTTGCAGGCGGCATCCGCCGCGGCATCGAGGCCGCCAACGCGGACGCGGAGGCTGTCGCTGCGGCACGGGACCAGGTCCGCGTGGTCGTCGCTGCGGCCGTCACACGTGCCTATCTCCAGGTGTGCACCCGCAATCACACGCTCGCCGCAACCCGGCAGGTGCTGGCGATCCAGCACGCCACGCTGGAGGCAACCCGCCGCCTCGCCGCAGGCGGTCGAGGAACGGACTTCGATGTCAGCCGTGCCGGTGCCGCCGTCAACCACAGCGCGGCGGCAGTACCGCACCTGCTGGCAGAACGCCAGGCCGCACTGTTCGAACTGGCCGCATTGATGGGCAGGCTCCCGGCAGACTATCCCAGGGAGGCCGAAGCGTGCCCGCGCCCCCCGGAGCTGGAGCAGGCATTGCCAGTCGGAGAGGGCTGGCAGCTGCTCCAGCGGCGCCCTGACATACGCGCAGCAGAACGCAGCCTGGCTGCCGCGACTGCCTTGATCGGCGTCGAGACGGCCGGTCTCTATCCGCAGATCACCCTGGGCGCCTCTTCGGGCGTGGCTGGCACGCCGGCGCATCTACTGTCGGCCAACAGCTTTGGTGCGAACATCGGTCCCGTGCTGTCATGGCACTGGCCCAACCGCCGCGTGGCCAAGGCCCGCATCGCGGCGGCCGGCGCCAATGTGGATGCCGCTCTTGCTTCCTTTGACGGCATCGTGCTGCAGGCACTGCGCCAGACCGAGACCGCGCTTTTTGCCTGCACGCAGGAGCTTGAACGCGAGCGCAGCCTGGCGCAGGCGCGTGGGGATGCAGCGCGCGCCGCCGGGCAGGCGCAGCAGCTCTACCGTTTTGGCAGGATTGATTTTCTCGACCTGCTTTCGGCGCAGGCCGCGCTGGCAGATGCGGAATCCGCGTTGGCCACCTCGCGCGCGGAGCGGGTCGACCGCCAGATGGAACTGTTCCTGTCACTGGGCGGCGGTTGGGCTGCGGGCGACACGGCCGATGGTGCGACACGCTGAGATCATCTTCGCAGCAGCAGGCGCCAACCGATCTGTTCATGAACGGCATGCCTACACCCTTATTCATTCACATGGCCCGCCCTATATTTGCGTTAACAGCGCCGCATGCCGCGGCCATGACGGAGGCATCCCGATGACATCCATACGTCTGCTTGCCATTACCGTAAGTACGGCCGCAGCGCTCGCCGTAGCTCCCGCCTTCGCTGATCCGCCGCATCACGCCCGCGGCAACGGCCCGCCGCCGCATGCCGGCGGCCCCCACCACCGTGATGCGCCGCCGCCCGGCTGGCAGAAGAAGGCCTGGCGACGTGGTGAGCGCCTGCCGTGGGCCGAAGTGGATCGCCGCTACTGGGTCGACGACTATGCGCGCTATCACCTGCGTGAGCCGGGCCGCGACCGGCGCTGGGTGCGCCAGTCCGATAGCGAGTACCTGCTGGTGGAAATCGCCACCGGCTTGATTGTTGACGCGCTGCATCGTTGAATGCGGAGCGTGCCGGGGCCCTGTAGCCGTGGCCCCGGCGGCGCTTCCACCCTACGAAGGCCGTCATGAACGATGCGAACCACCGGAATCCAGAGCGCGCTTCTCGCTGCGTGTCTCACCACAGGCGTGCCGGCCCAGGCAAGTCAGCCCCCATCCTCAGCTGATGTGAAGGCCATCGAACAGGTGGTCGAATCGTTCCGCACCTCGTTGATCAACAAGGACAAGCCGACCTACATGGGCCTGTTCTTCTCCGACAAACCGGAAGACATCGGCTGGCAGTTCGTTTCCGAGGATGTGCGCCTGCAGGACATCCGCAAGGCCAAGCCCGATGCAATCAAGGCGCGGCAGATCCCGGCCAACAACTTCGTCGCGCTGATCGACGGTGCGGTGGCCTCGCCGAAGCCGAAGGAGGAGAAATTCTCCAGCACGAAGATCGAAACGGATGGCGATGTGGCCTCGGTGTCGTTCGACTACAGCTTCCACGACGAGGGGGTGAAGACCAACTGGGGCAAGGAGATGTGGCAGCTGATCCGCACCGAACAGGGCTGGAAGATCTTCTCGGTGATCTATTCGATCCGCGATTCACGCAGCCCGGCCGATTGAACGTCGCTTGACGCGGCCGAACCCAGGCCGCGATCCATTCAGCATGCGCATTGGCAATCAGTCAGGGATCGGGCACAGTTCGGCCACGCGCAAGGACGCACGCCATGACCCGCCTGCTGATCATCGAAGACAACCCCGAGCTCGTAGCCAACCTGTACGCTTTCTTTGAGCCTCTCGGCTACGTCCTGGACGACGCCCGCGACGGCGCCAGCGGACTACGCTGGGCAACGCAGCACGATTACGACGCCATCCTGCTGGACCTGATGCTGCCGCGCCTGGACGGCATGACGCTGTGCCAGAAGCTGCGCCAGGAATTCCAGAATCCGGTGCCGATCCTGATGCTGACCGCGCGCGACCCGGTGGATGACCGGGTGCAGGGCCTTGCCTTGGGCGCGGATGACTACCTGGTCAAGCCGTGCTCCCTGAAGGAGCTGGATGCGCGGATCAAGGCCCTGGTCCGCCGGGCACAGGGTCGCCAGGTCCAGAACGTGCTGGCGTGGAAGGACCTGCAGGTGGACACGCGCTCGCCACAGGCCTGGCGCCAAGGCCGCTGCATTGCCCTGACGCCTACGTCGCACAAGCTGCTGATGTGCCTGGTGCGCGCCGCGCCTGCCGTGGTGCGCAAGCAGGAAATGGAATACCTGGTCTGGGGCGATGAACCACCGGACAGCGGCGCGCTGCGAACACACATTCATGAGCTGCGCCTGCAGGTGGACCGCTGCTTCGACACCGCACTGATCACCACGGTGCATAGCGTCGGCTGGCGCATGCTGGCGTGAGCCCTGCGTCCCTCTACCGCCGCCTGAGCCTGCGTACCCGCATCACGATCTCGTTCGTGCTGTCGATGGCCGGCGCCATGGGTTTCATCATACTGGCCGAACAGGTCGACTACGACCAGGTCAGGGCCGCTGTGGTCGCGCGCACCCAGCACGGCGAAGTGCAAAGGCTGCAGGCCTTGCTGGATCGTGGCCAACGCCCAGTCCTGCCACCAGGGACCCAGCTGTTCGATGCCCAGGACGTGCCTGTCGTGCTGCGCCAGTACGGCCCGGGCTACCACGGCGAAGAGGCGCCAAATGAGTGGCACCTGAGCGTCTTCGACAACGGCGGCCAGCGCTACTACCTGCTGCAGGACGCGGCGCACTACGGCTATCTGGAACACCTGATCAATGCCTTCGCGGCACTGGTAATTTCGATCTGCGTGCTCGGCGCCTTCCTGATCGGCCGCAAGGTAGCGACGCACGTCATCGCGCCCATCACGCGATTGGCGGACGCGGTGCAGGACGGCCAGAAGCCCTTTCCCTACCAGAACGCCCGCGACGAGATCGGTGTACTCGCCCGCGCCTTCGCCCAGCACAGTGACGAGCTCGAACGGTTCCTGCATCGCGAACAGTGCTTCAGCGGCGACGCCAGTCACGAACTGCGCACGCCGCTGGCGATCATCGGCGGCGCTGCGGAGACGCTCGCCTGCCAGCTTCCGGCCGACAGCCACCTGGTTCCCAGCGCCGAGCGCATCATGCGCACCACCCGGGAGATGCAGCGCCAGCTGACCTGCCTGCTGCTGCTGTCACGCGCGCCCAGTACCGTGCCGCGCAACGAGGTGGCCCTGCGTCCGCTGATCGAATCCTGCATGGAGCGCTGCCAGCCCTGGATTTCCGGAAAGCCGGTAATCGTTGTGTTTGATGCCCGGCATGACGCCGTGCTGGACACCAACGCGGATCTGGCGCACAGCGTGATCTGGAACCTGCTGCGCAACGCCTGCCAGTACACCGAATGCGGCGAAGTGCGGATCACCCTCCACGACTCCGCACTCATCGTCGCCGATACAGGCCCCGGCCTGCCTTCCAGTATCGACCCACAGCAGTTCGAGCGTTTCCTGCCCGGCAACCCGCACAGTGGCGAGGGACTGGGGCTGTCGATCGTGCAGCGCATCGTCGAGCATCTGGGCTGGAGGATGACGGTGCACTCCTCGCAGCAGGGATGCCGGTTCAGCCTGGAGTGGCCCCTCTGACGGTTTCCTGACGCGCGCGTACACATGCTGGGACGACTCACTTCACGGCGGAGCCCGCATGCAGCATCCCAAGGACAGCAGCAAGTACCCGCACGGCAAGACCGGCCTGCGCCGCATCCTGCATACCCTGATCCACTCACGCGACGGCTTCATCGCCACCTTCCGTGGCGAGGCCGCCTTTCGCCAGCTGTTGCTGCTGCACGCGCTGCTGATGGTGGCGGCCTTCGTGCTGGACATCAGCACGGTCGAGCGGGCACTGGTGCTGGCGGTCTGCTTCATCAGCCTGCTGGTGGAGCTGCTCAACTCGGCGATCGAAGCGGTGGTTGATCGCATATCACTGGAACAGCATCCGCTGTCCAAGAATGCCAAGGACATGGGCAGCGCTGCGCAGACCACCGCACTGTTGATGGTGGGCGCGGTGTGGGGCGTGATCCTGCTGGGCTAGTCCACCCATCCTGACAACTTCCTGATAAAGCCGTTTCGATACTGCGCGCACTCCCGTACCGCGGAACCTGCTCGTGCGTCAATGCCTCCGTTTTCCACGGCCCCATCCGATCGTTCTGGTCTGGGCCGCCGCACTGTTCTTCACCACGTTTGGAAACATCGCCCTCTGGAAGACGCTGTGGGGCCTGACCGACCTCAACAGCCTGCGCAGCGTGCTGTTCCTGGCCAGCTTGCCGGTGGTGCTGTTCTGCCTGTTCAACCTGGTGCTGACGCCACTGCTGGCACTGCCAGTCCTGCGCAGGCCGCTGCTGGCCGTACTCATCGTCACCAGCGCCGCCTGCAGCTATTTCATGCTGCACTACAACGTGCTGATCGATCGCAGCATGGTGCAGAACGTGTTCGAGACCAACCAGGCCGAACTGAACGCCTACCTCTCGCTGCCGCTGCTGCTGAGCCTGCTGATGCTGGGCGTGCTGCCCGCTGCCGGGCTGGCTTGGGTACGCACCACCAGCGGAGCGGGTTCGATACGTTCGCTGCTGGTGTGGCCGGCCAGCGTCCTGGCGTCGTTGCTGGTGCTGCTGGCGATCGGCTTCGCGTTCTACAAGGACTATTCCTCGCTGTTGCGCAACAACCGCTACATCCGTGACCAGGTGCTGCCGTTGAACGTCGTGCGCCATACACACGGTTATCTGAAAAGCCTCTACAGCACCCGCCAGCAACCCTTGCGCCCGATCGGCGAGGACGCGAGGCGCGTACCGGGCCCGCGACCGAAGCTTGTGATAATGGTCATCGGCGAGACCGCGCGATCACAGAACTTCCAGCTCAATGGCTACCTACGCGCGACCAATCCCCGACTCTCGCGCAAGGAGGGCGTCATCAGCTTCAGTGATGTTTCCTCATGCGGAACCGCAACGGCGATCTCGGTGCCGTGCATGTTCTCGCAGATGACCCGCCGCCAGTACGACGATGTACGCGCAGCGACCGAGGAGAACGTGCTCGACATCCTGCAGCGCACCGGCATCAGCGTGCTTTGGCGCAACAACAACAATGGCGGCTGCAAAGGCGTGTGCGAACGCGTGCCCACCGAGGACATGCCCGCGCTGAAGGTGGCCGGCCAATGTGTCAATGCCGACGGCACCTGCTACGACGAGGTGCTGCTGCATCAGCTCGGCACACGCATTGACGCCATGAACGGTGACGCCCTGGTCGTGCTGCACCAGCTGGGCAGCCACGGCCCGACCTACTTCGAGCGCTACCCTGCCACATCGCGGGCATTCGTCCCGACCTGCGACAGCAACCAGATCCAGCGTTGCAGCAACGAGGCGCTGGTCAACACCTATGACAACACCCTGGTGCATACCGACCTCGTGCTGGGCCAGGCCATCGATCTGCTGCAGGGCTATTCGGACCAGCGCGATGTAGCCCTGATCTACGTCTCCGACCACGGTGAGTCACTGGGCGAACGCGGCATGTACCTGCATGGCACGCCCTACTTCATCGCCCCGCGCGAGCAGACCCAGGTACCTATTGTGATGTGGTTCTCGCCGGACTTCGGCCGCAACGTCGGCCTTGATATGGCGTGCCTGAGCACTACTGCGCTGCACGAGGCACACAGCCATGACAACGTCTTCCATTCACTGCTGGGCCTGTTCGGCGTCAGCAGCGCGGTGTACCAGCGCGATCTGGATGTGTTCGCCGGATGCCGGGCGTCGGCCACGCCATCGGTGGCCGCCTCGCCGACGAGAAAACAGCGCCGGCTGATGCCGGTCGCTGCCCGGAACGTGGCGCGTTACTGCGCCGCCAGGGCGAAATCCAGGCCTGCACACACCGCTGCCACCTGGGCGTCGTTGCATTCCTGCGGGTTGGTGCGCGGGCTGTCCGGGTAGACCTCGGTCGTGGTGGCAAAACGCGCGTCGGTGAAGCCAGCGCAGGCGCCGATCGAACGCGACTCGCCCCAGACCACGCCCGGCGACTGCAGCGGCAGGCCGACCAGGTTGCCCTCGGCGTCGGCCGGGGCGATATGGGTGACCGGCGCGACCGCGGTGATCAATGCCTTCTGGAACTCGGCCTGCGGATCTTCGCTGTTGCCGATTACATAGAAGCCATCTGGAATGGTGTCGCGCTCGAATGGCTTGCCGTCGCGGGCGCAACGGGCCGGATCGAACTCGTGCAGATCGCTGTCGGTGGTCTCGTGCAGATCCAGGTGCACCAGCAGGTTCGGCTTGCGCTCGGCCACCCAGGCCATCAGCGCGGCCGCCTCCTCGATCTGGCCGCCGTCACGGAAGCTGCGGTTCGGGTCGATGGCATCCGGGTTCCAGCGCTGGATGCGCTCGTAGCCCCAAGGGCTGACGCACGGCGCCACGATCAGGTTCAGCCGGCCCAGGTAACGCTCAGCCTGCTGTTCCAGGAACTGCAGGGCACCGTGCACACCGCTGGTCTCGTAGCCATGCACGCCACCGGTGATCAGCGCGGTCGGCAGCGCCGGGTTCCAGTCGTGGTTGACCACGGCGAACAGCGGATAGTGGTCCGGCGCATAGTCCAGCTGGCCGTACTGGATCACGTCGAAGATGCTGTCGTCCAGGCGCTCAAGCGCGGCCACCACGTCGTCCTGGTAGCTGCGCTGGCGCTGCTGGCGGGCCCGCCACTGTGCACGTTCCGCGTCGCCCCAGGGCTGTCCGGGGGTGCCGATCGGGTAGAACTGCGCAACAGTCATGGGGAACTCCAGGGGGTCGAACGATGGGTGCAGCCGGACATTCTAAGCCTTGTCGCGCCTGCGGGCGCCCCCGCCCCGCCCTCGCCTTCATCCAGCCGGGGTCATCTGGTTGTAAAATCAACGGTTTTTGGCCCCTCACCCCTTGATGGCGAACGCAGCGCAGCCGGTCCTGGGTGGACCGGAGTTCCTCCGCCTGCTCGCCCGTCTCAGCGACGGCGCGATGCCGGCCACCAGTCCCGCCCTGACCGATCGCCTCGGCCAGTGGGTGGACTGGAGCCGCGCCGTGGCGCTGTCCGGGGCGCTCGGCGGGCGCCTGCCCGAGGCAGGCGAGGCCACCGAAGCGGTCGAGGATGTGTTGGCCGACTGCGCCCAGGCCCGCGCCAGCCTGCTGGCCTCGATCCGCGAGGATGCCGAGGCCGAGCGCCTGCTCGACCTGGCGGAAGCCGCCGCTGCGCCCAACTTTGCCTCGCTGCGCCAGCGCTACCGGGTGCTGCAGCAGGCCATCCAGACCGCCACCGGGCGCCTGCGCGGCCGCCTGCGCGACCAGTTGGTACAGGCGTCGCCGGAACTGGCGCGGCTGGCCGAGGTCGATGCGGTGATGGAGCAGACCCTCACCCCGCGCGAGCACAGCCTGCTGGCCACTGCGCCGGCGGTGCTCGGCGCCCGTTTTGAACGCGTGCACGGCCAGCCTGGCTGGCGCGCGGCCTTCCGCCATGACATGCGCACGCTGCTGCTCGCCGAACTGCAGCTGCGCTTCCACCCGATCGAAGGGCTGCAAGACGCCCTGCGCTCCTACTGACCGGAACACCATGTCCAGAACTGCTTTCCATGTCGTTGTTTTCCTTGTCGGCCTGCTGGCCGTGTGCTGGATCGGCATTGGCTACGTTTCGGTGCATCCGCTGGGTGCAGCGGTAGCGGCAATCATCGCGGCCTGCTACATCGCCGGTGGCGTAGAGCTGTACCGTTACCGCCAGGCCAGCAATGGCCTGCGCAGCGCGCTGAACGACCTGTCCAGTGCGAAGGCAAGCCTCGCCCCCTGGCTGGAGCGCGTGCCGGTGGGCCTGCGCAACGCCGTGCGCCTGCGCGTGGAAGGCGAGCGCACCGCCCTGCCCGCACCGGTACTGACCCCGTACCTGGTGGGGCTGCTGGTGCTGCTGGGCATGCTCGGCACGCTGCTGGGCATGATGGACACCCTGCGCGGCACCGGGCTGGCGCTGCAGAGTGCGACCGACATGGCCGCGATCCGCGGCTCGCTGGCCTCGCCGGTGCAGGGCCTGGCGGTGGCATTCGGCACCTCGATCGCCGGTGTGGCCAGCTCGGCCATGCTCGGCCTGCTGGCGGCACTGCTGCGTCGTGACCGCCTGCAGGCCGTGCAGCAGCTGGACCGCGCCATTGCCAGCGACCTGCACCCGTATTCGCAGGCCTGGCAACGTACCGAATCGCTGCGCCTCCTGCAGGCACAGTCCGCCGCCCTGCCGGCGCTGGTCGACCGCCTGCAGGCGATGACGCAGACGTTTGAACAACACAGCACGGCCGCCAACGAGCGCCTGCTGGCCGGCCAGGCCGAGTTCCTGACCCAGAGCCAGGCGCTGCAGGAACGCCTGGCGGTGTCGCTGCAGGAGTCGCTGCGCGAGGGGGCTGAAGCCAGCGCCGCTGCCATCGGTGGCGCGCTGCAGCCGATGGCCGAAACCACTCTGACCGGTCTGGCTCACCATGGCGAAGCACTGCACGCCCGCATCGAGCAGGCCGTTCAGCAGCAGCTGGCCGGCCTGAGCGACGGCTTCGAGCGCAGCCGCGTTGCGACCGAAGCGAGCTGGGCCAAGGTAGTGGGTGAACAGAGCCAGGCACAGCAGGCACTGGTACACGATCTGCGCCAGCACCTGCAGGCGTTCAGCGATGGTCAGGGCACGCAGGCCGAAGCACTGGTCGCGTGCATCGGCGAGCGCCTGCAGGCCGATGCACAGGGCAATGCGGAGGCCTTGCGTACCGCCGCCGAGCAGCAGCAGGCCCTGAACAGCGCGCTGGTCGAGCGCCAGCAGCAGGCGTTGATCGCCGCCAGCGAGCATCTGGACGCGCGTGCGCAGGCGCTGCTGCAGGCACTGGAACAGCAGCACAGCGCCAATCAGTCGCTCTTCCAGGACCACGAACAGCAGCGCTTGCAGGATTGGCAGGCCGCGCAGGCAGCTGCTGCCACCGCGCACGCCGAGCTGCAGGCCAGCCTGGACCGCCGCGAACAGCAACGCCAGGCGCGCTGGGACGCGGTCAGCGCCGAACTGCAGCAGGCCCACGCCGCGCTGCAGGCGCAGCTGCAGGCCGGCGACGAACAGCGCCTGCAGCGGTGGAGCGATACCCTGCAGCACGTTTCCACCGATCTGGCCGAGCGCCTGCAGGCCAACGGCGAGCGCCTGGCTGCGCAGCAGCAGCAGGTCTGCGACACGCTGGCGACGACCGCACAGCAGATCGGCGAGAACGGCCGCGCCCAGGCCAGCGCCACGCTGGCCGAAGTCTCCACCCTGCTGCAGACCGCTGCCGCCGCACCGAAGGCCGCTGCCGACGTCATCAATGAGCTGCGCAGCACGCTGTCCGAGAGCCTGGTGCGCGACAACGCAATGCTGGAAGAACGCGGCCGCCTGCTGGCCACCGTGCAGACCCTGCTCGATGCGATCAACCATGCGTCGCACGAGCAGCGCACGGCGGTGGACGCGCTGGTCGGTGGCTCGGCCGAGTTGCTGGAACGCGTCGGCAACCGCTTCACCGACCATATCGCTGCCGAGACCGGCAAGCTGGACGGCATCGCCGCCGCGCTCAACGGAAGTGCTGCCGAGGTGGGCCAGCTGGCCGGCACCTTCGGCGAAGCGGTCGCGCAGTTCGGCGCCACCGCCACCGAGCTGTCCGGCCGCCTGGAACAGATCGGCGGTGCACTGGATGCATCGCTGGCGCGCAGCGATGAACAGCTGGCCTACTACGTGGCGCAAGCGCGCGAGGTGGTCGACCTCAGCCTGCTGTCGCAGAAGCAGGTGATGGAAGAACTGCAGCATCTGGCCGCGCGCCGCGGCAAGAGCGGCAACGCATGAGCGACGAGCTGGAGGTCGATGGCGGCTCGCACGCCCCGATCTGGGCCGCCTTCGGCGACCTGATGTCGGTGCTGCTGGGCGCATTCGTGCTGATCCTGGTCGGCGTGGTCGCGGTGCAGCTGGAGCTGTCGCAGCGGCTGGACCAGGAAGTGAAACAGCGCCAGGCCGAGGCCAAGCGCCTGCAGACGCTGGAACAGGCGTTGGCTGGACCGCTGGCGGCCGGCCGCGTGACGCTGGTGGATGGCCGCATCGGCATCAGCGGCAGCGTGCTGTTCGCGCTGAACTCCGACCAGCTGCAGCCGGAAGGCCAGGAGCTGCTGCGCAGCCTGGCCGCGCCGCTGGCCGCCTACCTGGGCAGTCGCGAAGAGATCCTGATGGTCAGCGGCTTTACCGATGATGCGCCGGTGCGCGAAGGCAACCGCCGCTTTGCCGACAACTGGGAGCTGTCCGCGCAGCGTTCGCTGACCGTGACCCGCACCCTGATCGCCGATGGCGTACCGGCTGACGCCGTGTTCGCCGCCGCGTTCGGCAGTGAGCAGCCGGTCAGCTCCAATGCCAGTGAAGAAGGCCGCGCACGAAACCGCCGCGTGGAAATCGCGCCGATTCCCAAGCCCAAGGCCCCGGATGGCAAGTAAACCGCCCGCCCTGGAAGGCCTGCGCGCATTGGTGCGTGACCTCGATGCGGGGTCGCGCTCGCTGCCGCATTACCCGCAGGTGCCGATGCTGCAGCAGGTGCAGCGCGAATGGTCGGAGCTGCGCAGCGAACTGCAGGTGCGCCGCTCGCTGCGCGCCGAGGCCCCCGCCGATGGCGGCCCGCTGAACTCGGCGGTGCTGGTGCAGCGCATGCTCGATACGATGCAGGCGACCAGCCCTGGCTACCTGCGCCATTTCATCGACTACGTCGACACCTTGTCCTGGCTGCAGGCGCTGCAGGATGGCGCCGCCAGCGGCGGTGAGACCGCAAAGCCGAAACGGACACGCAAGCCGCGCAGCGCGGGTTGAACACATTACGCCGACCTCGTTCGGCGCCCCTTGGACACGACAATCCTGATCCACGCTGCTGGTTACGCCAACATTGCTTGGCGCTTATCGACTCCCAGCAGCGCTGCTGTCCAATCGCTACCGCGAGCCAACCACGTCAATGGTTGACCAACTTGAACAGCTTAGGGCGACTGCCATTGACGTCGAATGACGAATTCCACAGTGTCTTACTGCCCTCATTGCACACGAATTCAATCTCAACAAATGCAGCCTTCAGTAGAAGCCAGACTTCTCAAGCTCCGCGCGAATCTCAACGAAGCCGAGATGTACCTTGGCCCTCCACTTGGACGTTCTGACGTCGACGCGCTCCAGAGCTTGGTGCTTTCTACGCTAGGTATCACCCTGCCGGAGTCCTATCTGGGCATTCTTTCGCGCCACGATGGCTTGGCAGCAGCAGGAGTCTTCCTCTACTCGAGCACTTCACGCTCATACCGCGATGGCGGGTCAGCGCTTGCTTTTGTGGAAATGAACCTTCTCGCTTGCGACCAGGGATCCATGGGCGGCTATGTAGAACTCGGAGAGAGCGATATGGATTGCTACGTCTTTGAATTCGCAACAGGGCGGTACCAGGTCCGTGACAAAGTAGCGTTCGATAATGTCTACGAAGAACTCACTTCATTAGATGGCCTACTCGGTCACATCATCGGTCTGATCGAACAGCATTGCTGAACAAACAGGTTCAAGAATGCCCATGCCACGCCGGGTTGGCATTCACAGCCACACCGGCTGCCTTCTGAATCAGCCGAGTCATGGGTTCGGCTCTGAGGAACTCAGCCGCGCAGGGTGGCGCCACCGTCCACGTACAGGTCGCTCATCGCTACGTGCCCGGCCTGCTCGGAGAGCAGGAACATCACCGACTGCGCGATGTCCTCGGGGGTGGCCAGCTTGCGCAGTGGGATGCCGGCCTTGTAGGTCTCCAGGTTGCCGGCGATCACCCGTTCGGCGCCGTGCTCGTCCTGCCACATGCCGGTCTGCATCGGGGTCAGCGTGGACCCCGGGGCGACGATGTTGCAGCGGATGCCCAACGGCGCCAGCTCCAGCCCGAGGCAGCGGGTGAACATCGTGGCGGCGGCCTTGGATGCCGCATAGGCGGCCATGCCATGCCTCGGCACACCGGCCGCATTCGAGCTGACGGTAACCATCGCGCCCTGCCCGCGCGGCGACATCACCCGCGCCAGGGCACGCCCGACATGGAACACCCCGTCGGTGTTCACCGCGAACACCCGGCGCCAGTCGTCATCGCCGGTCTCGGTCACGCCGCCCACATGCAGCACACCGGCTACGCTGGCGGCCAGCATGATCGGCCCGATGCTGGACTCGACCTGATCCACCAGGCCGTCCACGGCGGCACTGTCGGTCACGTCGAGCGCAAAGGTGTGCACACG
Organism: Stenotrophomonas sp. 57; assembly: GCF_030291075.1. Lineage (NCBI taxonomy): Bacteria > Pseudomonadati > Pseudomonadota > Gammaproteobacteria > Lysobacterales > Lysobacteraceae > Stenotrophomonas > Stenotrophomonas sp. 57. The sequence goes on from NZ_CP127407.1 coordinate 2,464,291, forward strand.
CACATCTGCCGTAACAGGCGCCTCGCGATCGGTCGCCACTACGGTGCAACCGGCCTCGGCCAGCAACCGCACCAGTGTCTCGCCGATGCCACCGGCAGCGCCGGTCACCAACGCCACGCGGCCTTTGAAACCGGTCAACTGCATGTTGCGATCTCCTGTTGTTCGTCCCATTGGCGCAAGCGTGCCGACAACCACGGTGCCAGCTGCGCCACTGCGTCGCGGCCGGTCAGCTCGGCATGCAGGAACGGCAGTTCCAGCGCCTGCACCCTGCGCGCATGCGCCCGCCACAACGCCGACTGCAGCTGTGGCCGTGCCTGATGATCGTGGCCCGCGCGGACGTGCACCAGGGTGCCGTCGAACGGCTGGTGAATGTGTTCGCGGATCAGTCGATTGGTGCCGGTCACGGCGCGCACCACGCCGTCCAGCACCACATCCGGCAGACTGCCGAGCGCACTGCCGCCACGACGCAGGAACGCGAGAATGCGTTCCCGGCTGTCCAGTTCCGGATGCGCATCCGGGTCATGACCGGCAATCGCCAGCAGTGCCCGCAATGCGGCGATGGCATCGGGCTCCGGCTCGGCCCGCCAGCACTCGCAGGGATAGGCGTCCAGCAGTACAAGTTCGCCGACCTCGCGCCCGATCTCATGCAGTCGCACCGCCATCGCCTGGGCGAGGATGCCACCCACCGACCAGCCCAGCAGGTGCACCGGCCCCTTCGGCTGTAGTGCGACCACCCGCTGCACGTAATCATTGGCCATTGCCTCGATACTGGGCGGCAACGGCTGCTTCGGATCGAGTGCCGGCGACTGCAGGCCATAGACCGCACGCGCCGGCTGCAATGCCCGGGCCAGGGCACGGTAGTTCCAGGCAATGCCACCGGCCGGGTGCAGCACGAACAGCGGCACGGTGTCGGCCTCGGGCGCAGCCAATGCGATCACCGGGCCCAATGCGTGATCAGCGAGCGCAGGCGGCTCAGCAATGCGTACCGCAAGCGCAGCCACCGTGGGTTGTGCGAACAGCGCCCCCAGGCCGAGATCGCAGCGCCAGCGCTGCTCAATGGCCAGCAGCAGGTGCACCGCAGACAGCGAATCGCCGCCTAGGCTGAAGAAGTCGGCGTCGACCGCCACCGGCTCGGCGAGGCCCAGGGCCTGAGCGAACAGGCCCGCCAGCTCCCGCTCCAGCGGTGTGCGCGCGGCCATCCCTGCCAGCACCTGCTGCGGCGGCTTCGGCAGCGCGTTGCGGTCGAGCTTGCCGTTGGCCGTCACCGGCCAGTGGTCCACACCGACAAACGCCGAGGGCACCATATAGTCCGGTACGCGCGTGGCCAGGTGGCTTCGCAGCAACACAGCATCGGCACGCGCGGTTGGCACATAGGCGACCAGCCGGGCATCGCCGGGCGCGTCCTGGCGCAGCAGCACTTCCACCCGCTCCATGCCGGGCAGTTCGCGCAGTGCCGCCTCGATCTCGCCCAGTTCGATGCGCAGGCCGCGAAGCTTCACCTGATGGTCGCTGCGGCCCAGGTATTCGACCGCGCCATCGCCACGCCAGCGCGCCACGTCACCGGTGCGATAGATGCGCTCGCCAGGCAGGAACGGGTCGGCAAGGAAACGCTCCGCGGTCAGGTCGTCGCGGCCCAGATAGCCACGCGCCAGCTGCACGCCACCGAGGTAGAGATCGCCTGCCACGCCCACCGGCAGCGGCTGCATCCGGGCGTCCAGCACGTACAGGCGGGTGTTCCAGACCGGGAAGCCGATCGGTACCGGTCGCGAGCGATCCTGGGCCGGGGCGGGCCAGTAGCTCACATCCACTGCCGCTTCGGTCGGGCCATACAGGTTGTGCAGGTCGGCGTGCATGCGCGCATGGAAGCGATCACGCAACGCTGCATCCAGCGCCTCGCCACTGGTGAAGACCCGTCGCAGCTGCAGGCCTTCAGAGGCCGGTGCAGCGAGGAAGGCATCAAGCATCGACGGCACGAAATGCACCGTGGTGATGCCATGCTCGCGGATCAGCCGCGCCAGTTCGGTGGGGTCACGATGCGCGTCCGGTCCGGCGACCACCAGCGTGGCCCCGCACAGCAGCGGCAGGAAGAACTCCCAGACCGACACATCGAAGGTGGCCGGGGTCTTCTGCAGCACGCAGTCGTCTGCCTTGAATCCATAGTGCTCGCGCATCCACAGCAGGCGGTTGACGATGGCGCGGTGTTCGATGACCACGCCCTTGGGTTCCCCGGTCGAGCCGGAAGTGTAGATCACGTAGGCCGCATCGTCAGGTGCAGGATCGGCCCACGGCGCGGCAAAACTCAGCGCAGTCCACTGCTCCGGCGCAAGCACCGGCACATCGGCCACACGCGCCGAGACGTCCGCCGCTGCCAGTACGCACACCGGCTGTGCCGAGGCCAGAATACGCGCCAGGCGATCGTCGGGATGAGCAAGGTCCAACGGCAGATAGGCGGCTCCGGCACGCAGCACCGCGACCAGCGCCATCACCAGCTCCAGCGAGCGCGGCAATGCCACCGCCACCACGCTGCCCGGGCGGACGCCCATCGCGCGCAGCTGTGCTGCCAGCGCGAAGCTGCGCGCTTCCAATGTCGCGTAGTCCAGCGTGGAAACACCGGAGACCAGCGCGGGTGCGTGCGGATCACGGTCCATGCCCTGCTGCAGCAGCTCGACCAACGTGGTCGGTGGCAGCGCATGCGCGGTGGCATTGAAACCATGCACCACCTGCTGCGCTTCTTCGGCGGTGGCCAACGGCACGGCCGCGATGTCTTCAGCCTGCAGTGCCGCCGACACGAAATGCAGCAGCCGCGCCGCATGCGCCTGCACATCCCCGCGACTGTACCGCGCGGGGTTGGCCTCGATCTCCAGATCCAGCAGGCTCTGGCCATCACCACGGAAGCCCAGCGTCAGGTCATCCACAGGCCCGGTGCACAGCACCTCCAGGGTCGCCTGTAAGCCTGGCAGGGCCAGTGGCCTGTAGAACGGCTGCACATTCACCATCGGACCGTGCAGGCGCTGCTGCGCGCCCACCAGGCCCAGATCCCGGCGCAGTTGCTCGCCTCGGTAACGGCCATGCTTGCGCCCCTGGCTGAGCTGGCGACCCAGGCCCCGGGCAAAGGCCTCGACGCTGCCCTCGCCGGCCGCCACGCGCAGCGGCAACACATTCATGACCATCGCCGGCACCCGCGCCGACGCATTGCCCAGCCGCCCCATGTAGGGCACGCCCAGCACCACTTCATCGGCGGCACTCATCCGCCGCAGGTACTCGGCCGACAGCGCAGCCAGCACATCCGGCCAGGGTTGCAGCCAGCCTGTCGATACCTGCAGCAGGCGCTCGCGGAACGCCGCATCAAGCGGCTGCACCCAGCGCAGCGCGTCGTTGCTTGACTCCAGCGTTCCCGCCACGCCAGCGCCGGCCGGTGCGCCCTGCATCTGTTCGCGCCACCACTGCCCAGTTGCTGCACGGCGCCGATCGGCCCGGTAGGCGACGTCATCGGCCAGCACGCCCGCCAGCCCTGGCAGCGGCTCACCTGTACGACCGGCATACAACGCGCACACACGATCGGTGAACAGCGCCATGCCGTAGCCATCGGCGGCCAGATGGTGCACACGCAGGTACCAGACCCAGCGCTGCTCGCCCAGATCAAGCAGCAGCTGCTGGCTGATCCGGTCGCGGGTGGGATCCACCGGGCTCAGCCGGTCGGCCAGCATCAGGCTGCGCGCCGCAGCTGCGGGATCCGCCTCGGCGGAAACATCACGTACCGAAAGCCGTGGCACGTGCGCCGGCTCATGCCACTGCACGGGCTGGCCATCGGCACCCTCGGCAAAGCGCAGCGCGAAGGCCTCGGCTTCGACCGCCGCCTGGTCTGCCGCCGCAACGAACCCCGCCACGTCCAACGGGCCGTCGATCCACACCGCATGCGCGGTATTGAATGACGGATTGTCCGGCGCCAGCCGCTGTGCGAACCACAGTCCGGACTGGGCCTCGGTCAGCGCCACCGGCATGGCCAGCGCGACGGCGTTCATGCGCTCTGCGCGGCCTGTAGCGCCTGCACAACGCCCCACCACTGGCGCAGCGTGGTGTGCTCGGCCAACTGCGAGAACTCCAGCGGAAGGCCGGTGTTGCCCCAGGCCAGGACCAGGCCGAGCATGCGCATCGAATCCAGGTCCAGGTCGATCAGGTTGTCGTCGTCACCGATCTCGGCCGGCGAACATTCCAGAACGCGCGCCACGTCGGCTCGCATCCGCTCCAGATCCAGCACCTCACCCGTGGCGGCCATCACAGCACCTCCAGCAGCTGGTCGGTGGTCATCGGCACCCCGCTGGTGCGCGCGATCCAGTGCAGCGCCTGATCGTGATCGGCGCGCGAGAAGTCCGCTACCGCATCGGCGGCGATGAAGGCCTCGATATCACGCTGGAACGCCTCGACCACGGTCGCGGTGCAGCCGATATGGGCGTACACGCCGGTCACCAGCAGCTGGTCGCGCCCACGCACCCGCATCAGCGTTTCCAGGTTGCTGCGCTGGAATGCGCTGTAGCGATGCTTCACCAGCACGTGCTCGCCTGGCTGCGGTGCCAGCGCCTCGATGATCGGTTCGTGGTCGGCACTGCGGCGCATGCCCGGCCCCCACAGGTCGGCCTGCAGGCCACGGTCGCGGCGGTCCTGGTCGCCGTGCTGGGCGGTGTAGAACACCGGAATGCTGTGCGCGCGGCAATGCGCCAGCAGGCGTGCGATGTTGTCCACGGCCGGGCGCAGTGGTGCATTACCGGCGTCGAATGCGGCCAGGAAATAGCGCTGCATGTCGTGCACCAGCAGCGCGACACGATCGCGGTGCGGGCGCCACGGCCCACGCGCGTGCGGGAGTTCGGCGGCGGTCGGCAAGGGATAATCGGTGATACGGGGCAGCGCCATCAGCGCGTTCCTCCTGTCTGTTGCAGATGACGCGCGCGCAGCTGCGCGCGCAGTTCGCGGCGGCTGATCTTGCCGACCGCAGTGGTATCGAAACTGTCGACGAACACGACCTGGTCGGGCACCTTGAACGCGGCCAGGCCACGCGTGCGCATCCAGGCCTTCAGTGCGGGTGCCTTGAACGGTTCGCCCTGCGGGATCACGAAGGCACAGCTGCGCTCGCCCAGGTATTCATCGGGAATGGAGACCACGGCGGCATCGAACACGCCGGGGTGCGCCAGCAGGTGGTCCTCGATCTCTTCGGCGGAGACCTTTTCGCCGGCGCGGTTGATGTGGTCGCCCGCCCGGCCCTGTACCACCAGGTAGCCACCGGGCAGCTGCTGCACGCGGTCGCCGGTACGATAGAAGCCGTCATCGGTGAACGAGCGCGCGTTGGCCGCCGCATCGTTGTGGTAGCCACGGATGGTGTACGGGCCACGCGTCAGCAGGTGCCCGACCTCGCCCTCCGCCACCGGCTGGTCATGGTCATCGACCACGCGCACCTCATCATCCGGACTGATCGGTCGCCCCTGGCAGGCCACGATCAGGTCTTCCGGATCGTCCAGCCGGGTGTAGTTCACCAGGCCCTCGGCCATGCCGAATACCTGCTGCAGGGTGCAGCCCAGGCCGTCGATCACGCGTCGCGCGGCTTCCGGCACCAGCTTGGCCCCACCCACCTGCAGTACCTGCAGGCTGGACAGATCGTGCTTGCTGGTTGCAGCCGCCTGCGCCCAAAGCAACGCCAGCGGCGGCACCAGGCCACAGCAGGTCACCCGCTCCCGCGCGATCAGCGGGAAGGCTGCGTCCGGGCCGGGACCGGGGCTGAGTACCACGCGGGCACCGGCGTACAGCGCACCGAAGAAGCCCGGCGAGCTCATCGGGAAGTTGTGCGCGGCCGGCAACGCGACCAGATAGACGCTGTCGCGGTCGATGCCGCAGATCGCGTTGCTGGCACAGAACGAGTAGATGTAGTCGTCGTGCGTGCGTGGAATCAGCTTGGACAGCCCGGTGCTGCCACCGGATATCTGCAGGAACGCCACCGACTGCGGGTCCGGATCGGCCGGCAACTGGCCGCGGTCGCCCTGCAGCGTCTCCAGCGCGGTGAACTCCTGTGCATCGCCATCGATCACCACCTTGCGTATCGCGGGCACTTCAGCCTGCAGCGCCCGCGCCAACGTAAGGTGATCGAAGCCGTCATGCAGGTCGGTGGTGATGTAGGCACTGGCCTCGGCCTTGTTGGCGAAATGCACCAGTTCGGTGATGCGGTGCGCAGGCAGCGCGTACACCGGCACCAGCCCAGCGCGGAACAGGCCGCAGACCGTAGTGATGAACCCTGCGCTGTTGCCCAGCTGCACCAGCACCCGCTCGCCCGGCTCCAGGCCGAGTGCCAGCAGGCCCGCGCCGATGCGTCCGGCCTCATGCCAGAGCTGCGCATAGCTCAGGCGCACATCGCCGGCGACCACCGCGATGTCGTCGGCGTAGCGTTCCGCGCGTTCGCGCAGGAACAACGGGAAGGTCTCGCCGCGCCAGTGGCCTGCTTCGCGATAGCGCGCAGCCAGTTCATCGGGCCACACCTGCTGCAGGGGCAGACGGGAAGAAACGTGGGACGTGTTCATGCGGCAGGCTCGATCGAAGGCGCGGACGAGTGGACGCCCAGCGCATTCAACAGGGCAGCGAACTTCGCTGCGGTTTCGGCCACCTCGGCTTCTGGTAGCGAGTCGGCGACGATGCCGGCACCGGCATACAGGCGCAACTGCGTGCCCTGCATCCGCGCACAACGGATCGCCACATACCAGTCGCCGTCGCCCTGCGCATCCAGCCACCCCACGGCGCCGGCGTAGAAGCCACGCGGAACCGGCTCAAGCTCGCGGATGCGCTGCAGTGCCGCCATTCTCGGCGTCCCGCAGACCGCCGGTGTGGGATGCAGCTGGGCCAGCAGTTCGGCCGCAGGGGTCTGCGGATCCTTCAGGGTCGCGTGGATGCGGGTACCGAGGTGCCACATGCTTGCAGTGGCATGCAGCACCGGGCGCGACTGTGCATCGATGTGGCTGCAGTACGGCGAAAGGCCATCGACGATGGCCTCTACCACGTGGCGATGCTCGTCATGGTCCTTGGTGGAGGCCAGCAGCGCCTGCGCGGCATGCTCGTCCTCTGCGGCATCGGCGCTGCGCCGGGCGGAGCCCGCCAGCGGGTGCGACAGCAGTTCGGCGCCGCGCTTGCGCAGCAGCAGCTCCGGCGTGGCACCGACCAGCCAGGCCGGTGCCTGGCCGGGCTCCACCGGAAGCGGCACTGCATAGGTGGCCACCGAGGGATCGGCGCCAAGACGTGCCAACAACCGTTCCGGAGACAACACCTGGCGCGTGCGTGCCAGCAGGCTGCGCGCCAGCACCACCTTGCGCAGGTCGTGCCCGGGCGCGCGCAGCGCCTGCACCGCCGTGGCCACTGCGGCGGCATAGTCCTGGGGCGCGGGCTCGGCCTGTGGGTCACCTTCCAGCGGGGGCGCTGCCTGTGGTTGCAGCGGCAGTGCAGGCAGCAGCCGCTCGGGCTGGTACAGCGCATCATCGGCGCGCGGTTCGAACGGCACCGCCCCGACCAGCAGGCCGGGGCCGCCGCGCTGCTGCGCGAAGAACGCGGCGACACGCCCGGCCAACGTCGCCAGTGCGCCTGCGGGCAACGCCGCGCGGCAACCACGTGCGTGCACATGCTGCCCGGCGTGCTGCAGCAGGAACAGCGACGCGTCGTCCACGCTCTCCAGCGTCGATGGCGCAGCCTCCGGCCACGCCCCCTGCATCAGGGAATCGTTCATGGGGTCTCCTTCATCCGATGCGCTGCGGCCAGCGCGCACAGCAACAGCAGCAGCGCACCCACCAGCAGGTAAGGCAGGCTGGGCCCGCCGCGATACAACAGCGTGCCGAGCATCGGCCCGGCCACCATGCCCATCCCCTGCGCGGCAGCAACGGTGCCAGCGGTGGCGCCCTGCTCATGCGCTTCCACAGCATCGGCGGCCAGCGCCTGGAACGACGGAAACACGAAACCCATGCCGAAGGCGGCCAGTGCGTAGGCCGCCGGCAACTGCCAGGCCTGCTGCACGCCCGCCACCGATGCGAAACCGATGCCGGAAATCAGTGCACCGAAAACGATCCAGCGGCGTGGATGCACGTCCAGCTTCATCACCAGCGTCTGCGCCAGGATCAGGCCGACGCCAACCGCAGTCAGCGCGATGCCAGCCATGCGAGCGCCGGCCACCGCATCGAGCCCCAGCCGATCAATCGCGAAAAAGCCCACCGTGACCTGCGCGATGGTCACCGAGACCATCGCGATGAAGGCGGCCAGCTGCGGCAGGCGCAGGCGCCGGTCGAGGCGGCTCATCGGCGCGCGACGCTGCGCGTTGGTGCCCACCACCGGTGGCGTCGCCGGTAGCCGCCACGCAAGCAATGCCAGCGCCAGCAGCGGCAGCAGTGCGGCGACATACAGCGCCAGCGAGAGATTCGTATAGGCCAGCCAGCCCGCGGCCGCCGGGCCCAGCACCATGCCCAGCGCATTTGCGCTGCCCAGCCGCGCAAGGAAACTGGCGCGCTGTCCAGTCGGCGCCTTGTCGGCAATCAGCGCCGCAGCCGTGGGCGGCACGGCGGCGTAGAACAGGCCGATCAGGCCACGCGCCCCCACCAGCACCAGCACCGATACCAGCACCGGCGGCACCGCCTGCAGGGCAACGTCGATGAACACGGCCAGCGCGATGTAGACCACGGTGTAGGCACCCATCGCCAGCATCAGCACGCGCTTCCGGCCGATGCGGTCGCTGAGCTGGCCCCACGGGCGCGCGGCCAGCATCCACAACACGCCTGCGGCAGTGACCGACAGGCCCGCATGCCATTCGGACAGGCCGAGCATGCGGACCACCGGGCCGATCACCGCGACGAAGGACATCATCGCCATGGTGCCGATCAGGGCAGCCAACACCAGCGCCGGCAAACCGGGAACGACGGGACGTGCGTGCATGGAACACCAGCCGTAACAGGAAAGGATGAGCGGACGCGTCTGCGAGCCCTGCCCGGCATCCGTCCCGTTCAGGACCGGATGCCACCCTCAAATGATAACGGCTCGTATTTGCATTTGATACCCATTCTCTTGAATGGGCGTGCAACAGTGGGTTCAGCGCATTGCACGCAGGCCGAGCAGACCGCGACGCTTGAACCACCATTCCAGCGGCAGCGTCACCAGCGGCGGGATAGCCGCCAGCAGGGCCAGGGCGCTGGCCCACCACGGCCAGCGCAGGCGCACCGCTGCGAACAGAGTGACCGCCACGTATACCAGGAAAGCCACGCCGTGCAGAGGCCCGAACAGCTTCACCAACGCCACGTTGGCCATGGGGCCGTATTTCATCCACATGCCGATGAGCAGGCCGGCCCAGGTCACGGCCTCGATGAAAGCGACCGCCGCGAACAGGCGTCCGGTCGGGTGCATGGGGGAACGTTGGGTCACGCGGGGCTCCGGCATCGGCATATCAAATGCGAATGATACGCAGATGCACGCTCCATGTAGAGTCGAGCCATGCTCGACTGCTGGAGCGTGTCCACCAAGGTGGACAACTACCGTAGCGTGTATGGCAGAACATGCTCCCCGATCTCGCGCAACACCGCGTCCATCGGCCGCCCGTTGTCGACCAGGTTGAACATCACGTGCGCCACGCCCTGCGCATGCACGCGCAGCAGATAGTCACGCAGGCCATCGCGGCCGACCTTCAGGCCCAGCGGCAGCGGCTCGGCTGGCGCCTGCGGATCGGCCTGCAGGTCCAGCAGCATCGACTGCACGAACGGCTTGCCTGGCCCACCACGCTGCACCAGCGCCTGCTGCCACAGGCCGATGCGTCCCTCCTGCGCGGTCTCTTCGCGGTGATAGGTGGCCCAGCCTTCGGCCTCGCGCGCGATCCACTGAAGGCTCTGTCGCGCGGTACCCACCACCAGCATCGGAATGCGCGTGGTGGGCGCTGGCAATACATCGAAGCCACCCGTGGCCTGCCGCACCGAAGCCCGTTTCTCCGCATCGGGGGACAGCGCGGCACGCAACAGCGACCAACGCTCACGGAACGTCGCCGCCCTGCCCTCCAGGTCTTCGCCGAATGCCGCGAACTCTTCCGGCCGATCGCCCGACCCCAGGCCCAGCACAAAGCGCCCGTCGCTGATCCGGTCCAGGCTCAACGCCGACTTCGCCACCTGCAGCGGCTGCCGCAATGGCAGCACAATGGCGGCACTGCCAACGGCGATGCGGTCGGTTGCGGCAGCCAGCATGCCCAGCCACAGGAACGGGTCATCCAGCGCGCTGGCTGTCGCATCTGGTCCCTGCGGCACCATCAACGGCACGTCGCGCGTCCACAGCGCGGCAAAGCCGAGGTCATCGGCCAGCCGCGCAATGCGCCTCGCTTCACCCAGGTCGGCCAGCCCGTGCGCTGCCACCGGCGTCATCAGGCCCAGGCTAAGGCCCCGTTGCGGAAACAAGGCAGCGTTAGCAGGATTGAAATCACTCATGCGCGCAGCTTAGCGTGCAGGCATGGGGCAACGATGACGCGCCGCCCACCACCGGAAGAACACTGCATGCCGAGGATCCGCCCTGCCCACGCCGATGACCTGCCCGCTATCAGCGCGGTATGCCTGGCCGCCTTCAACGCGGCGGTGGCACCCTCGCTCAGTGCAACCGGCGTTGCCACCTTCGGCAGTGTGGCTGCGGCAGATGCGTTCGGCGCGCGCCTGCTGGGCGACAACCACATCCTGGTGGCCGAGCACGAAAACCGCATCGTCGGCGTGGTCGAACTGACGGAAGGGCGGCACTTGGCCATGCTGTTCGTCGATCCCGGCTGCCAGGGCCAGGGCATCGGCCATGCCCTGTTCCAGGCCGTGCTGCCGCAGCTGCGCACGCCGACGATGAGCGTGCGCGCGTCATTGAATGCCGTAGCCACCTACCAGCGCTACGGCTTCGTGCTGGACGGCGAGGTCGGCGAGTTCAACGGCCTGCTGTACCAGCCCCTCCGCTACGCCGCGCACTAGCGGCGGCGGCGATCAGACAAACATTCCACCGGAGGCTTCCACGCGCTGGCCATTGACCCAGCCCGTGGACGGCGACAGCAGCGCCACCACCACCGGGCCGATGTCATCGGGCCGGCCGGCACGACCCAGCGCGGTGATCGACGACACCATCGCATTGACCTGCGCATCGTCACGCACGCGACCACCGCCGAAGTCGGTCTCGATGGCGCCCGGTGCCAGCGTGTTGGCGCTGATGCCACGTGCCCCCAGCTCCCTGGCCAGGTAACGGGTGAACACTTCAATGCCACCTTTCATCATCGCGTAGGCCGAACTGCCTGGCAGCGAGAAGCGCGCCAGCCCGCTGGACACATTGAGGATACGGCCACCGTCGGCAACCAGCGGCAGCAGGGCCTGGGTCAGGAAGTACGGCCCCTTCAGATGCACGGCCACGGCGTGATCGAACTGCGCCTCCGTGGTGTCGGCAATGGGTGCGTACAGGCCTTCGCCGGCATTGTTCATCAGGCCCTGCAGCGTGTCGGTACCCCACGCCTGCAGCGCGTCGCGCAAGCGCTGGGCGAATTCCGGAAAGGCCGCGCTGTCGGCCACGTCCAGCGGCAGCGCCTGCGCGCGACGGCCCAGCGCCTGCACCTGCTGCACCACCTCGGCGGCCGCCTCGGCCTGGGCGCGGTAAGTGATCACGATATCGGCGCCGTCGGCGGCCAGCGCGAGGGCAACATTGCGGCCGAGGCCGCGGCTGCCGCCAGTGATGAGGACGACACGAGAGGAAGCAGTCATGGCCACGCACCTGGAAAGGAGAAGGTGTGGCCAGACTATTGGGATTGCCGCCGCGCATAAATCGCGCGATGCTGATTTTACTGTTCAAATCAAGCGAACAATCCATGGATCGCCTCGACACCCTGCGTGTCTTCCTGCGTGTTGCCGAGCTGGGCTCGTTCACCCGCGCGGCAGACAACCTGGGCCTGCCCAAGGCCAGCGTGTCGCAGGCCATTGCGCGCCTGGAGGGCGAGCTGGGCACGCAGCTGCTGCACCGGACCACCCGCCGTGTCCACCTCACCGCCGACGGCACCCAGCTGCAGCAGCGCGCACACGACCTGCTGGACGACATGGACGCTCTGCAGAACCTGTTCCGCCACCAGCCCAGCGAACTGAGCGGCCGGCTGCGGGTGGACATGCCTGGTGGCATGGCCCGCAACGTGGTGATTCCGCAGCTGCCGGCCTTCCTCGCCCTGCATCCTGGCCTGGAAGTGGAACTGAGCGCGACCGACCGCCGCGTCGACCTGGTACGCGAAGGATTCGACTGCGTGCTGCGGGTGGGAACGCTGGACGACAGCAGCCTGGTCGCCCGTCCGCTCGGGCAGATGCGCATCGTCAACGTGGCCAGCCCCGGCTACCTGGCTGCGCGCGGAGTGCCGCAGGTCCTTGCGGACCTCGACCACCACGACCTTGTTCACTACGTCGGCACGCTGGGCCAGCGCTCGCCCGGTTTCGAGTACTTCGACGGCCTGCACTACCAGAGCTGGCCGATGCGCGGCGCGCTGACCGTCAACAGCGCCGATGGCTACAGTGCCGCGGCGCTGGCTGGGCTGGGCATCATCCAGGTGCCGGAACTGGGCGCCCGCGAAGCGCTGCGCACCGGCAGCCTGGTGGAGGTGCTGCCCGACTGCGTGGCAGAACCGATGCCGGTCAATCTGGTCTATGCGCAGCGCCGCCACCTGCCACGCCGGGTCGAAGCCTTCATGACCTGGTTGGCCGGATTGCTGGCGGCAGAGATGGAGCGCCTGGACTGAGCGCCGCGCGGGGCGCACATGCCGCGCTTCATCCCGCTCATGAGCAAACTGAATCAGCGATGGGGGCCGGTCTTCCTACAATGCCGGCTTACCCTGCCTCTTCGAGATGCTGCCGATGCGCGCTGCCCTCCCCCTGTTGCTGCTGGCCACCGCGCTGAGCGCCTGTTCCCCGGCCCAGGCGCCTCTGGCTGCGGCGAAGGCTGCCGAAGCTGCACCTGCCAAGGCCATCGCCTGGCGCCAGGGCGACGTCGATGATGCCTTCGCCGAAGCCGCCGACAGCGGCAAGCCGGTGCTGCTGTACTGGGGCGCCGTCTGGTGCCCGCCGTGCAACCAGCTCAAGGCGGGCCTGTTCAAGGACCCGGCCTTCATCGCGCTGACCGGCAAGTTCGTGCCGGTTTACCTGGATGGCGACGAGGAAGGTGCGCAGGCCTGGGGCGAGCGCTTCGGGGTACGCGGCTATCCGACCCTGATCGTGCTGGACCCACAGCGCAATGAACTGACCCGCGCGGCCGGTGGCAACGACGCTGCCGAATTGACCCGAGCGCTGACCGTCGCCGCCGGGCGCCGCAGCGCAATCGCCGCCACCCTGGCGACCGCCCTGGCCACGCCGGACAGACTGGCCGCCGAAGACTGGCAGGTGCTGGGTGACTACGGCTGGGAAGTCGACGCCAACCGCCTGGCCGGCGATCGCAAGAGCCAGGATGTGTTGCGCCAGCTGTCCAGGTCGGCACCGGATGCCGCCCAGCAGCGCCGCTTCGCCCTGCTGGCGCTGGCCACTGCGGAAAAGCCGGACGCATCGCCCACCGAGGTGCGCGAGCTGCTGCAGGCCGTGCTGGCGCAGCCCGCCGAAGTGCGCCGCAACCGTGAGTTGCTGGGCTATGCAGGCGCGCAGCTGGTCAAGCAGGCCAGTGCTGGGCCGGCGACCAGCAACACGCTGGGACAGCAGCTGCTGGTCGCGCTGGAGCGCGCAGATGCAGAGCGCGGCGACCGCGCCGACGACGCATTGTCGCGTGCGCTGACCGAAGTATCGCTTGGCCGCCAGCAGCAGCCGGAGGGCGCATTGCCCGCCGCACTGGTCGATCGGGTGAAGCAGCGCGTGGCTGCTGCCGATGCCGCTGCCACCGATGCGCATGCGCGCCAGGCCACGATCAGCAGCGCGGTCCATGCACTGCGGCAGGTCGGTGACGACGCGGGCGCCGAGTCGCTGTTGCTGGCGGAGCTGAAGCGCAGCGAGCAGCCGTACTACTACATGCCCGAACTGGCTGAACTGGCCGTGCAGCGCGGCGACACCGCCGGTGCGCTGGAGTGGTTGAAGCGTGCCTACGATGGCGCGCAGGGCCCGGCCACCCGCGTGCAGTGGGGCGTGCTGTATGTGGAAGGCCTGCTGAAGCTGGCACCGGACGATGCACCACGCATCGAGCAGGCCACCGCCTCGCTGATCGCCGAACTGGAGGCGCAGCCGTCGGGCTACCACCAGCGCACCCGCCAGCGCTTCGAGCGCCTGGCCGGGCAGCTGAAGACGTGGAGTGGAAAGCACCAGGGCGCGGAAACGCTGGCGCGGTTGCAGCAGCGGATGCAGCAGGCGTGCGGGGATCAAGTCGACGGTGCCTGCAGGGATTGGTTGAGTTGATGAAGGCTCGGGTTCTGGTAGTGCCGGCCGCTGGCCGGCAACCCGACCCTGCTTGTATGCCGGCCAGCGGCCGGCACTACCATTCCGCTTTTGCTTTTGCTTTTGCTCCTGCTCTTGCCTTTGACTCCGTCTCCGCGCCAGCGCAGGGAGCTATCCAGCGTGGGTGGGTGTGCGTAGCCGGGACCGTTGGCACCATGGATGGCGCCATCGAGCCCCCATGGATGGGTTCACGGCGTGTCCCGGCTACGCACATCCGCCCGCGCCCTCGCTGAACAGTCAAAGCGCCGGGAGCGCACGCCTTCCATCCATGACCCTTGACCTCAACCAATGTTGAGGTGCGATAACGATCTCCCCGCGGCCAGCCTCTCTGGCCTTCCCCACGGAGATTGCTTCGATGTCGTACTCGCTTCCCCCCCTCCCCTACGCCTACGACGCCCTCGAGCCGCATTTCGATGCGCGCACGATGGAGATCCACCACAGCAAGCACCACCAGACCTACGTCAACAACCTCAATGCGGCCCTCGAGCAGGCTGGCCTGGCCGTACAACCGGTCGAGGCGCTGATTGCCAACCTTGATGCCGTGCCCGGGCCGCAGCGCAGCGCGATCCGCAACAACGGCGGCGGCCACGCCAACCACAGCCTGTTCTGGACCGTGCTCAGCGCCAGCGGTGGCGTACCCGATGATGAACTGGCAGCGGCCATCGACCGCGACCTCGGCGGTTTCGATGCCTTCAAGGACGCCTTCACCAAGGCCGCGCAGACCCGGTTCGGCAGCGGCTGGGCCTGGCTGACCAGCGATCGCGATGGCCGACTGAAAGTGGAAAGCAGCGCCAACCAGGACAGCCCGCTGATGGGTGCAACCGTTGGCCTGTCCGGCAACACCCCGATCCTCGCACTGGATGTCTGGGAACACGCCTACTACCTGCACTACCAGAACCGCCGCCCGGACTACATCGGTGCATTCTTCAACATCATCAACTGGGCCGAGGTCGGCCGGCGCTACCGCCAGGCCCGGGCCTCATGAGCGGCGAGACATTACCGTACGCCGGGCCGTGGGCGGGGGTATTCCCCGCCCCGGCCCCGGTGCCGTCGGTCGAGATGCCGCCGCGTGCACTGCGGCGGCTGCTCGGTCACTTCCCCACCGGCGTGGCCATCGTCTGCGCGCGCGATGCGCAGGGCAATCCCATCGGCCTGACCATCAATTCGTTCGTGCCTGTGTCATTGCAGCCGCCACTGGTGCTGTGGAACCTGGCGTTGCACGCGCAGAGCCTGTCCACCTTCCAGCGCGCCACCCGCTTTGCAATCAGCGTGCTGGCAGCCAACCAGGAAGCGCTGGCCCGGCGCTTCGCCGATCCACAGGTGCGCAACCGCTTCGACGGCCTGGCATTGATGGATGATGACCAGAGCACCCCACCCCGCATCGCCGGTGCGGTCGCCCATCTCACCTGTACCCGCCACGCGATGTGGCCAGTGGGCGATCACCTGCTGCTGGCCGGACGCATCATCGAGGTGCACGAGAACGGCGGCGCGCCGCTGCTGTTTCATCGCGGCCGCTTCCAGCCCGGCCCCACCCAACTGCTGGTGGAGGTGCGCGGATGAACATCGAAGCCCTGGAACGCATGCTTGCCAAGGGCAGGGACGGCGCACTGCTGCGCTTCGGCCTGGGCAAGGGCTGGCTGGACGCGGGCAACCCAGTCCGCGCAGCGACCCATCTGGGCCGTTGCGTGGTGCTTGATCCACAGTACTCGGCCGCCTGGAAGCTGCTGGGCAAAGCCTGGCTGGCCAGTGGCCAGCCGCAGGCGGCGCGCGAAGCATGGCAGCGCGGTTTGAGCGTGGCCGGTAGCAAGGGCGACCAGCAGGCGCGCAAGGAGATGCAGGTGTTCCTGCGACGCCTGGACCGCGAGCACGCGGACCTGGCGAAGGCGGGCTGAGTCGATCAGCCCGCGTTGGCCGATGCCGGTGCGGACATGATGTCCGACATCGGCAGGCGGCGCGGCTTGCTCGGGAACGCGTGGCGCAGGATGCGCCAGACCACCTGGCCGAACTGGCGCGGCAGCGAACCGTTGTTGTAGTGCTGGCCGTAACGGCGGCAGATGTCCTTCACTTCCTTGGCAATGGCCGCATACCGGTTGGCCGGCAGGTCCGGGTAGAAGTGGTGCTCGATCTGGTGGCTGAGGTTGCCCGACAGCACGTTGATCAGGAAGCCGCCGCTGATGTTGGACGAACCGCGCAGCTGGCGCAGGTACCAGTGGCCACGCGATTCATTGCGCAGGCACTCCTTCGGGAACGTTTCCGATTCGGCGGTGAAGTGGCCGCAGAAGATGATCACGTAGGTCCAGATGTTGCGCAGCCCATTGGCCACCATGTTGCCCAGCATCACGGTAAGGAAGAACGGGCCGGCCAGCAGCGGGAAGAACACGTAGTCCTTCAGCACCTGGCGGGCCATCTTGCGCGCCACCGGGCGGGTCTGCAGCCACATCGCACGGGCGCTGATGCGGCCCTTCAGCCAACGGCCCAGGCGCAGGTCCTGCGCGGCCACACCCCACTGGAACAGCAGCGCGAAGATCGGCGCGATGATAGGTTGCAGCAGGTAGAACGGCTTCCAGCGCTGTTCCGGGAAGATGCGCAGCAGGCCGTAGCCGATGTCATCGTCCATGCCGCGCACGTTGGTGTAGGTGTGGTGGCGAAAATTGTGGGTTTTGCGCCAGTTGTCGGCGGTGGCCACGATGTCCCACTCGTAGGTGTTGCCATTGAGCTTGGGGTCGCCGGTCCAGTCGAACTGGCCGTGCATCACGTTGTGGCCCAGCTCCATGTTTTCCAGGATCTTCGACAGCGCCAGCAGCAGCGTGCCGGTGATCGCGGCCGGCCACAGCAGCGGCATCCAGAACAGCGGCGAGAACGCCGCCAGGAACAGCAGGCCACGGCCACCCACGCCGAACCAGCGCACGGCGGCGGCCACGCGGCGGATGTAACGGGTATCGGAGGCGCCAAGGCTGCCGATCACACGGTCGCGGATCGCGTCGAGTTCCTCGCCGAAGGCATGCATCTCGGCAGTACTCAGGGCACGGTCGGTAGCGCGGGTCATGGCAGGCGTCCTCAGAGATCCAGGGTCAGGTCGGTGGTCGGTGCGCTCACGCAGATCCGCACCGGCTGTGCCGATTCGGACTGCAGGTCGCCGGTGCGCAGGTGGCGGGTGGCGCCACTGACGCGATCACAGGTGCAGGTGTTGCAGATGCCCATGCGGCAACCGTGCTTGGGCTTGATGCCGTGCGCTTCCAGGCTTTCCAGCAGCGAGCGGCCACGTGGCACGCTCAGCTGGCGGCCACTGCGGGCCAGGGTCAGCGACACTTCGCCCTCACTGCGGGCATCACACAGCGGCGCAGGCGGTGTAAAGGCTTCGGCCTGGAAGCCGGCCACCTGGTGCGCCAGGCGCGTGCGGGCGGCGGCAACGAACCCATCCGGGCCGCAGGCCAGCACATGGCGCTGCGCCAGCGGCGTGTCATCGCCGGCCACCTGCAGATCGTGGGTATCGATGCGCGCGGCCGGCGCCACGCCCTCGCGCGTAGTCAGCAGGTGCACGCGCAGATTCGGCTGCGCAGCAGCCAGTGCCTGCAGTTCATCACGGAACTGCAGATGGGCAGCCGTGCGTTCCCAATAGAACAGGTCCACCGGCGCTGCCAGCGGGCGCTGGCAGGCTTCGCGCAACAGGCCACGCATCGGCGTGATGCCACTGCCGGCCGCCAGCAGCAGCACCGGCGCTGCGGCCGGCATATGGAACTCGCCGAAGGCGGCATCGAGGCGGAACAGTTCGCCCGGCCGCGCATGGTGGACAAGATGCTGGCTGACCCGGCCGCCGTCGACCGCCTTGACGGTAATGGCCAGCTCGCGCCGGCCCAGTGCGGTGGGGCTGTAGCTGCGCTGCCACAGGCGTCCTTCAATCTCCACGCCAAGGGTGACGTGCTGTCCGGCACGCATGCCGGCCCAGTGCTGGTTGGTGCGCAGGACCAGGGTCGCCGCGCCCTCGCCGGCCGGCTCGCGCCGGACCAGGCGGGCCACCGGCTCGCGCAGGGTCCACAGGGGATTGAGCTGGCCCGCCCAGAAATCGAACAGCGACGGCGAGACCCAGCGGTACGGAGAGAACAGGGACGGACGGACGACAGCGCTCATAAGTGAACTATACGGGCGCACATACACCTGTGTATACATGTGTATATTGAACCGGATTGGGTATGATTCAGCCTCGCCCCGCCGGAACCCCCATGGCCGCCGCCACCGCCTTGTCGACGCCCGAAGATGCCAACAGCCCGGCCCGCCGTACGGTGAGCCGCGAGGATCTGTTGGCCGCCGCCCTGAAGCTGATCGGGCCGCACCGCAGCCTGTCCACGCTCAGCCTGCGCGAAGTCGCACGTGAGGCCGGCATCGCGCCGAACAGCTTCTACCGGCAGTTCCGCGACATGGACGAACTGGCTGTGGCGCTGATCGACGCGGCCGGCCGCTCGCTGCGCACGATCATCGGCGAAGCCCGCCAGCGCGCCACCTCCACCGCTACCAGCGTGGTGCGGGTCTCGGTGGAGACCTTCATGGAGCAGCTGCGCGCCGACGACAAGCTGCTGCACGTGCTGCTGCGCGAAGGCGCGGTCGGCTCGGACGACTTCAAGCACGCGGTCGAGCGCGAGCTGCACTACTTCGAAGAAGAGCTGCAGCACGACCTGGTGCGCCTGGCCGCCCTGGATGGCGCGGTGCTGCACGCACCGGAACTGGTGGCCAAGGCCATCACCCGGCTGGTGTTCGCGATGGGCGCCACCGCCATGGACCTGCCGCCGGAGAAGGATCCTGAACTGGTCGAACAGATTTCCACGATGATCCGCATGATCATCGTCGGCGCCCGTACCCCCGCCGCGTTCCGTCGCGGCTGACGATCGGCCCCGGGGGTCGGATCCCTTTCCAGAGGAAAGGGCTCTGATCCTGTCTCCCCTTCCCGCACGGCAATTCCATCCTCCGCGCATGACCACCGGAAGGGTTGTGGTCGTCTAATGTAATGTTATAACACCCGCATGATCTGACCCGGCCAACGCCCCACCCGGAATTGCCGCAGCTTCGTTATATAGCACTTGCTATCTTGATAAGCCATTGCTTTCATGTGCGCCCGCCAATTCACCCCCGCCTTCCCTCTCCAAGGAGGACGCCCCCCATGCCCGTTTCCCTTCTTCGCCGCGTGCCACTGGCAACCGCCATCGCGCTCATCCTGCCGCTGCCTGCACTGGCCGCCCCACCGCAACCGACCGAACTGGACCGCGTGCAGGTCAAGGTCAGCACCGCCACCCGGAGCGAACGCCTGCTGTCGGACGTGCCGATCCGCACCGAAGTCCTGCGCAAGGAAGACATCGCGCTGCGCTCGGCCACCGACTTCTCGCGCGCCGCCGAGCTGATCAACGGCCTGCGCGTGGAGAGCAACTGCCAGAACTGCAACACCAGCGAAGTGCAGTTGCTGGGCCTGCCCGGCGCCTACAACCAGCTGTTGTTCGACGGCATCCCGCTGCTGTCCACGCTGGGCAGCGTCTATGGCCTGGAGCAGATTCCGGCCGGGTTCGTCGACCACATCGAAGTGGTCAAGGGCGGCGGCTCGGCGCTGTATGGCCCAGGTGCGGTGGCCGGGGTGATCAACCTTATCCCGCCGCTGCCTGCACGTAGCGGCGGCCACGTGCAGGCCGGCGTGGACGTGCTGGAGGGCACGCCGCAGAAGAACGCCGACGTGCGGCTGGACCTGGTGGCCAAGGACGCCGACGCCGGGCTTTCAGTGATTGTCCAGCGGAACTGGAACAGTGGCATCGACTACAACGGTGACGGCTACACCGAAATCACCCGCAAGAACCTCAAGGTAGGCGGGCTGCAGGCCTGGTATGCGCCCACGCCGGGCACGCGGCTGCGCCTGGACCTGCAGGTGACCGATGAAACCCGCCGCGGCGGCAACCGACTGGATCAGCCCGAATACCTGGCCAACATCGCCGAGTCGCTGGATACGAAATACCGCCGCGGCAGCGTGTCGTGGGACCAGGAAATCAATGCCGACGTCGATTTCCGCCTGGCCTACGCCTTCGCCGACATCGACCGCGACAGCTTCTACGGCGGCCTGGGCGACGTCGTCACCGATCCTTCAGCGCCCGGATACGACCCGTCGCAGCTGGACCACAACGTGGCTGGCAGCGCGGCCTCGCGTTCGTGGCGCCAGTACGGCCGCACCCACAACCCGCTGCACTACATCGACAGTCAGTTGAACTGGCGATTGGGTGCGCACGCGCTGGCCCTTGGTGTGCAGTACAAGCACGAGGCGCTGCGCGACGACAACCGCACCGGTGACGGGCAGCGCCTGGCGGTGCTGGAAGATGCAGCCTTCCACAACCTGGGCGCCTTCATCCAGGACGAGTGGAGCCTGCGCGACAACGTCGACCTGGTGCTGGGTGCACGCGTGGACAAGAGCTCCGAGCTGGACAACGCGGTATTCTCGCCACGCATCGCGCTGGCCTGGCAGGCCACGCCGAACTTGAAATGGCGGGCCGGCATCGCCACCGGCTTCCGTGCCCCGGAGATCTTCGTCGAAGACGTGCATGTCGATACGCTGGGGGGTGAACAGGTGCGCGTGCGCAACACCGACGGCCTCAAGGAAGAGCGGGCGTTGACCACCCTGTTCGGCTTCGACTGGCGATCGGACCCGGCCAATCCGGTGTGGAGCTGGGATGCCACCGCCTCCTATGCACGCATCCGCGACACCTTCGCACTGGGCGAGATCCAGCGCGGTGACGATGGCCAACTGAGCCAACTGCGCTACAACGCTTCCGGCTCCAACGTACTGGGCGCGGAAACCAATCTCGGCTGGCAGCCGTCGCCGCAGTGGCGCCTGACGGCCGGTGCTTCGTGGTACCGCTCGCGCTTCCGCGAACCGCAGCGCATCTTCGACGACACCGGCGACGGTGGCGACACCCTCATCGAAAGCCGCAACTACCTGAAGACCCCGCGCTGGACTGGCCTGGCGCAGCTCAGCTGGATGCCCGCCGAGCCGTGGGAAACCTTCGTGGCGTTACGCCACACCGGGCCGATGTCGGTGCTGAACAACCGGCTGGGCGAGCTGCATCGCACGCGTGCGTTCCTGGTCACTGATCTGGGCGCACGCTGGCACCACCACCTCGGTGCGCAGGCGCAGCAGGAAGTGTCGGTGGCCGCCGGCGTCAAGAACGTGTTCGACCAGCGCCAGAAGGATCTGGAAGTGGGTGCGCTGCGCGACAGCGACTATGTCTACGGCCCGCGTTTCGCGCGTTCGTGGTACGTCAACCTGCGCTATGCGTTCTGAGCAGATGCGGACGCTATTGCTGGTGGGTGCCCTGCTGCTGGGCCCACCGGCAATGGCCACGGACCTGCACGCGCAGGTCTCGGCCTCGTTGATGAGGCCGGAACAGCGGTCGCTGCGGCCCATGCAATGGTCGCCGCCGCCGAAGCTGGTGGCGCTGTACTTCGGCGCCGACTGGTGTGCGCCGTGCCATGCCTTCGTACCCACGCTGCGCAGTGTGCGCGACGCGTTGCGCGGGGCCGGCGCCGATACCGAAGTGGTGTACGTCAGCCTGGATGAGAGCAAGAGCGCGCTGCGGCGCTACATGCACGCGCAGGAGATGCCTTGGCCGGTACTGGACCCGCGCCGCGCCGCGCGCATGCCGGCACTGCAGGCATTGGCCGGATTGGCACCACCCAACCTGGTGCTGATCGATGCCGACGGCACGGTGCTGGCCAATGGCTGGCATGGACGTCGCTACGACGGTCTGCAGCCGGTGCTCAAGGAATGGACGAAACGGGCCTGCGCGCAGGAACAGGCCCACTGCCCGCCCGGATTGTAGAGTCGAGCCATGCTCGACTCATTGCGCACCGCGCGAACGGCAGCCGAGCATGGCTCGGCTCTACAGAACACCTGATTCCGCCGCCACTCGGATTCCCGCCGGGTATGCCCCGGCACTAGCGCGCCGCTCAACCGCCCTCGGCCTTGCGCACGAATGCCTCGAAGAGAGCCAGCGTCTGCTCGCTGACATGGTGCTCGATGCCCTCGGCATCACGCCGCGCGGTATCTGCGTCCACGCCCAGCGCCAGCAGGAAACGCTCCACGGTCTGGTGGCGCTGGCGGCTGGCATGGGCCAGCGCCTCGCCTTCCGGGGTCAGGAACACGCCGCGGTACGGCCGCTGCACCACCCAACCATCGCGGGCCAACCGCCGCAGCATCTTTGCCACCGTAGGCTGAGCCACGCCCAGGCGGGTCGCGATATCGACCTGGCGGGCCTCGCCGCCGTCGGTCAGCAGGTCCGAGATCAGCTCGACATAGTCCTCCACCAGCTCCATCCGGTGCGCCTCGCGCACTTGCCGGAAGCTCTCGACCTGGCGCTCGGCCTCGATCAAGGGGGTGCCTTTCAGCGATGTCGAATCGTCGGTATTGCCCACGCCTGCGCCTGTCCTTCCGGTCTACTTTGGGTTTGAAACTGAATTCTGGACCAGTAACGCGATAAAGACGATTGTTTCACATTGCTAATGACTATAGCAGGAGCTATATTCGGACCCATGAACACCCTGGCGCCCCGCGACCCTTCGGCCCCCACCCCGGCCAGCCTGGGCGCGCTCAACGCCTCGGTCGCTGTGCCCGACAAGGGCCACTGGTGGTTCCGCCTGCTGGCCTTCCTCGGCCCGGGCTACATGATCTCGGTGGGCTACATGGACCCGGGCAACTGGGCCACCGACCTCGCCGGCGGATCGCGCTTCGGCTACCTGCTGCTGTCGGTCATCCTCATTTCCAACCTGATGGCGGTGATCCTGCAGGCGCTGTCGGCGCGGCTGGGCATCGCCACCGGCATGGACCTGGCCCAGGCCTGCCGCGCGCGCTACCCGAAGCCGGTGAACCTGGCACTGTGGGCGCTGTGCGAGGCGGCGATCATTGCCTGCGACCTGGCCGAAGTGATCGGCACCGCGATCGCGCTGAAGCTGCTGTTTGATCTGCCACTGCTGTGGGGTGCGGTGATCACCGCGCTGGACACGCTACTGGTGCTGCTGCTGATGAACCGCGGCTTCCGCGCACTGGAAGCCTTCGTGATCGCGCTGCTGATGGTGATCTTCGGCTGCTTCGTGGTGCAGATCGCCATGGCGGCGCCGCCGGTGATGGCAGTGCTCGGCGGCTTCATCCCGCGCGCGCAGGTGGTAACCGATCCGCACGCGCTGTACATCGCCATCGGCATCATTGGTGCCACGGTGATGCCGCACAATCTCTACCTGCATTCGTCCATCGTGCAGACCCGCGCCTACCCGCGCACCGATGAGGGCCGTAGCAGCGCCCTGCGCTGGGCAGTGACCGACAGCACCCTCGCGCTGACCCTGGCACTGTTCATCAACGCCAGCATCCTGATCCTGGCCGCAGCCGTGTTCCATGCCAATGGACGTTTCGATGTGGAAGACATCGAGCAGGCGCACCAGCTGCTGGCACCGATGCTGGGTGTGGGCGCGGCCGCAACACTGTTTGCCGTCGCCCTGCTTGCCTCGGGCCTGAATTCGACAGTGACCGCCACGCTGGCCGGCCAGATCGTGATGGAAGGCTTCCTGCACCTGCGCCTGCCGCCGTGGCTGCGGCGGTTGATCACACGCGCACTGGCGATCATTCCGGTGGTGGTGGTGATCCTGCTGTTCGGCGACCAGGGCGCGGTGAAGCTGCTGGTGCTGAGCCAGGTCGTGCTGTCGATGCAGCTGCCGTTCGCGATCATCCCGCTGGTGCGGATCGTGACCGACAAGGTGACGATGGGTGCGCTGGTGGCGCCGCGCTGGCTGGGCGCGATCGCCTGGGTGATCGCGCTGGTGATCGTGGTGTTGAACGTGAAGCTGCTGGTGGATACCTTCGCCGGCGCGTAATTCGGAACACTGGGCTCGGATCCCTTGCCGCAGGCAAGGGCTCTGCCCCGGTCATCAGGGCCAGTAGATCCACGCCATGCGTGGATGCATTTCATCGCGCAAACGGCAGCCGGGCATGGGCTCGGCTCTACAGATGCAACGCGATCGCGGCCTCGATCTGCTGCGGCGACTGGAACCCGGCCAGGCGTGTGCGTTCATCACCATCACGGAACAGGGACAGCGTCGGCGTCTGCCGCAGCCCCAGCTCCCTGAAGAACGCCTCACCCAGCACTTCCAGCTGTACGCGCAGCAGGGTCGTGCCCTGCCCCGCCACGCTGTTGGCCACGCGATGCAATGACATCTCCAGCATCCGGCACCCGGGGCACTGGTCCTTGTGGAAATCCACCAGCACCCGCGGGTGTTCGGCCAGCAACTGGTGGAACTGCTCAGGCGTGGTGGCGTCGATGATCTCCATCGGTGTTGCTCCAGTAGTGGGCCAGGACCGCATCGGTCCAGGCACTGATGGCCTCGGCATGGCGAACGCCATGCGGCATCTGTTCGATCTCCAATGGCGGGTAGTCGCTGCGGAAGTAGCGGATCAGCCGATGCACGGCGCCGCAGAAGTACTCCTGCCCCCATTGCGTTTCACCGGTGCCGAACACGGCCAGCTGCCGCGGCCGTTCGCCCCGTTCGGCGATGCCGGCCACCCATGCCTTCATCTCCGCAGGCGTACGTCCGGCGTTGTCGGTCCAGCAGCCCAGCAGCACCAGGTCGGCCTCGTCGGCGGCCAATGGCGGCGCCTGGCGCAGGTCGTCGGCCTCGTGCCAGTGCACCGCGTGGCCGGCGGCACGACAGCGCTCGGCGATCTGGCGGCCCAGCTCGCGGGTGTTGCCGCTCAGCGAGGCCACCACCAGCAGGATGCGCAGCATCGCGCCCGGCTCAGAGGTCGTCGAAGCCGTTGTCGACGTTGGTCTTCTTGTAGCTTGCATTGCGCATCTCGAAGAAGTCGGTCTTGGTCTCGGTGAAGTTGTCGGCGTAGGCCTTGATCCACGGCATCACGTTGTCGGTGGTGTCGCTGTACAGGCGCTCGATGCCCAGCATGCCGGCCATCTTGTTGGCCCGGTACTTCACGTAGCGCGTCATCTCTTCGACATCGATGCCGTCGATGCCGTCCAGCACTTCCGAGGACCACTGCGTCTCCAGTTCGATCGCATGCTCGAACGCCTGGTGCACGTACGCGGTCAGTTCATCGGTCTGCAGCGCCGGGTTCTCGCCGATGATGGCGCGGATCAGCTCGCTGATGAACTTGGTATGGGCCAGCTCGTCACGGTTGATGAAGCTGATGATCTTGCCGGTGCCGGTCATGCGGTTCTGCCGCACCATGTTGTAGAAGTAGGCAAACCCGGAATAGAAGTTGATGCCCTCCAGGATCGACGACTGGATCAGTGACTTCAGCAGCGTCTCGGCGGTCTTCTCGCGCATGAAATCGTCATACGCCCCCATGATCGGCGCGTTGCGCTTGATGATGGTCGGGTGCGTGCGGGCGATCTCGAAGATCCGGTTCTGGTTCGGCAGGTCGGTGATCGAGGCCAGCACGTAACTGTAGCTCTCGTTGTGGATCACCTCCTGCTGGCCGATGATCGCCGCGTTGGCGTGCGCCGCCGGGTCGGTGATGTACTCGGCCACGTTGTAGATGAAGCGGGTCTGCGGAGAGTCCAGTGTGGCGAGCAGGCCGATGATCGAGTCATAGGCATTCTTCTCGCGCCCGGACAGCTCGCCGTACTGGCGCGCATCCAGCTTCATGTCCACCTCGTCGGGGATCCAGAAGTTGGTCGACAGCTCCTTGTAGGCCCGATAGAACGACGGGTACGGGATGTCGTTCCAGTTGAGGATGCCGCTGGTACGGCCGTTGATGATGCCGGTACTGCGGTTGGGGTGGCGCGGTTCCAGGATCTTGATGCGGTCGAGGGGGGTTACCATGGTCGTTTGCCTTCGTATTGCGCGTTGCGGATGTAGAGCCGAGTCCATGTTCGGCTGCTCTTCGCGTCTGAGCCGAGCGTGGGCTCGGCTCTGCAAGGGACGCAGCAATCAGCTGGCGCACCACTCGCATTCGCTGATGTCGATGTCGTTGGAGCGCACGTAGTAGGTGGTCTTCAGACCTTCGCGCCAGGCTGTCAGGTGCAGCTCCAACAGCGTGCTGGCACGGATCGTGCTGGGCACGTACAGGTTGAAGCTGATCGACTGGTCGACATGGCGCTGGCGGCGTGCGTTCTGGCGCACGCTGGCAAACTGGTCGACCTTGTACGCCCCCTTCTCGTAGTACGGCCAGGTTTCCAGCGACAGGCCCGGCGCCGCCACCGGCCGCCGGAAGTCCTTCTTTTCCTCGTAGTAGAACGCGCTGTAGATCGGGTCGATCGATGCGGTGGAACCGGCAATCTGCGCGGTACTCATGTTCGGCGCGACGGCCAGCAACCAGCCGTTGCGCAGGCCGTGCGTGGCGACCTCGTGGGCCAAGCTGTCCCATGCGGCGCCAGTGTAGTCGCGGTCACGGAAGTAGCGCCCGTTGTGCCAGTCGCTGCCCGCGAACATCGGGTAACTGCCCTTCTCCTTCGCCAGTTGCGCGCTGGCCTGGATCGTCAGGAAATTGATGCGCTCATACAGGCGGTCGGCCAGCGCCTCGGCGTCCGGCGATTCCCACTGGATCGCCTGCTGTGCCAGCAGGTGGTGCCAGCCGAACGTCCCCAGGCCGATGGCGCGGTACTTGCGGTTGGTGATGGTGGCCTGCGGCACCGGCAACGCGTTGAGGTCGATCACATTGTCGAGCATGCGCACCTGGATCGGAATCAGGCGCTCCAGCACATCGGTGGCCAGCAGGTCATCCGGTGCGCTGATCGCCCGGCCGAGGTTGATCGAGGACAGGTTGCAGACTACGAAGTCACCGGCGCGACGGGTGGTGACGATCTGGTCGCCGCTGACGATCTCCTGGATCATCCGCGTCGGACTCATGTTCTGCAGGATCTCGGTGCACAGGTTGCTGGAATAGATCATGCCCGCGTGCTTGTTCGGATTCCTGCGGTTGACCTCGTCGCGGTAGAACAGGAACGGGTTGCCGGTCTCCAGCTGGCTGAGCATGATCCGCTTGAACAGATCGATGGCCTTCACCGTTCGGCGGCTGATGCGCTCATCGGCCACCAGTTCGGCGTAGCGGTCGCGGAAGCTGCCCGCGCCGCGCGTCTCATCGTAGAAGTCCTGCAGGTACCAGCCCTTGGCGCTCTTCACTTCGTGCGGATCGAACAGGTACCAGTCGGCGCGGCGTTCGACCGCTTCCATGAACAGGTCAGGCACGCAGACCGAGGTGAACACATCGTGCGCGCGCAGGCGCTGGTCGCCGTTGTTGAGGCGCAGGTCCATGAAGGCTTCGATGTCGCGATGCCAGATATCCAGGTACACGGCCACCGCGCCCTTGCGCTGGCCGAGCTGGTCGACCGATACGGCGGTGTTGTTGAGCTGCTTGATCCACGGCACCACGCCACCGGACGAATTGGGCACGCCACGGATCGGCGCACCGCTGCTGCGCACATAGCCCAGGTAGGCACCCACGCCGCCGCCATGCTTGGACACACGGGCGATATCGGTGTTCGAGTCATAGATGCCCTGCAGGCTGTCATCCATCGTGTCGATGAAGCAGCTGGACAACTGCCCGCCCACCTTGCCGGCATTGGCCAGGGTCGGTGTGGCCACCGTCATGTACAGGTTGGACAGCGCCCAGTACGCCTCGCCGACCAGCTGCATGCGCCGTTCGCGCGGCTTTTCCTCCTGCATCAGGTACAGCGCAATGGTCAGCCAGCGCTCCTGCGGCAGTTCGTAGACCTCGCGGCTGCGATCGCTGGCCAGGTAGCGCGTGGCCAGCAGGTACAGGCCGTTGTACGCGAACAGGCGATCACGCTCCGGGTCGATCATCTCGCCGGCCTGCTGCAGCTCCTCCTTGGAGTAACAACGCAGGATGTCGTTGCTGTAGATGCCGCGGTCAGCCAGGCTCTCCTGCAGGCCGACATACGAACCGTACTTCAGGCTGACATCGTAGAAGCGGTTGCGGCTGGCGCGCTTGTACAGACGCCGCAGGTAGATGCGCGCGGCAAACTGTTCCCACTCCGGCGCGACCAGGTCCACGCGCGACTCGGCCTCGCGGATCAGCAGGTCGACCAGATCATCGGCACTGAGGCTGGGCTTGCGCTCGACCATCGCCTGCACCACGCGGCGGTAGTCGCTCACATCCAGCTGCGGGAACTCGGCATGCACGGTATCGATGCTGCGTTGCAGGCGCTCGGCGTCGAACGGCAGGCGGCGGTTGCCGGCCTCCTTGGTGATCCAGGTCGGCACACGCTCGCCACCGGCGCGCAAGGCGTCGCCGGCGCCGGCCAGATCGGCCACGCGGAAGGTACTCTCAGTCATGGTGGTGGAACTCCAGGCTCGCACGCGCGTTGGCGGTCGATGCCGTGGCGGCCCTGCACGCGATACCGGCGCACGGGGCGGTCGGGGTGGGATGCCATGGCGCGGGAACACCAGGTCGTCGGCCATTGCCTGCGCCTGCGGCCGGTATCCGGGCCGTGGGGACGATCTGGGTCCGCGCGATGGCGGCCGCGTCGACGCGGCAAGCCTTCAGGGGCGGGCCGCGGGACGTTTGCTGCATGTCCGGCGGCGGCGGCTGACCGGGAGTGACGGCCACAACATAGTGGGGATATCTCGAACCGTCAACACAAGATGCAGTAATCAGCACCTGTCGCGACGATCAGTCGCAGGATGCCGTGTTGCACCTGCAGCGCCTTGTCGACATCACGCGCGCCCCCAGTTCGGTACAACACCCACTTTCCCCGGAACACCGACCATGCGCGCTGCCCAGTACCCCTCCTTCGGCAACCCGGCCGACGTCCTTGCCATTGCCGATGCGCCGCTGCCCGAGCCCGGCCCCGGCGAGGTGCGCATCCGCACCGTGCTGGCCTCGATCCACAACCACGATCTGCTGACCGTGCGCGGCCTGTACGGCTACAAGCCGACGCTGCCGGCAATCGCGGGCAGTGAAGCGCTGGGGGTGATCGATGCTCTTGGAGAAGGTGTCGACGGCCTGCAGATCGGCCAGCGCGTCGCCGCAGCTTCGGTACACGGCACCTGGGCCGAGGCGTTCATCGCACCGGCACGCATGGTGATTCCGATGCCGGAGGCGATCCCCGACGAAATGGCCGCGCAGCTGATCGCGATGCCGCTGAGCGCGCTGATGCTGCTGGAATTCCTGAAAGTGGACGCCGGCCAGTGGATCGTGCAGAACACCGCCAACGGTGCGGTGGGCAAATCGCTGGCGATGCTGGCCCGCGCGCGCGGCGTCAACGTGGCCAACCTGGTGCGCAATGGCAAGGCGGTGGCGCAGCTGCAGGCGCTGGGCATCGAGCATGTGTTCGACACCTCGCAGGACGGCTGGAAGGATCGAGTGCGTGCAGCCACCGGTGAAGCGCAGGCAGCAGCCGCCGTCGATTCCATCGGCGGCGAAGCCAGCGCCGACCTGGTCGACCTGCTCGGCCTGCACGGCACGCTGGTGTCGTTCGGGGTGATGAGCGGCGAGCCGATGCGCATTCCTGCAGGCGGCCTGATCTACAAGGAAGCCACGGTGAAGGGCTTCTGGGGCAGCAAGGTCAGCCAGGCGATGGCGGTGGAAGACAAGCGCCGCCTGGTGGGCGAACTGCTGCAGCGCGCGGCCAGCGGCGAACTGACGCTGCCGGTGGACGGCATCTTCTCGCTGGACGACATCAAGGCCGCCGCGACCGCCAGCGCGCAGTCGGGGCGTGGCGGCAAGGTGCTGCTGCGGGTCTGATCGCCAGAGGGTAGAGCCGACCGTGGGCTCGGCTCTACACGGAGGTGCGGACCAACGGTCCGCACCCACCCATCAACGACTCAGATGCAGGAACTGCAGGTGCCGTTCGTACTGGCTGATGATGTCGTTGATGATCTGCTTGCGGCTGTACCCCACCAGATCGTAGTCCTGGCTGCCTTCGAACAGGTGCACTTCAGCGCGGTAGTAGCGCTGGTTGCGCAGCTGCTGTGCGGCGAACGACGGGGTCAGGTAACCGCTCAGGATCACCCGGTACAGGAAGTCCTGCTGCTCGCCATGGTTCACCGTCAGCTCCATGTCGCCGGCCTCGAAGCGCGTGGCCACGTCCCAGCCCTGACCGCGCAGCTGCTCGGCCACCGCTTCCATCGCTGGCTTCACCGTGTCGTCCATGAAGCGGTAGACCTGGTCGCGCACCGGGAAATGCATCGCCTGGCTCAGGCGCTGGCGCCAGCCCTGGTGGTGGCGGTCGTCGCCGATCAGCGGCGACGGCCTGTACTGCAGCGCGCGCTTGCGGTGCGATTCGTCACTGAAGGCGCGGGTGAGGCCCCACATCATGAGCAGCAGGATTGCCGAGAACGGCAGTGATGCCAGCACCACCGCGGATTTCAATGCGTCGATACTGCCGGCCAGCAACAGGCCCGCGGTCAGCACCGCGATCACCGTGCCCCAGAACACGCGCAGCCAGCGCGGGCCGTCGTCCTCGGGCGATCCACCATGCGATGACAGGGTGGACAGCACCACCGCGCCCGAGTCAGCGGAAGTCACGAAGAAGATGAAGCTGACCAGCACCGTCACCGCGATCACCGCGCGGCTCCAGGGGTAGCCGTCCAGCAGCGCATACAGCACGGTGGGCGGGTCGTCCACCGCCAGCTGCGCCAGCTGTTGCTGGCCGTGGTGCAGCACCTGGTCCAGCGCGCTGTTGCCGAAGATCGAAAGCCAGGCCAGGGTGAAGCCCAGCGGGATCAGCAGCACGCCGAACACGAATTCGCGGATGGTGCGACCACGCGAGATGCGCGCGATGAACAGGCCAACGAACGGTGCCCAGCCGATCCACCAGGCCCAGTAGAACACCGTCCAGCCGCCCAGCCATTCGGGGCGGCCGCCGTAGGCATACACATCGAAACTCTTGCCGACCACGCTGCCCAGGTAGTCGCCCAGGTTCTGCATCAAGGTGCTGAACAGGTACTGCGTCGGCCCGGCAAACAGCATGAACAGCACCAGCGCGATCGCCAGCAGCATGTTGATGTTGGCCATCCAGCGCACGCCTTTCTCCACGCCGGAGACGGCCACGGCCACTGCCGCGCCCATCATCGCCACCACCAGGATGATCTGCACCAGGTTGGAATGCGGGATGTTGAACAGGTGCGCCAGGCCGGCATTGAGGTGCAGTACGCCGAAGCCCATGTCGGCACCGATGCCGAACACGGTGGCGACGATGCCCAGCGCGTCCACGGTGTAGCCGATCGGTCCGTTGATGCGCTTGCCGATCAACGGATACAGCGCCGAGCGCAGCGCCAGCGGCAGGTTGTGGCGGTAGGCGAAGTAAGCCATTGCCATCGCAGCGAGTGCGAACACGCCCCAGCCGTGCAGGCCCCAGTGCAGGAACAGCAGCTGCATGGCCTGCCGCGCGCCGGCCTCGCCGGCGGCCGCATCGCCCTGTGGCGGCTGCAGGTAATGGGTGAGCGGTTCGGAGACGCAGAAGAAGAACAGGGTGATGCTGATGCCGGCGGCAAACAGCATGCCGGCCCACGAGAGGTAACTGAACTCCGGCTCGTCATGGTCGGCACCCAGCTTGATGCCACCGTACTTGGACAGCGCCACGCCGACCACGAACACCAGGTACAGGGTCATCGCCAGCAGGTAGTACCAGCCGACGTTGAGTGCGGCCCAGTCCTGCGCCTTCAGCAGGAGGCGACCTGCCCCCAGCGGGAACAGGCTGACGAACAGCGCGAACGCCACGACAACGATCGCCGCGAAGGCGAACACAGGCCGAAGGGTGCGCACCGGGGATTGTTGCGGCTCCAGTACTTCCATGGGGCGGCGTTCTCCGGTAGATCAAAGGGTTAGCCGGCTGATTCTGGCTGAACCGCAGTGGACAGAGCATGAAGTTGCGGCCTGCCGTCGCAATCCCGTCCGCTCATTCCGTGGTATCACGCGCGCGGCGGAGCGCAACCTTGCCTGCGCGGGTTGCGGTGCGGCCGCGCGCATCCTGTCCGATCACGACATCACATGCACCGCACACAGCTTGTTGCCATCCGGGTCGCGCAGATAGGCCAGGAACACCTGCCGGCCGGACATGTTGCGGACGCCGGGCGGATCTTCGATTGCGGTACCACCGTGAGCCACCCCAGCTTCCTGCCAGGCACGCACGGCCTCTGCACTGCCCAGACTGAAACCGATGGTGCCACCGTTGGCATGGCACGCTGGCTGCCCATCGATCGGCGCGGTTACACCGAACATCCGCCCATCCTTGAAGTACAGCAGTCGGCCCTTTTCGTCGAATATGCCCGCTCGTGCCCCCATCGCGGCGAACAGGGCGTCGTAGAAGCGACGCGCGGCCTCCATGTCGTTCGTTCCTACGGTGATGTGGCTGAACATGCGGGCACTCCGTGTGGAAAACTGCAGTGTCGATGAGCAAGGGCGACTTCGCAAATCGCTGCACCATCGCCGCCCGGCTCACGATAAGGCCTGCTGCTACTTGGCGGTACTGAGCAGCAGCACCGCCACGGTCACCAGGCCGATGCCGATCCAGCCCATCGGGCGCAGGCGGTTGCCGAACAGCAGGCGGCCGCAGGTGGCGGTACCGATCACGCCGATCGCACCCCACATCGCATAGGCGGTGGCCAGGTCCATGTAACGCACCGCCTGGCCAAGCAGGACGAAGGCGATCCAGACCATGACGATCGCGCCGACACCCCAGCGCCAGCGGCGGAAACCTTCCGACTTGGCCACCATCATGTTGGCGGCGACATCGATCAGTGCAGAACAGATCACGAAAAACAGGGCCAGGGTATTCATCAGTGCGCCTCCCCGAGGGTGACACAGACGATGCCGACCACCGCCAGTACCAGGCCGGCCAGCTGCTGCAGCGACAGGCTCTCGCCGAACACGCTGAGACCGACCACGGTCAGCAGGGTCAGGCCAAGGCCTTCCCATACCGCATAGGCGACACCGACCGCGATGCGGCGCACCGACTGCGCCAGGAAGAAGTAGGACAGCGCCAGCGCGCCGGCCATGATCAGGTAACCCGTCCAGCCACCATCGCGGGCGGCATGGGCCATGAACGAGGTGCCGACCACTTCGGCGACGATCGCCATGGTCAGGCAGGCCCAGGCGACCAGCGCGCCACGGGCGGGAACAGTACGGGACATGTGAAACTCCTTGCGGGATGGGGACAGCGCCCCGCCCTCAGTAGATCCACGCCAGGCGCGGATGAGCCGGAACACCCGCCCAGACAGGGGCGACGGCGGCCAGTATCATCGCCTTTTACGGTCGATTCAAAATATAAACCATCGATAGGAGCGATGGATAGATGCCCTATTCCCCTGAATCCCTGCAGGCCTTCGTGGAAGCCGCGGCGCTGGGCTCGTTCTCGGCGGCGGCCCGACGCCTGCGCAAGACCCAATCGACGGTCAGCACCGCCATCGCCCATCTGGAGGCCGACCTCGGCGTCAGCCTCTTCGACCGCAGCGGCCGCTACCCGCAGCTGACCGAAGCCGGACGCCAGGTCCTCGGCCATGCCCAGGAAATCCTCGCCGCCGATACCCGCCTGCAGCAGCTGAGCGTACGGCTGGCCGCCCCGGTCGAAGCGCGGCTGACCGTGGTGTTCTCCGACGTGTATCAGCTCGATCCGGACCAGCGTGCGTTGCAGCGCTTTGCCGAAGCATTCCCGGAGATCGAACTGGAATGGCTGGATGCCGAAGGCGAGGACGTGCTGGAGCTGGTCGGCAGCGGCCGTGCCGCGCTGGGTTTGCTCCCGCGCCAGGAAAGCTATCCGGATGCACTTGTGGCACGGCCGTTGGCCCATCACAGCGAGCTGTCGGTGTATGTGGCGCGCGACCATCCGCTGGCCGACGCCGGCCGTCGCGCCGCTTCCCAGCTAGCGCGGCACCGGCAGGTGCGGTTGAGCGCGGAGGTCGACCCTGCGCGGGCGGCTACCGGGCTGGCGTGGACCGCCACCGATTACCTGATGGTGATGGAGATGGCCGAGGACGGCATCGGCTGGGCCGAGCTGCCACGGGGGCTGGTACAGCGCTACGACCGCGGGAAGCTGGTGGAACTGACCCTGCCAGGGTGGCCACGTCGCATCCACAGCGACCTGCTGTGGCGCCGCGATGCGCCGCCGGGGCCGGCGGCGCTGTGGTGGGCCGACGCGTTGGGGTGACACGCCCACCATGCGTGGATGGGCAGCCGGTTATCCGATCAACGATGGGCCAGCGCGTAATCCAGCGACGCGCACACCGCTGCCACCTGGGCGTCGTTGCACTGCTGCGGTGTCGCGCGCGGGCTGTCCGGGTAGACCTCGGTGGTGGTGGTGTAGGTCGCACCGGTGATGCCGGCACACAGGCCCAGCTTCACCAGCGGGTACTCGATCACGCCGTGGGCCACCACCGGCGAACCGATGATCTCGCCCTTGTCGTCGGCCGGCGCAATGTGAGTCACCTTCTCCACGGCAGCGATCACTGCCTGCTGGAAGGCCGGCTGCGGGTTCTCGCTGTCGTCCAC
Organism: Stenotrophomonas sp. 57; assembly: GCF_030291075.1. Taxonomy (NCBI): domain Bacteria; kingdom Pseudomonadati; phylum Pseudomonadota; class Gammaproteobacteria; order Lysobacterales; family Lysobacteraceae; genus Stenotrophomonas; species Stenotrophomonas sp. 57. Next base: position 2,499,202 of record NZ_CP127407.1, read on the forward strand.
CAGGTAGAAGCCATCGGGAATCAGCCCCGGTTCGAACGGCTTGCCGTCACGCGCGGCCAGCGCCGGGCGGAACTCGCTCTCGTCGCTGTCGGTGGTTTCGTGCAGGTCGATATGCAGCACGAACTGGCCTTTGTACGGCGCGATCAGCTCGATGACAGCGGTCGATTCGCGTGCCGGGCCATCGACGCGGAAATTGCGGTTCGGATCGATCGCATCGAAATTCCAGCGGTTGATGCGCTCGAAGCCCCACGGGTTCACGCACGGCGCCACCAGCAGGTTGGCCTTGCCGGCGTAGTCGGCGGCGTGCTTCTCAAGGAACTCCAGCGCGCCCATCACGCCGCTGGTTTCGTAGCCGTGCACACCGCCGGTGACCAGCGCGGCCGGCAACGCCGGGTTCCAGTCGCGGCTGCGCAGGGCGAACAGGGTGTAGGTCTCGCCGGCGTAGTCGAGCTGGCCATAGGCCACCTTGTCGAAGCGCGAGGCCAGCGCCTCGATGCGCGGCAGCACCTCTTCGTCGTAGTGACGCAGGCGCTGCTGGCGGCCACGCCACACCTCCCGTTCCGCCGCCCCCCACGGCTGGCCAGGGGTTCCGACGGGGTAGAAGGCGGCTTGGGACATGGCGGATCTCAGCGAGTCAGGAAGCAATCGCCCACTCTACCACCGGGGGAACAGCGTGAACCGCCGGCGCATTCCATTGGCGAATGGAATCAGCAATAATTCTCATTTACCACCCTCCACAGCCCGCACCGATGCCCTCCCGCGCCCTGCACCCGGCCCGCCTGCCGCTGGCCGCCGCCCTCACCATGTGCCTGCTCCCGGCCGCCACCGCCTTCGCCCAGGACAGCGCTACCACGCTGGGCAGCATCCAGGTCTCCGGCAGCTGGCTGGGTACCGGCCTGCATGACAGCGTCAAGAGCTTCGCCGGCGCACGTACGGTGGTCGACCGCCAGCGCATCGAGGCCAGCGGCGCGGCCAGCATCGGCGATGCCATGCGCCGTGTTCCGGGTGTGCAGGTCACCGACAACTCCGGCACCGCAGGCAGTTCGGTGTCGCTGAACATCGGCGTGCGCGGCCTCACCGGTCGCTACTCGCCGCGCTCGACGGTACTGCTCGATGGCGTCCCGCTGGCGGTCGCGCCGTATGGCCAGCCGCAGCTGTCGTTCGCGCCGACCAGTCTGTCCAACATCGAATCGATCGACGTGGTGCGCGGCGGCGGTGCGGTGCGCTACGGGCCGCAGAACGTGGGCGGCATCATCAACTTCAGCACCCGCGCCATTCCCACCGGGGCCGGCCTGCACGGCGAAGCTGGCGTGCGCTACACCGCCTACGACCATGGCGGCGGTGACAGCACCCAGTACAACGCCTTCCTCGGCGGTACCGGCGACAACGGTCTGGGCGCCGCCCTGCTCTACTCCGGCCAGGATGGCCGCGGCTGGCGCCAGGGCAGCGATGACCGCTTCAACGATCTCGCACTGAAGTTCGCCTACGCCATCGACGAGCAGCAGGAGCTGCGCGCCAAGCTGTCCTACTACGACGTGCGCTCGCTGACGCCGGGCGGCCTGACCCGTGCCCAGTACGAGGCCGATCCGTTCCAGAACACCCGGCCGACCGATTTCTGGAAGGGCCATCGCACCGGCATCGACCTGGGCTACACCAACACCCTGTCGGCCAACAGTGAGTTCGAGGTGCTGGCCTATTACAACGAGAGCACCCGTGCCAGCTCGCTGATCAACGCCGCCAATACCCAGTTGACCGTGCAGCCGCGCGACTACCGCGTGCTTGGCATCGAGCCGCGCTATACCCAGCGCCTGCACTGGGGCAGCACGGTGCATGACATCACCGCCGGCTACCGCTTCCTGCGCGAGCGCGGCAACGACCGCAGCTACACCGTCGCCCGCCGGACCGGCGCGGCCAGTGCCATCACCCGCTTCGACAACGTCACCGATGCGCACTCCTTCTACATCGACGACCGCATCGCCATCGGCCAGTGGCGCATCACTCCGGGCGTGCGCATGGAATGGATCGACATGGACCGCCGCCAGGCCGGTGGCACGGCCACCTTCAGCAGCCGCAACGACAAGGCGCTGCCCTCGATCAACGTTGCCTACCTGCTGACCCCGAAGCTGACCGTGTTCGGCAACTACACCACCTCGTTCGGGCCGGTGCAGAACATCCAGCTCAATTCGCAGAGCGCCAGCAACCCGCTGAACCCGGAAGTGGCGAAGACCACCGAGCTGGGCGCACGCTGGCAGGATGGGGCACTGCGCGCGGAAGTGACCGTGTTCAAGATGCGCTTCGACAACCAGATCCTGCAGGTGCCGGGCATCACCCCGCCCACCTTCCAGAACATTGGTGCCACCGACCACAAGGGTGTGGAGAGCGCACTTGAGTACCACTTCGCCGAGGACAGCGCGCTGGCCGGGCTGGAGCTGTACGCCAACTACACCTGGACCAAGGCGATCCAGCAGTCCGGTGACAACCGCGGCCTGGACGTGCCGTTCTACTCGCGCGACACCGACAGCATCGGCGCCCGCTACGCGCTGGCCGGCTGGACCTTCAACGTCTCCAGCACCCACCAGAGCGGCCAGTTCTCCGACGCCGCCAACACCTGGGCCGAGAGCGCCGATGCGCGCGTGGGCCGCGTGCCGGGCGTACGCCTGTGGAATGCCCAGGTGGCCTGGCAGGTGCCGGGGCTGGGTGACAGCGAGATCGCGCTGGGCGTGAACAACCTGGCCGACAAGCGCTGGTACACCCGCAACGTCGATGGCAACGCTGGCCGCATGGTGGCCGCGCCGCGCACCTTCTACCTGCAGGGCCGCTACCGCTTCTGAGCCGGTAGCCGCCCGATGCGGTGACGGTGGCGCTCACGGTGGCGGCGTATCATGCCGCCACCATGTCTTCGCCCGTTTCGCCATCGCGCCTGCATCTGGCCTTCCAGGGCCTGCGCCTGCGCCTGCGTGGCAGCGACCTGTGGTTCATCGCGCTGGCGCTGCTGGTTGGCCTGATCGCCGGCTACCTGACCCTGCTGCAGTCAGGCATCGCGCGCTGGCTGCAGGGCACGTTGTACGGCCTGGACGACGGCATGCGGCTGAGCTCCCTGCCCTCGCTGACATGGACCGCGCTGCTGGTGCTGCCACTGGGCGGGCTGCTGGTCGGCCTGGTCAGCCTTGCGGCGACGCGGCTGAAACGGCCACTGCTCGATGCGGTGGAAGCCAATGCGCTGCACGGCGGCCGCATGTCGATGCGCGACAACCTGATCGTGCTGACCCAGACCCTGCTGTCCAACGGCTGCGGAGCGTCGGTCGGGCTGGAGGCCTCATACACACAGATGGGCGCCGGCAGCGGCTCGCAGCTGGGCCGGGTGATGCGCCTGCGTCGCAACGACGTGCGCATCCTGGTCGGCGCTGGTGCTGCCGGTGCCATTGCCGCCGCGTTCGGTGCACCGCTGGCCGGTGCCTTCTATGCGTTCGAAATCGTCATCGGTGCCTACACCCCGGCTGCACTTGCCCCGGTGGCGGTCGCTGCGCTGGCAGGCGCCTTCGTGGCCGACCAGGCCGGCATCGAGGCCTATCTGCTGCCTGCCGCCTCGACCATCGACGTGCGCGCCGCCGACTACGCCATCTACGGCCTGCTCGGCTGCTGCTGCGCGATGGTCGGCATTGCCATCATGCGGCTGATCGCCTCGATCGAAGGCACCGTCAAGCGCAGTCCCCTGCCCGCGTGGGGACGGCCCGTGGTGGGTGGACTGCTGCTGATTCCCCTGGCACTGGCCAGCCCGCAGGTGCTGTCGTCCGGTCACGGCGCGCTGCATCTGGACCTGACTACCCACCTGCCGCTGATCTGGATCGGCGGCCTGCTCACGCTGAAGTGCCTGGCCTCGGGCATTTCGCTGGGCTTCGGTTTCCGCGGCGGCCTGTTCTTCGCCTCGCTGTTCATGGGCACCCTGGTCGGCGCGCTGTTCGCCGGGCTGCTGGGCATGGCCACCGGCGTTCCGATGGTCGACGCCACGTCTGCCGCACTGGCCGGCATGGCCGCACTGGCCGCTGCCGTGGTCGGCGCACCGATGACCATGGCCATGCTGGTGCTGGAAGGCACCCACGACTTCCTGCTGACCAGCGTGGTGATGAGCGCGGTGCTGGTCTCCAGCACGCTGGTGCGGCAGTGGTTCGGCTATTCGTTCTCGACCTGGCGCATGCACCTGCGTGGCGAGACCATCAAGAGCGCCCGCGACGTGGGCTGGGTGCAGAACCTCAACGCCGGCCGGATGATGCGCAAGGGCGTGGCCACTACTCCGGCCGATCTCGATGCCGCCACCTTCCGCCAACGCTTCCCGCTGGGCTCGGGCAGCCGGGTGATCCTGATCGACAGCGAGGGCCACTACGCCGGCATCGTGCAGATTCCACGGGTCTACGGCGATGGCGTGAAGCCGGAAACCCTGATCGGCGACCTGGCCGAGAACCGCGACGTCTCGCTGGCACCATCCTCCGACGTAGTCAGCGTGATGCAGCGTTTCGACCAGACCCAGGCCGACGAACTGGCGGTGGTCAGCGCCGACGGCCAGGTGCTGGGCGTCGTCTCCGAAGCCTTCGTGCGCAAGCGCTACGCCGAAGAACTGGACAAACGCCAGCGCGAGCTGATGGGCGAGCGGGTCGAGGACACCGACTGATCCGGAAAAAGGGACGGAGGGGATCAAGTCGTCTCTCGCACCCGCGAAATCCACGCATGGCGTGGATCTACTGTCACTTCGACGCGATAGACTCCGGCCATGCGCTTCATTGAAACCTTCCAGGCCGGCCCCTTCGCCGACACCGTGGTCAGCCTGCTGGCCGCTTTCGTACTGGGCACGCTGATCGGCGCCGAGCGCCAGTACCGGCAGCGCACCGCCGGCCTGCGCACCAACGTGCTGGTGGCGGTGGGCGCCGCTGCCTTCGTGGACCTGGGCATGCGCATTGCTGGCAGCGCCGAAGCGGTTCGGGTGATCTCCTACGTGGTCTCCGGCGTCGGCTTCCTCGGCGCCGGCGTGATCATGAAGGAAGGCATGAACGTGCGCGGCCTGAACACCGCCGCCACCCTATGGTGCTCGGCGGCGGTCGGCAGCTGCACCGGCGCGGACATGCTGGCCGAAGGCGTGCTGCTGGCGGTGCTGATCATCGCCGGCAATACCCTGCTGCGGCCGCTGGTGAATGCGATCAACCGCATTCCGATCAATGAGACCGCCACCGAGGCGACCTACGAAGTGCGCCTGAGCGTGGATGCCGAAGCCGTGCCGCGGGTTCGCGAGCGGTTGGTCGATGCGCTGGAAGCAGCGCAGTATCCGGTGGGTGATGTGCAGGTGGTCGAGCATGCCGATGCACCCACCGATGTGATCGCGGTGCTGGTCAGCACCGCCGTGAGTGCCGACGAGCTGGATGTGGTGCTGGCGCGGATGGAGCACGTGCCGGGCGTGCTGCACGCCACCTGGGAAGTCAGTACCCGCGATTGAGGCGGTTCCGGCAACTCACCCACCCGCCATGCGCTGCTGTGCCCGCATCAGTTTGCGGAATGAAGCGCACTTCCGGGCATCCTCTGCCTGCGGGCATGCCGCAGCCCGCTGCAGATTCCGCCGTACCCGCTGCAGCTGGGTGATCTGCCGCTGCAGCACCTCGGCCTGCGCCAGCAGCGCCTCGCGATCCAGGGTGATACAGCTCTGCCTGGGCAACGACAGCCCGATCTGTTGCAACGACAACCCCGCCGCCTGGCCAAGCCCTATCAGCGCCAACCGTTCCAGCACCTGCTCGTCGTACTGGCGGCGCAGGCCACGGCGCCCAAGCGCCTGCAGCAGCCCCAGCTGTTCGTAGTAGCGCAGGGTCGAGGCCGGCACCCCGCTGCGCTTCACCACCTCGCCGATATCCAGTTCACGCATGGGCTTGACCTCAAGTCGTCTTCAAGCAGCAACCTATGGGCCACTTCCTGACAAGGCAAGGCTATGGCGAGCACATCCCCCGTTGATCAGAACACCCTCTGGAATGGCCACGGCGGCCAGATCTGGGTCGCCCAGCAGGCCATCCTCGATGGCCTGTTCCAGCCGATGGCCGACCTGCTGGTCGCCGAGTTGCCAGAAACCGTCACGCAACTGCTCGACATCGGGTGCGGCACGGGCGCGAGCCTCCTTGCAGCGGCGGCGGCACGCCCTTCCGCGCATTGCACGGGCGTGGACATTTCCGCACCGATGCTGGCAATGGCCCGCGGGCGCGCTGAGTCAGCAGGGCTCGATGCCGACTTCTTCGTCGCCGACGCGCAACGGCACCCTCTGCCTTCCGCGCACTTCGACTGGATCCAGTCACGGCTGGGGGTGATGTTCTTCGAGGACAGCCAAGCCGCCTTCAGCAACCTGCACCGCGCCGCCACGCCCGGTGCCGGGCTGCGTTTCATCGCCTGGCGCAGTGCCGAGGAAAACCCGTTCATGACCACCGCCGAGCGCGCGATCGGGCCTGCGTTGGATCTGCCAGCCCGGATACCCGGCGCGCCGGGGCAGTTCGCCTTCGCCGACGGCGAGCGTGTGCGCCGCCGGCTGCAGGCGGCGGGCTGGAAGGAGGTGGAGGTGATGGCGGTGGACCTGCCCTGCACGCTTCCTCGCGAGGCGCTGCCCACCTATGTGGGCCAGCTGGGCCCCGTCGGCTTGGCGCTGCGCTCGATACCTGCCGAGCGCGCCGATCAGCTGCAGTCCAGGGCGCTGTCGGCATTCACGCCGTTCATCGAAGGCGATCAGGTGCGCGTGGATGCTGCCTGCTGGTTGATCCGCGCACGCGCATGAGCGGAACCATGCCCGCATGGCGTGGATCTACAGGATTCCCGCGCACCAGATGGCCATCCACGCATGGCATGGATGAGAATGTGTCGGGCGCTACAACGCCTCGCCGGCATCGGCCAGGCGCGATTCGATCAGCGCATACCACTGCTGCAGCACATCGATCAGCATATCCAGCTCGGCATCGGTGCGCTGCGCGCGACCGCTCCGCAGGCAGGCTTGGGCCTCCTGCAACTGCGCCAGGAACCCGGCCACGGTATCGGCCTGCAGGATCAACCCCGGCAGGCGCCGCCCGGGAATGCGCACCACGGCGTGGTTGCCGAGCTGGCCGTACACACTCAGTGTGGCTTCCGTCTTCATGGAAAGAGGCAGGAATTGGGCATTCATCGCGTGCACCATGGAAAACCTGAGCCGTCGGCAGGCATGGTCGACGGGGGAGACGTAACCACGTCCTGCCGACGGTCAGGGGGGACTCGGATTACCGGGGCGCTTTCCCGGCGCAGGAACATCAGCGCGACTGGGCCATCCCGGCGATCTGCACGCGCCGGTTCGGTGCCAGGCAGGCGATCAGCTCGCGGCGGTTGCGTTGCTCGCACTGCACGATCGGCTCGGACGCGCCACGCCCCTCGGCACTGATGGCGGTGGCGGGCACCCCGCCCTGCACCAGGGCATTCCGCACGGCCTCGGCGCGACGCTGCGACAACGCCTGGTTGTAACTGGCGCTGCCGATGCGATCGGTGTACCCGGTCACCCGGATCGACTGCACCTGCGCGGCCTCGCGCACCTGCGCCAACACTCCCTGCACCGCATGCTGGCCTTCCGCGCTGAGCACGGCACTGTCAAAACCGAACAGTGCATCGGCAGACAGTCGCAGCGGTTGTTCCGGCAGCGGTGCCGGCGGCGGCGGCGGCGGAGCTGGCGGCCGCGGCGGCTCCAGCACGGCCGCGCACGATTCCGGCTTCCAATAGCCTGCCTGCGCGATCCCTTTGCTGTCGAAACGCACCTGGAACTGGCAGGTGAAGTACTCCGCGCCCTGCGCGGTGCGGAAGTTGAACAGGTAGTTCCACTCGCGCACGCCCCACATGCCCTCGTTGAAATGCGGCGTGCCCAGCAGCGTGTACAGCTGGCGCTTGCTCATCCCGGGCGCGAAGCGGCGCAGGTCGGCGACGTCGGGATAGATGCCTTCCTTCAGCGAAGCCTTCGAGGCCTCCGGGAAGCGCACGGCGGTGGCTTCGGCGGGTCCTTCGGCGGCCGGCGCATGACTGCGGCAGGCGGCCAGCAGGCCCATCCCCAGAACCAGGCCCAGCGTGGCGGCCAACTGGCCGGCGCAGGCGATGCGATGCTGTTTCATGTCGTTCCCCCTGTAGACGTTTCCGCGATGCCGGGCCGCACCTTCGGCCCGGCGGCGGGGATCACCACTGGATACCAGCACCGACGGCTACGCCGGCCTCGCCACGGCTGTTGGTGGAGCCGCTGAACTTGTAGATCCAGCGGCCTCCCTCGGAGACGCCGGAGATACCGAGTGCGACGCCGGATTCACCGTTGTAGCTGCCCGCAGCGATCGAGGCCATGCTGCGGCCGGCTTCGCTGGGCTGCGGCAGCGCGGCAGTGGCCATCGCCGAAGCGATACCGGCCGAGGCACGGTTGTCGGTCTTGCGCAGGTCGCGCTCGAAGCCACCCATGCGCTCGTCGGTGTAGGCCTTCGACCAATCCAGGGTCTGCGCCATGCCCGACTTCAACTGGTCCACGTTGACCGCGTCGGTACCGGCGGTGCCGGCGGCGACGTTGCGCACCGTGGTCGGGCCACTGGTGGTGCTGCCAAGGGTGACGCTGTTGAAGTTGGTGGCACCGTTGGTGGTGGTGTCGTAGCGGATGGTGCCCTGCTGCGACGCCTGCAGCTGCCGTACATTGACCGCATCGGTCGCTTGCGTGCCATCGGCCACGTTGACCACCTGGCGCTCTGCACCGCTGGCACCCACCGACACCGTATTGGCACGGTTCGCCACCGAGCCCGCACCCAGCGCCACCGAGTTGTCGGCCTGTGCCTGCGACCCATTGCCCAGCGCGGTCGAGTTGGCACCCGCCGCGGCGGAACCCGCGCCACCGGCGGCCGAGTTGGCACCACTTGCCGACGGATCGGCCAGGTTGTTGGTGTTGTTGGCGCGGAAGCTGCCGGCCACATTGGTGATGTTCTGGATCTTCTGGTCGGTGTAGGACTTGGACTGGTCGATGGCGTAGTTCACGCCGTTCTTCAGCTGCCCGACATTGGTCGCATCGTGGTCGTCGGAGCCATCAGCAACATGGGTGATCTTGCGCTCGCTGCCGGTGCGGCCCACCGACACCTCACCTGCCGAGTTGCTGGCACCGGTCTGCCCATAGGCGCCGGTGTAGCCTGCCTGCGCACCGACGCTGGCCACCGAACCGGCACCCAGCGCCACGCTGTTGCCGGCACTGCTGCTGGCGCCGTTGCCGACCGCCACGCTGTTGGCACCGGCCGCGCTGGCCTGCGGGCCGACCGCCACCGCTTCGGCGCCAGCGGCAGTCGCCGCCGCCGCGGTCGAGTTCACCGCCAGGTAGGCACTGCCACCGCCGTTGGAGATGCGCTGGTTGAGGACCTTCAGCGAGCCGTCCACCGCAGTGAATGCAGCGGTGACATTGTTGTAGTCGCCACTGGTGAAGGTGCCATCGGTGGCGATGCTGGAGATGCTGAACGTCGGTGCGGTCCACAGGTTGGTGGTGCCGTTGTAGGCGGTGCTGCCACCGAAGTAGTTGGCGACGGTGCTGTTCGTGCTGAACAGCTGGTCGCCGGTGATGGCATCGCTGCTGCCGGCCAGGATGCTGCCGGCGGCGACGTTGGTCACCTTCACCGCACCGGTGCCGGTACCCTTCAGCGAGACACTGTTGATCACGTTCCCACTGCCATCGACGTCGTACTTCACGGCCAGCTTGTCGATCTCACCGGCCTGGTCGGCGACGTTGGCCAGCGAATTGCTGACCGCGTCGAAGGCAGTGCCGACGTCGTTGTAGCTGCCCTTGGTGATCGTACCGTTGGCGGCGATGTTGTTGATCGAATAGGTCGGCGCCATCAGCACACCGCTGGCGTCGACCGCCGCGCCACCGCCCAGGTGGGTGGCCACGGCCTGGTTGGCCGCGAACAGCTGGGCACCGTTGATCGCTTCGCTGCTGGTGGCACTGACCTGGCCGGGGCCGAGGTTGCGCAGGGTGGTGGCGGTGCCGCTCTGGCCCAGCGTGGCGCTGGCGTAGTTGACGCTGCCATCGCCGTTGAGGTCATAGCGCAGCGCGCCCTGCTCCGATGCCTGCAGCTGGCCAACGTTGACCGCATCGGTGGCCGCGGTGCCGGCGGCCAGGTTGGTGACCTGGCGCTCGGTACCGGCCGCACCGATGGACACACTGTTGGCACGATCGGCAAGGCTGCCGGCGCCCACTGCGATGCTGTTGGCGGCAGTGGCGCGGGCATTGGTACCGACCGCGATCGAATCGGTACCGGTCGCCAACGCTTCGGTACCGGTCGAGTTCACCCGCAGGTACTTGGTTCCACCATTGCGGATGTCGGTGATCTGCGTGTTGAGATTGACCAGCGAGCCATCAACCGCAGCGAACGCATCGGTGGCGTTCTCGTACAGGCCCTTGGCAATGGCACCGGTGGTGGAGATCGCGCTGATCTCGAACAGCGGTGCGGTGAAGGCGCCGCTGGCCGGATCGAAGGCCGCGCGGCCGCCGAAGAAGCTGGCGATGGCCGTGTTGGTCGCCGCAAGCTGCCCACCGTTGACCGCTTCCAGGCTGCCTGCGGTAACCGCACCGGCAGCGAGGTTGCCGATGGTGGTGGTGCCTGTGCCGGCGCCGAGGGTGACGCGGCGATAATCCGGATTGCCGCCGGCATCCAGGTCGTAGGTCACCGCAGCATCGGCCACGCCGTTGATCAGGCTGATCGCGCCCTTCAACTGCGCCACGTTGACCGCATCGGTGTTGACGCTGCCGGCCGCGACGTTGGTGATCTGGCGCTCGCCGCCACCGGCGGTGCCCACCGAGACTTCACCGGCCGAGACCTGCGGTGCAGTGAGGCCGTACGCGGTGTAGCTGGCCTGTGCGCCACGCAGTGCCGCCGAACGGTAACCCAGGGCCACCGAATTGGCCTGGTTGGAGGTGGCTTCAGCACCCAGCAGGGTCTGGCCGTTGGCGGTACCCACGGCACTGTCACCGACGATCACCGAGTGGCCCATGCGCGCAGCGTAGTCGGCGGTCGGCACACCGGTCGGGTTGCTCGGGTCGTTGACCCCATCACCCGGGAAGGCGACGTTGGCGTCAACCTTCGGCAGCTCGTGACGCGCATTGGCGCCGATCACCACTTCCTTCGAACCGTTGGCGAACGCGCCGTCACCCATCAGCACCTGGTAGTCCTGTGCGGCGTTGACCGCCCAGCACGAGATGTCGGCCAGGGCGATGTCCAGGCACTTGGCCGCCCAGGCGGGCGAATCCTTCGGCAGCAGCAGGCCCAGCAGGCCACCCGGGTTGCCGTTGTTGATGTTGTAGATGTAGCTGTCGGAGGTGACGCCACCAATCAGTGTCAGGTGCGAGCTGCCGCCGGTGGCGGCGCCGCCGAGGCCATTGAGGGTGCTGCCGACCGGCGACAGATTGACCACCGGAAGGCCCAGCACGTTGACCGTCGAATAGGTCTGCATCACATTGGCGTTGCTGAGCTTGAGGTTGCCGTTGCTCAGGTAGCCATCGCCACCAAACAGGCTGGTGGTGGTCGGCCCGATCAGCTGGCCGACATTGCCGACCAGGCCGCCAGTGCCGATGATCAGGCCCGCATTCGGATCAGCCGCCGCCGGCGCCTTCGGGCTGGTCGGCGGAATGGCCGACGGTTTGGTCAGGCCGAGGCCGCCCAGCGTGCCGCTGACCAGGCCACCCACCGCAGTGCCCAGGTTGCCAAGGGTGCCATTGAGGTTGCCGTTGAGCAGGTTGCCCACGGCGCTGCCGACATTGCCAAGCGTGTTGCCGAGCAGGCCGCCCAGGCCGGTGCCGGTACCCGTGCCGCCATTGAGCAGGCCGCCCACCGCCGTGCCGACGGTACCGACGGTGTTGTTGAGGGTACCGCCCACGGCGGTCCCTACGTTGCCGACCGTGCCATTGAGCGCGCCGCCAACGGTGCCGCCCACTGCACCGACCGCGCCACCCGCGGCGCCAACTGCACCGTTGAGTGTTCCGCCAACCGCACCGACAGCAGGGTTGAGCGTACCGCCCACGGCGGTCCCTACGTTGCCGACCGTGCCATTGAGCGCGCCGCCAACGGTGCCGCCTACTGCACCGACCGTGCCACCCACGGCGCCAACTGCACCGTTGAGCGTTCCGCCGACTGCGCCACCGACCGTGCCGACGGCTCCGCTCACGCCGCTGACTGCGCCCGTCGCACCGTTGAGCGCACCACCAACCACACTACCGACAGTCCCGACAGTGCCACCCACCGTGGCGACGGTGTTGTTGACCGTGCCACCGACGGCACCCACTGCGCCATTGAGAGTTCCCCCGACTGCGCCCGTCGCGCCGTTGAGCACACCACCAGCTGCACCACCGATGGTCCCGACGGTGCCGCCCACCGCAGCGACGGTGTTGTTGACCGTGCCACCGACGGCACCCACTGCGCCGTTGAGGGTTCCGCCGACTGCGCCACCGACCGTGCCGACGGTTCCGCCCACTGCGCCGACGGCCGTGTTGAGCGTGCCACCCAGGGCACCGCCTGCGCCGCCAACCACGCCCGTCGCGCCGTTGAGCACGCCACCAACTGCAGCACCGATGGTCCCGACGGTGCCGCCCACCGCAGCGACGGTGTTGTTGACCGTGCCACCGACGGCACCCACTGCGCCATTGAGGGTTCCGCCGGCTGCGCCACCGACCGTGCCGACCGTGCCATTCAGTGCACCGCCCACTGCGTTCCCTGCAGAACCGACCACCCCGCCCACCAGGCCACCGACACCCAGCGCGCTGTTCTGTGCCGCAATCGTCGCCTGGCCTGCCAGCTTCAGGTTGCGGTCGGCGACCACCTCCTGCCCATCCGGTGCCTGCACGCGCACCTTGCCGGCGACCCCGGTATCGAAGGCAGCCGTGATCGCACGATCATGGATTTCACCCGGCAGCTCCTCCTTGGCGGGCAGCGTGACCGCTGCCGTCGCCTTGGCCTGGCCCTGGGCGTCGATCTGATGGCCTGCCACCTTCAGCTTCGAATCCAGCGCCCCATCGACCGAAGCCTGCAGGCCCCGCAGTGCACCTGCCGGCGCGCCGCTGATCCCGGCGGCCGCCTTTGCACCGGTATCAATTGAAGCCACCTGCGCACCGCCAAGGCCGATGTTGGCTTTCGCGCGGACATCGGCAGCAAGCCCTGGGACGGCGACCTGCTTCGGCGCCGCGTTTGCGGCCACCTTTACCTGCACCGTAGCTGGCAGCACGTCACGCACCAACGGCAACGACGCGGTGCTCAACTGCAGGCCGACGCGCGCATCCGCGCTGATTGCCGGGCTGCTCTGGGCCTGGCTTGCGGCAGCGGCCAGGGCCACCTCGGCATCGACCTTGACCGGCATCGGCTGCGCGTACTTCGCAGCCAGGGCCTGCAGGTCCCGCAGCGACTGATTGGATTCCGAGGCGCCTGCGTGGCCGCTGGCCAGCCCGCACAGCAGGGCCAGGGCCAGAGTGGTGGGCATCAGCAGGAAGGCGCGCGGATCACGCGCGGCACTGCCACCGCTGTCGCCGGTGGCCAGTTCCGAGGCCACGACCAGAGCATTGAGCTGGCGGTTCCATACACGCCGGTAGATGCGATTCATGAGCACTTCCCCCGTAGGCGAACAACTGGAATGTCAGTGGACTTGCCGTTTGGCAGGTGACTGACATTTCAACGCTCGCAGCAGCGGTGGCGCACTTCATTCCGGCACAGCAATCGCGCATTCCGGCAAATCCACGGCCGGATTCGGCAGCGGGCTATGCAGAAGCGGCAACGATATCGGCAAGCGGATAGGCAATTCCGGCAGAAACCGCACCGGAAGCCTTGCGGCGCTTGGCTCAGGCCGGCTGCCCAATCTGCGCGGGGGCGCGCATCAGCGTATCGCGGGGCAGTTCGCCGAAGACCTTGCGGTAGTTGTCGGCGAAACGAGAGAGGTCCCAGAGGCCACAACTGAGGGCGATCGCCTTCACCGAACGACGGCTGGAGTCGGCCATCGACAGGCTGCGGCAGGCTGCGCACAGGCGCAGCATGGACAGGTAACGGTTGGGCGAGGTTCCAAACAGATCCTCGAAGGCATAACGCAGGCCACGTTCGCTGACACCAGCGGCATCACATATCTCGTTCATGTAGATGTTCCGGCGCAGGTTGAGCCGCATGAAGTTTTCCGCCCGCTGCGCGATGAGATAATGCGTGCGCCGCGCACGGCTGCAGCCGGGACGATCCGCAGCCCCTGCACCGAGCAGGGCCTGCACGTGCTCATGCAGCAGTTGTTCGGTTTCTTCAGTCTGCAGACTAGCTCCCCGCCCAAGCTGGAGGTGCAGCTGCTGATAATGCTGGGCGAGTGGCGCCGAATCATTCGCCAGATTGAACAGGGAAAGCGCCTGGCCCGCAGGTGGCGTGCTGCGCAGGCTCAGTTCGGTCAGCTTGCGCTGCACGCGCGCGACCGGCACCAGCATCAGGGTCATGTGCGTACCCGGGCTCAGTGTGAACTCGCTGATGCCTTCGGGCATCACGGTCAATGCCATCCCCGGCGTGAGTGGCACGCCGTGGCACCAGCTCAGCGTTTCATCGGTCGCGTGCAGGTAACCGAGCATCGCCCAGTCAGGCGGCAGCATGAAACGGCCGCGGCAATGGAAACCGCAGCTGATACTGCAGAACAAGGCCTCCTCATGCACGCGTGAAGCGAATGCCGCGCGCGGCCCATTGCCATCGAGCAGCAGCAGTTCGACATCGCACACGCGCAATACGCCGCTCAGCGTCGCCAGATCGATTGATCGCAGGCCGCCGTCGTCGCTGTCTCCCACCCCACCATCGACCATGACAGTGTCGTCCCCCCGTTGATCCGCCACATGCCGTGGCCCCCACTGCCTTACAGGGCCACACCACTCCAGAAACCTGCGCCGTCGCCCGGCTGGGTGCGACCGATGCCCCGCGACCAGACCTGGTAAAAGCCACAGCTTGAAAGCGAGTATGCCCGATAATCCCTCACGGTAAACCCACTTACTGGACTGAAGAAAATAGATACACAGGTGAAGAAAATGTGGTTGCCAGTGGCACGGCTTTCGCATGCGGCATTTGCAGCATCACATTATCTGCACCTCGATGAATCGTTTTGCCTTCAAACGGCCATGCGTCACAGAAACCGCCTGACCACTTAAGGGTTCGGCGAATTCTGCCGAATTTGCATATAGGTTCCGGTTGCAGCCAACCGCCATTCAGGCAAAGTCGATAACACGGTGATCCGGCCAGCGAAAACGGCCACACCTGGGGGAGCGCATGACCACGACCGTATCGCAGCACGAATCGATCACCGGCGCCACGCCGCGTGGTTGCGATATTGCGGCCGGCACTTTCCCCGGATTTGATCGCCCAGCATGAGTATGGCGGGTCATGACCCGTCATGCCTCCCCGCCAGGACGTGCGGGGCCCACGGACGATCCCGGCGGAGCCGGGCCAACGCCCAACAGGTGTCCTGCATCTGCAGGCAACAAGTAGAGGGAGACAAGGCCATGAACGCATCCATCCGCAAGTTCCTGAAGGAAGAAGATGGTGTCACCGCACTCGAGTACGGGCTGCTGGCCGCCGTCATCGCCGGCATCCTCATCGCGGTTGGCAACAAGGAGATCAAGGGGTTCTTCGAAACGCTGTTCAAGAATCTCTCCGACCTTGCCACCAAGGCCTCCGGGTCCGCGCCGGCAACCGGCGGCTGAGCCGGTACGCAGGCACTTCCCTGTCGCAATGCGGGGGGCCTGCACGGGGCAACAGCAGAGCGTCCAGTGACGGGCGACGGAGTGTGCGATGACTGTGCTGGGACTATTGGCCATCGGCCTGTGCCTGCGGATCGCCATCAGCGATCTGTATGCCCGCCGGGTGCCCAATACCTGGCTGTTGTCTGCGGCCGTGATTGCCATCGCATTGATCATCGCGGGGCAGTTCAGCGCGCCGCGCCAGCCGTGGCGTGCCCACGCAGCCGGCGCGGCGCTCGGGCTGGTGGCGCTGCTGCCGTTCTACGCCATCCGCTGGATGGGCGCCGGCGACGTCAAGTTCTTCGCGGTGCTGGGCCTGCTGCTGGGCTGGAAGGCGCTGCTGCCGATCTGGGTAGTGGCCAGCCTGGCGGCGGGACTGCACGCAGCGCTGATCATTGCTGGCCGCCGCTTGGGCGTGATGCTGCCCGGTGGCCTTCAGATGCAGGTCAACCGCGCCAGCAGCCTGTGGCAATCGCACCCGGCCCTGCGTGACATGCAGGCGGCCCGCCAAGGCCGGCGCGGCATCCCCTATGCCGCTTACCTGGCCATCGCCGGCATCGGCTGGGTCCTGGCAAGCGTCTATGGAGGCATGGCATGAACATCCGCAATCCACGGCACCAACGGGGCGTGGCCAGCATCGAATTCGCGCTGATGCTGATGCTGGGCCTGCTGCCACTGCTGTTGTTCACGTTCTCCGGCGTGATGATCATGGCCGCACAACAGACCTTGGCGACGGCCTCGGCCGAGGGCGCGCGCGCTTCATTGCGCTATGGCAGCGCCAATGAACGGCGCACCGCCGCCTGCGTCGCCGCCCGCAGCTCGATGCAGTGGCTGTTGAACTTCTCTGGTCAGGGTGTGGACTGCAGCAACGGCGGCAGCAACGCCATCGTGGTCTCTGCCCAGTCTCCCTGCGTCGGCCTGGCCACGGCCCAGTGCATGACGGTGACGGTCAGCTATGACTACGCCAGCCATCCCTTCCTGCCTGGCACCGCCACGCTTTACAAGTGGGTGATGCAGGCTCCCATCCGTAGTGTCGCGGTCGCCCAGCTCGACCTCGGCAGCGGCAACTGACGATCGGTACAGGAGACGGTTCCATGCTCAAGTTGACCCGCATCGCTGCCGTCGCCCTGATCGGGCTGGCCGTGCTGCTGGCCGTGATCGCCCTGATGATAGGGCGCAAACCGGCCGCGCCAGCGACGGCCGCCCCCGTCGCCCACAGCGAAGCCCAGGCGATCACCGTGGTCGAGGCTGTCGCCCGCCTGCCTGCGGGTGAACCGATCACCGCCAACGGCTTGCGCCTGGCGCAGCGGACCACGCCAGTGGCAGGTGCCGCCACCAGCATCTCCGCCGTGGTCGGCAAGGTCCCGGTGCAGGACATTGCCGAAGGCACCGCCATCAGCAGCAGCGCGCTGGCCCAAGGCTTCTCGCTGCAGCTGCGTGCGGGTGAGCGCGCCCTGGCCGTGCCGGTGGACGAACTGGTCGGCGCCGGAAACCGCATCCTGCCGGGTGATTTCGTGGATGTCTTCCTCAACCTGCGCAATGCCCAGCCCAACGCCAGCGGTCCGGCAGAGGCGGCGCAGACCCGACTGCTGCTGTCACGGCTGCGCGTGCTCAGCTACGGCCAACAGGACATCGCGCCGGTCACCGGCGATGCCATCGCCGGCAACGAAGGCGATACCCGCAACGACCCCCGCGCCGCCGACATCACCGGCAATGGCAGCAGCCATGCCTCGGGCAACGAGGCCACCCAGCCGGCACGCAGCGCGGTGCTGGCAGTGCCGGTGGCCGATGCCAACCGGCTGCTGCTGGGTGCGCAGCAGGGAAAGCTGTTCCTGGCCCTGCGCAACCCGGCTGACACGGGGCAACCCGACCTTGCACTGTTTCCACAGGCGCGTGGGGTGATCGATCCCCTGCGTGGCCTAGACGCCGAACAGCAGCTCGCGCTGCAGCGGCCGGAGAACCATGCCTTCGCCGGCATCGATGGCGATGCTCTGGCCGGCCGCGGCAACACGCCGGCCCGCAGCAACCCGGAGACTCCGGCGCGTGCGCCGGCGGCTCGACGCAGCGCACCGCGTGCGTCGGGCATCGAGATCATCCGTGGCGACAGCTCCGCCCCTCGTGGTTCCCTTTGACCTGCATCGAGTGCATCCATGACCGAACGCCGCCGCCGTCCACGCCCCTCCCCCCGCCAGCGCTGGCTGGCCCTGCTGCTGGTGCTGCTGGCTCCGGCGACAGGCGTGGCCGCCGACGATCTGGTGCTGCAGGCGCGTGAGCAGCGCCCATGGACCCTCCCGGCCGACCTGGAACGGGTGGCCATCGCCGATCCGGGCGTCGCCGACATCGTGATGCTGCGTGGGCAGCGCCAGGCGCTGCTGGTCGGAAAGGCACCGGGTACGACCACCCTCCTGCTCTGGCACCGCAAGCAGCCCGAGCCGCAACGCATGCAGGTGCGCGTACAGAGTGCCGTGCAGGGCGCAGCAGACGCGAGCGCGAATGGGCTGGTGTTCACCCAGCAGGACAACCAGGGCCTGTTGCAGGGAAGCACCGACAGCATGCTCTCGCACATGCAGGAACAGAAGACCGCCGCCATGGCGCTGGGCAAGGACGGGCTGCTGGCCGATGCGTCGACGGTCAGCAGCGGCGGCGTGGTCCAGGTCGAGGTCAAGGTGGTCGAGTTCAACAAGACGGCGCTGAAGCAGATCGGCATCAGCTTCCAGAACCGCAACGGCAACTTCGCCTATGGCTTCGCCCGCCCGGGTGGCCAGCTGCCGGGCAATACCGGCATCCTGCCCGGCATGCAGGAAGGCAACTCCGGCAATGAGGCCGAATCGCCCATTTCTTCAGCGTTCCGGCTGGTGTTCGGCTCGACCAAGGGCCTGTGGAACGCCGATGTCGACCTGCTGCAGAGCAACGGCATGGCGCGCGTGCTGGCCGAACCCACCCTCGTCGCATTGTCCGGCCAGAGCGCCAGCTTCCTGGCCGGCGGCGAACTGCCGATCCTCGAGCCGCAGGGACTGGGCACCACCACCATCACCTACAAGCCGTTCGGCATCGGCCTGACGGTGACCCCGACGGTGCTGGCCCCCAACCGCATCGCGCTGAAGGTTGCACCGGAAGCCAGTGATCTGGACTACAGCAACGCCATTGCCCTCAATGGCGTGCAGATCCCATCGATCACCACGCGCCGTGCCGATACCACGGTCGAACTGGGCGACGGCGAGAGCTTCGTGATCGGTGGCCTGGTCAGCTCCAATGTCGTCTCCAACGTCGGCAAGATCCCCCTGCTTGGCGACCTGCCGATCATCGGTTCATTCTTCCGCAACTTCGACTACAAGCGACAGGACAAGGAGCTGGTGATCATCGTCACGCCGCGGCTGGTGCAGCCGCTGGCACGCAACACCGAGCTGCCGTTGCCCGGCGAACGCGAGGCCAGGCCGAACCTTCCCGAGTGGGGGTCCTGGCTGCTTGGCCCGATCAGCCAGGACCCGGTACCTGGCTTCTCACGCTGATTCCATGATGCCTGCGATACCACGCCCATGCCCTACGCCACCGCCCAGCCGCTGCATCCGCAAGGACCGCCGATGAATCTGGTCCTGTACGGAATGGATCGAGAACTGCTGCCCCGGTTGGCGGCGAAACTGCCGCCGACCACCATCCTGCACTGGCAGGACAGCAGCATGCCGACCTCCGCACAGGATCTGCAGCGCGGCCCACAGAGCCTGGTGCTGCTCGACTTCCGTCCGGAACACGCGGCAGCCTCCGGCCTGCTGGCGCAGCAGCTGCAGCAGACCCAGCCGGACCTGCCCCTGGTCGCGGTCGGCGCCACCAGCGTCGGCCAGGTCGAGGGCGTGGTGATCGCCCTGCGCGCCGGCCTGCGCGATGTGCTGGATCTGGACAGCGACAACATCGGTATCGAAGCGGCGCTGCGACGGGCCCTGTCGCCGCGTCCCGCCGCCACCGCGCAGCATGCGCACAAGGCGCGCCTGATCGTCCTGCTCGGCGTGCGTGCCGGGGTCGGCACCAGCACCCTTGCCGCGCATCTTTCGGTACTGGCCCAGCAGACCCGCACGCTGGCCCAGGGCGAGGCTCTGCAGCAGGACGGCCTGTTGATGGAACTGGCGCAGCCGTCCGGCGACCTGGCGCTGTACCTCAACCTGGACAGCCGCTTCCACTACGAAGATGCCCTGCGCAACGCCAGCCGCATCGACGCCACCCTTGCCCGCACCGCGATGGCCCGCCATGACACCGGCCTGGTGCTGCTCGACCGCGCCAGCGGCAGTGATGCTGTGCCGCCCTCGGACCCGGGTGCACTGCTGCAGCGCCTGCGCAGCGTGTTCGCCAGCGTGCTGTGCGATGCCGGTGGCTGCCCGCTGCGGCAGTTGCCGCCCCTGCTGCTGGACCAGGCCGACGAGATCTGGCTGGTCACGGACCCCTCGATCGCCACGCTGGTATCGCTCGACCAGGCCTTGAAGCACCTGGCCGGCCAGCGTGAACGCGAGAAGCGCCTGCAGCTGGTGATCAACCGCCACGACGACAGCAGCGGCATGAGCCCCGAACAGATCGCACGCCGATTCGAAGTGCCACTGCTGGCCACGCTGCCCGAACGCCCGCGCGTACGCCTGGCCGCCAGCCAGGGACATCTGCTGCTGCAGGACGCACCGCGCGACCCCTACCTGCGTGCCCTCGCCCCGCTCGTGTCGCGCCTGGATCCGGCTGCCGTCCCGGTCCAGGCCCATGGCCTGCGGGAAAGACTCTCCCTTGCCCTGGGTGGATCGCAATGGAAGACAAGGTAACCCCGTTCCCGCATGCCGCCACCCGCCCGGCGCTGCCCGACAGTGCCCCGGGCCACCTGCCGTTCGCGCAGACCGAGCAGTACCAGAAGGTGCTGTCGGCCGCGCATGAGCACCTGCTCAACAGCATCGAAGACGAGCGCATCGACATCGATTCCTGGGCGCCTGACACCATCGCCCGCTGGGTGCAGGTGCAGACGGTGGACTTCATCCAGGAATGGCGCATCCCGATCAACGAAGAGGAGATGCAGGTGGTGGCCGAAGGACTGGTCAAGGAGCTGACCGGCTTCGGCCCGCTTGACGACCTGCTGCATGACCCGACCATCGAAGACATCCTGATCAACGGATTCAAGGATGTGCACGTCTCGCAGGGCGGGCAGCTCAAGCGCGCCACCCAGCGTTTCACCGACGACACCCATCTGCTGCGCATCCTGCGCCGCATCCTCGCGCCGTTGGGCCGCCGCCTCGATGACTCCAATCCGATGGTCGACGCGCGCCTGCCCAACGGCGGCCGCCTCAACGCGATCATCTCGCCGCTGGCGGTGGATGGGCCGATGGTCTCCATCCGCAAGTTCCGCAAGGACCCGTTCACCCCCGACGAGCTGCTGGCCAAGGGCACCTTCGATGCGCCGATGCAGGCGCTGCTGAAGGCGATGGTGCTGGGACGCTGCAACATCCTGGTGTCCGGCGGCACCAGCTCGGGCAAAACATCGCTGCTGAACGCCCTGGCCAGCTACGTGCCGCCCAACGAGCGCGTGATCACGGTCGAAGACACCGCCGAGCTGTCACTCAACCACCCGCACGTGGTCCGCCTGGAAAGCCGCATCGGTGGTGCAGAAGGCCATGGCGCGGTGAGCATCCGCGACCTGGTCCGCAACAGCCTGCGCATGCGCCCCGACCGCATCGTGGTCGGTGAGGTGCGTGGTGCCGAAGTGCTGGAGATGCTGCAGGCCATGAACACCGGCCACGATGGATCGATGGCGACCATCCACGCCAACTCGCCCCGTGACTGCCTCTACCGCATCGAGATGCTGGCCGGTTTCGCCGGGTTCCAGGGCAGCGAGGACAGCCTGCGCCGGCAGATCGCCAGCGCCATCGACTTCATCGTGCAGATCTCGCGGCTGGGCAGCGGCCGGCGCGTGCTGGTCTCGATCACGGAAATCACCGGTGTCAGCGACAACCTGATCACGACCCAGGAGATGTTCCGTCACGAACTGCAGATCGACGGCAACGGCAAGGAAACCGATCGCTGGATCGGACTGGGCTTCCATCCGCATTCGCACAAGCTGGAACCGTTCCGCCAGCAGTTGCGCGAATCGTTGTACGGAGACTTCTGAGCATGGGCACAGGCCTGCTGCTGGGTGTACTGAGCATCATTTCGGTGCTGCTGGCGCTGGCGGTGTGGCTGTGGGGCACCGCCAGCAACCGCGAACAGCGCCTGGCCTCGCTGCAGCACGCCGAGCAGCAGCTGGCGCGCGGCAGTGCCAGTGGTGGCGCGCCGGCCGGGGCATCCGTGGCCGCCGCCAACGACGCGGCGCGACCGGCAAGTGCCGGGCGCCGGGTGTTGCCGCTGGATGGCCTGCTGCAACGTGCGGGCCTGCAGACGGGCTGGAAGCTGCCCATCATGATGCTGGTGCCAGGGCTGGTGCTCTCGGTCGTGGCGACACTCAGGCTCGGCACTGCGTGGATGTTCCCCCTGACCCTGCTGCTGTACCTGTTGGGCTGCTGGCTGTGGGTCATGCGCCGCACCACGAAACTGCGTGCACAGCTGCTGCACCAGCTGCCCGACTTCCTCGACAACCTGGTGCGGCTGACCGCACTCGGCAACAGCCTGCAGGCGGCGTTCCAGGTGGCATCAATGCAGACCAGCGCGCCGCTGCGTGGACTGCTGGACACCACCGTGCGCTACGCACGCAGCGGCATGGACCTGGACCGTGCCCTCGGCCTGGCGGCACAGCCCTACCGGATGGACGTGCTCAAGGTACTGTCCGTGGTGATCGGCGTCAGCGTCCGCATCGGCGGACGCTCCGATCAGATCCTGCAGCGCATGGGCGACTTCATGCGCGACCTGGAGCAGGCCCAGCAGGAGCTGGCCGCGACCACGTCGGAAACGCGCATGTCCGCCTGGGTGCTGGGCCTGCTGCCACCGGCCAGCGCGGTGCTGATGGCGATTTCCAGCCCTGAGTTCTTCCAGCCGGTGCTGCACGATCCGCTGGGTCACAAGATCCTGCTGATCGCGCTTGGGCTGGAGCTGCTTGGCGCCTTCCTCCTCTATCGCCTGGCCAAATCGCTATGACCACCCGAATCCACCACGGAGGTGCCCGATGAGTGCCAGCACCTGGTTTGCGCTGTCCCTGC
The DNA here is from genome assembly GCF_030291075.1 of Stenotrophomonas sp. 57. Taxonomy (NCBI): domain Bacteria; kingdom Pseudomonadati; phylum Pseudomonadota; class Gammaproteobacteria; order Lysobacterales; family Lysobacteraceae; genus Stenotrophomonas; species Stenotrophomonas sp. 57. The sequence goes on from NZ_CP127407.1 coordinate 2,522,116, forward strand.
TGGTGCTGGCCGCCGGTGTTGCCCTGCTGGGCATCGCCGGATGGGTCCGCAGCCACCGCGAACAGCGCACCTCGGCCACCTTGAAGACCGCACTGCAACCCCGGGATGAGATGCGCGACACGGAGGCCGCGCGCCGTGATTCGCTGGGTTGGCTGGAACGCTTCGGGCGCGCGCTCAGTGGCGGCCGCCTGGAATCCGCGCTGCTGGCCAATGAAGACCGGCTGCTGTTGGACCTGGCGGGTTGGAACACACGGCGTGGCACCGCCATCTATCTTGGCCTGCGCCTGCTGCTGGGCGTGCTGGTGCTGGCGCTGGCCCTGGCATTCAGCAGCGCCCAGGGGCTGGCCAAGATGATGGTCGTGATCGGTGCGCTCGCAGCAGGCCTGCTGCTGCCGAAGTTCATCCTCTCTTCGTGGGTGAAGCGGCGGCGACGCGCGGTCGACAACGAGCTGCCCCTTTTTATCGACCTGCTGCGCCTGCTGCAGGGCGTGGGGTTCAGCATGGACCAGAGCCTGCAGACGCTGGGCGACAAGCTGCGCGATGCGTTGCCGGTGCTCGGCGGCGAGCTGCAGGAAGCCAACGTCGCCTACACCCATGGCCGTACCCGCGCGCAGTCCCTGCGTCGCCTGAGTGAGGTCTATGCGGATGACGACCTGACCAGCCTGATGCAGTTGATCCTGCAGGTCCACGCGCATGGCGGCGCGGTGCAGGAACCGCTGCGGCAGTTCAGCATCCGGTTGCGCGAACAGCGCCGCAACACCCTGAAGGAAAAGGTCGGCAAGCTCTCGGTGAAGATGACCGTGGTGATGATGCTGACCCTGCTGCCAGCGCTGATGCTGGTTCTTGCCGGCCCGGCGCTGGTCGCGCTGGCCACCACCATGTCCAAGATGGGATCGCCCTGATGCCTGCCCTGCGTACCTCCTGCCTGTTGCTTGCCCTCGCCGCCGTCGCAAGTGGTTGCGCATCGACCACGCCGAAGTACCTGCGCGCGCCCAGCCTGGCCGCGCCCGAACCGGCACCGCAGGACAGCCGCAATGCCTACCTGGAACTGATCGGGCGCATGCAGCAGCAGGGTGCGTGGTATGCCTCGCTGGCCCACGTCGACGCCTTCCGCCAGCGCTACGGCGATCCGCCGGCGCTGCGCCTGCTGCAGGCCGACGCCCTGCGCGAGACCGGCCAGGCCGACGCGGCCATCGCCCTGTACCGGGAACTTTCCAGCAGCCCGCAGGCCGCTGCAGCCGCGCACGGCCTGGGCCTGATCGCTGCGCGACGTGATGACGACCGCGGCAGTGAGGAGGCACTGGCGCGGGCGACGCAGCTGCAGCCCTTGAACACCGATTACCTGGGTGATCTTGGCTACGCACGCCTGCGCGCCGGCCGCTTCGAGCAGGCGCGCGAGCCACTTGCCAAGGCACTGGAACTGTCGCCGGGCAATGCCAAGGCCACCGCGAACCTTGCCTTGTGGGCGGTACTGCGCGGGGATGTCGCCACCGCCGAGCGCCTGGTCCAGCAGGCCAACCTCAACGAGGACACCCAGCACAGCATCCAGCAACAGGCCGCGCAGATCCGCACGCGCCTGCAGCAGCGCCAGGCCGCCGCGGCGCAGGTTGCTCCTGCGTCCCCGTATGCCCGCGCCAACGCCGGTGCCACCAGCCGCGTGCAGCAAAGCACCACGCGCCTCGCCGCCGAACCACGTCGCGACGCCCGCGATGCGCGCGACCCGCAACGTCT